>CAYJQO010000011.1:0-18266 GCA_964372445.1 uncultured Candidatus Saccharibacteria bacterium
GATCCTCGATTGCTGGACACCGCGAGGCGGTGTAGCAATCGGGACAATTCTGACAGGTTTTTGTTTCGGAGTTCATATTTTAATTACAAGACTTAAACCTTCTCTTATTCGCGCGAATAAGAGAAGGTTACACAACCTCCGCGTTATAACACTGCTCGCAATAAACGATTTCCTTACGGTCGGGGGTATAGGAAGTTTCGAATTCGTTGGGGCATTTCTCTCCTCCGTGGAGATGTCCAATGGTATTGGTATATGCTCCCCTCTCTGATTGAGAACCAGCGCACTGGCAGCTACGATGCCAGAGCTTCAGAGGATTTCTTTGTTTGAGACGCTGGTAGTGACGGCAGTTAGGACATAATCTGGGTAATGGCAGGCTCATCCTTCGGTAGAATTGAAGTTCTTGAGGAATGATCTTGAAGGCTTGGGTGCATTGTTCATTACAGGTTTGATTATGAGTGCATTGGATGATTTCATTCACAATAGAGTCTGGGACGTCTTTGATGTGATCGGGCAGATCCTGCGGTAATTTGGTAATTGAGTAATTGCGTAATTCGGGATCTCGCCACCTGTAGCCTTGAGTAATGGCTTCATCCTTGGTCAGGGGGAAATATTCTTGGGCGATCGTCTCGTTGTAGGCGAAAGGAGAGAGTTCGGGAGGGAAGAATTCGCCGTACTTATACACTCTACTTTTCTTATCAATATAGGGCATTTCATTCATGTGCTGGATTATTCTCGAGACCATTGCCTCGTACTCTTCTTTAGAGTACTGCTTGTTCAAAATACAGTACTCATTTGAGCGTAAGCTGATGCAGCCGAACAGATTCGAAGAACTATAGCAGTCATCCCCATAAGCAACATCATGGCTATCGTACACGCGACTTCCAAAGACAACCCTACTATCGCCCCAGCCACTGACAAGCTCATAGGCGAGTTCAGTGCCCACACCGACGTGATCAAGGTCATAGGAATCCTTCGCGCCAGTGGGAATAAAAAATGAATAACGGCAGTTTTCGGCCTCGGTAGCAGAAAAGCAGCGAATGCAATCCTTCACCCGTTCAAGGTCATCGCCGATAGAATTGGCTATGTTGCGAACCCACGCATATTTATGGAGATGCTTGAGCTTGTAAGTATTAAACTGCTGGGCAAGTGAAGTAAGCTTCAGGAAGGAACCCGTATCGTATTCTTTGAGCTTCTGTTCGTATTCCTCCTTCGAATACTGGCGATTGAATATGCAGTATTTTTTATTCCGAAGTCCTGCGCAGGCGAAACAGCGTGTGCAGTTACGGCAGTCGTACAAAAACCTTGAGTCAGAACATTCCTCGGAATAACTACTGAAACACACACGATTGCACTGGCGCAGGTGGAATGAGTAGTAACACTGTTCGCACTTCTTCGAAAATTCGACGTCCATACAATCAGTGAGATAAATACTATTACTCGAGTAGCTCGAGTCTTCATAGTGGTGCCCGCCGAATACGAGGTAGCAATTCTTGAGGTGCACGGCCTGGTTGGTGTGGGGGCTGTTGACGGCAAAATCAATGTAAAGGGCACGTCGCGGAACAGCCTGCATGAGTTCTCGGAACTGTTGAAAAAAAGGTTTTAAAAAGTCGTACGGCCTGCCATATGAAAGTCTGTCCCACTTATCCGAGACATAGCAGTCGCTACAATACACGACAAGGTTCGCTTTCGGGTCATACTGACTAATTATGCTCGCGCCACAGAGCTTACACGTATCCTTGTAGAGCGTACGTTCGTTGCGATACGTCATGCGGCGTATCATCCGGCACTCCGGGCACCAGGTCGGCGGCGGGACTTTTATCTTTTCATAAAATTGAAAATCCTCTGGCTCAATCGTGAATTGAGTCTTGCAGTTCTGGCAGGTCGAAGACACTGAGTTCATCGAAGTGTCGAAGACACTGAGTTCATCGAAGGGTCGAAGACACTGAGCTAGTCGAACGTGTCGAAGACACTAAGCCCCTCGGTCCTGAGCTCGGGGTCGAAGGATTCATCGAAGTGCCGAAGACACTGAGTTCATCGAAGGGTGGTTGGTCTCCGCCGGCATGTACGGCGCTAAATCAACGGCTCCGAGGTCTTCTCGGCGGCTGGACCCGGCTTCGCCTCCCCCTCGGCCGGCGCCGCCCCTCCCCCACCCCTCGCCTTGCCCTCGATGATCGCCTTCTCCTGCGCACTCCGGATGATGCTCGATTCCTCTTCAGCGATAAGCTTCTTCGCGGCATCAGCCGGGATGGTGTACCTCTGGCGCGACGACTCAATAATTTCATTTTTGAACGAGCGGCGTGGCGGCGGCAGCACTTTCAGGGTTTCCGCTGAAAACGGATCGTAGGTGTTCCCGTCGATCGTGAGCTTGATGTAGAACTCCTGCATCCCCAGGTTGATCATGTCCTTCGCCTTGAAGATCGGCGTCATCTCCGCCTCGAGGCGGTTGGCATCTTCGCCACCCACGCGGAAGACAACCGCCGACCCCACGTTCCCCAGAACCGCCGCCTGGACCCGCGGGATGAGCTGCCCCATGTACTGGTGGGCCATCGTGAGGCAGAGACCATACTTCCGCGCCTCAGACATCAGGTTCTCGAAGGTCTCCGTCACCAGGTTATGGAACTCGTCAACGTACAGGTAGAAGTCGTGCCGCTCGGATTCGGGGATTGCCGCGCGCGCCATGCCCGCCTGCTTGATCTTCGTAATGAACATGGAACCGAAGAAGCTCGCATTCTCCTCGCCCAGCCGCCCTTTCGAGAGGTTGATCAGAATGATCTGCCTCCGCTGCATGAGGTCCTCCAGGCTGATCTTATTCTCCTTCTGGCCAAAGATGTTCCGGAGCATTGGGTCCGAGAGGAACTGCCCCAGCTTGTTCACCAGGGGGATGATGGCATCCGTGTCAAACTTCTCGGACCAGTCCGCGAACTCGATTGCCCAGAAGCGCTTCACCATGTCGTCCTCGATGTACTCCACGACCTTCTGCCGGTAGTTGCGGTCGGTGAGCATGGAGATCATCCCCCGCATCGTGGCGTGCGGGTAGTCGAGGAGCGCGAGGCAGGTGAAGCGGAAGACGTGCTCCAGGCGCGGTGTCCAGTTCGCGCCGAACTGCTTCTCCATCACCTCGATCAGGCCCTGGGTGAGCTGGTGCTTGAAGGAGGGATCGACGTTCGCCAAAGGGTTGAAGGAAGACGGGTAGGCGCTGTCGGAGGGATCGATGAGGCAGACGTCGCCGATCCGCGCCTCCGGGATGAAATCGAGGATCGCGTCGATCACGTCACCGTGCGGATCGATCAGGCAGAGGCCATGGCCGTAGGCAACGTCCTGGCGGATGAGGAGCTCGAGCAACTTTGACTTCCCCACCCCGCTCTTCCCCACGATGTAGAGGTGGCGGCGGCGGTCGACACGCTTGATGCCGAAGATGAACCGTTTCTCCTCGAGCGCGGCAACGTAGTTGGTTCGCCCAATGAAGGAGCAGTCCTTCCCATCAACCTTACCGTGCATGGGAAGCTCCGGCGGCGGCGGTGCATACCGAATGAGCTGAATTTTCGAACTTCTTGCGGTAGCCATGTGGTAAATGTGGTGGACGTCGCTAGAGCGCCCCGAGCTCCTTCAGGAACTCCTCGTAGATGCCGAGAATTTCGTGCGCGTCGACCGGGGAGATACGGTAGTCCGGGGTGTGTGCGAGATCGTTGCGCGCCCGGTGTGCCCGCCACAGCCGATCGATCGATTTCATGTCACTGGATGCGAGCTGCTCGAGGCGATCGGCCATGTGCTTGCCCTTGAAGCCAAGGCGCTTCAGCACCACGTCGGTAAACTTGTCCGCGTCCATAATCGCCACGACCAGCGACTGGGGCGGGGCGGACCCGGCCTTCCGCTTGATTTCTTCCCACTTGGCCACGAGGGCTGGATCCTTCAGCTCGACTACCCGCTGGGCCGGTTTGAAAAACGGCGACACGAATCGCGGTCGGAGCTTCCAGGCCCGAACGAAAAGGTAGATGAAGAAGGCGAGGAGCACAGCATCGAGGAAGGTGACAAAATCACGAATGCTCGAGAAGAGCTCTCGCCATTCGATAGCCAAGAACCGTCCATAGAGTATCTGGAAAACATCCATGCTACAGGTAGCGATCCATTTCCTTCTCGTCCCCGAAGATCGCGAGGCCGGCCGGTGGCCCCGTCTTCCGGCTCTCCACGCGCACCATGTGCGGGCCCGTGAGGACCACCATGGTCGGCGGATGGAAGAGGGTCGCGATCCCCTCTACGTTCATTTTGAACCGGCGGGACGAGAAGTTCCAGTTGAGGAGGTAGGAGGTCATGAGCCGGCCCATCCATGTTTCGGGCGGCACCTCGCGGTTCCGATAGTTGTAGAGAAGGCGCTGCTGCCGGTAGACGTTCCGCGACCGCGGCGCAACGTGTGGCCAGTGCCAGATGCGGGTGCGGGTGCTCATCGTATAGTTCTGTCGGAATCGGTTCAGGTTGAGCGAGCTGTACTGGTTGAACGCCCCCGTGAGCCCGCGCCGCGCGTAGCTGTCATAGAAGAGCTCTATCGGTGACAGGTAGATGAAACGGATGAGGGTATCGAACGCGGGTTTCGAGAGGTTATTCTCGACCGCCTCGAGGATGTCGGTTTGCCCAGGTGAGCGGGCAATTAAGGTTTCCTTGAGCCCGGCGAGCTCTCCCTGCGGGCCTTTGCCGGAGGAGACCTTCGCGGTTGAAGGGCGACGGAGCTCTTCCACCAGTTTCTCCCACCGCCGGTGCCAGCCGGGATCCCCAGGGGCAATGAGAATCTGGATACCCACGATCTCCCCCTGCCGTACCTTGCTGAGCACCTCGAGGAAGGTAGAGATCGGGTCAAACTGTTTCTCCTCGGCCACATGCTCGAAGTCAACGTACGATTTGATGGGGAACGCGTCAGGCCTGTCGAGCACCATTTCGGTTCCCCAGATCCCGAGGCCGCGCGCGTAGAGATCCGCGGCATTGCGCGGCAGCCGGGAGATGTAGTCGTCAACCTCAACCACTTCCACATCGGTGTAGTACGAGAAGAACGCCGCCTCAACGAGGTTACGCTGCTTGGCGTAGACACGCACATAGAAATGGATTTCCCCTCCAAAGCTTACTATCTCGAGCGCGAACCACCGGGGCACCTCGCCAACCCAGTACTTTTCCTCTATGTCCCCGGGAAAATTCCGGAGCGAGTGCAATGCATGCAAGACCTGCTCCATGGCCTGTGGGCTCTTGGCAACTTCGCGCGGCATCTTGATCTCGAGAAGCACAAACCGAATAGATCGCTTAAAGAGTTCCTGTCGCCAGAAGAGCCAGAGGGACCGGCTGGCAGGCAAGAGCACCAAGAAGAGCCACAGCCACCACGTGGCCCTAAGAAAACGAACGATACTTACCTCCCCTAGGTTGGGGACACTAGCTCCAACTACCCCGAGGATGGCCAAAACAACGAGCAGCCACCAGACCTCTTCCTTTCTGAAAAACTCAGCGACGATATCAATGAGATGGGTGAATATGTCTCGGACCATGCCGTTCGGTAGCACCGTACCGCGGGACTATACACTAAGTATACTGCTCCTGTAGTCAGCGTGGAAGCAGTTCAGAGAGGGCTCGACGGCACCTCCAGAGGACTTCAGGTTAGGCCTCCTTCACGTGGTAGCGCCCGTCGTTGAGTCGACGGAAGTAGCGCCGATTCTGGAGGCTGAGGAGCACCGTATTCATCTTGAGCACCCGTTGCTCACCCACAAACCGCACCACGTCGGTCGAGGCGAGCGGCCCACGCTTGCGGAGCACCCGCGCGATCACCTCGCGTACCGTGCCCGGTTCGAAGCCTTGTTCGCGGAGCCCGTAGACGCCTCGGCCCACCAGGATAAAGTGATCGTCCTTGATGAGTTCGTTGTGGACCGTTTGCACGTGCGCAGGTTTCCGATCGATGCCGTACCGGTTAATGAATTTCGCGATGTCCTCAAAGTGGAGCGGCGACCCGTGCTTGCGGAGCACGAGGTACGCCTTGTCGCGGATGGTCTTGGGGACAATCTCCCGCCACGCTCGCAGGCCAATGTCACCAAAGACGTTCATCCCAAAGTGCTTCGAGATGGAGAGGAAGTGGCCGGAGGTAAAATCGCGGCAGTACGCAAGGTAGGCCTGATCCTTCAGGAGGGCGTCCCGACTGCGACCGTTGAAGAACTGCACCGCCTGCCGTACATGATCTTGAAACTTCTTTTCCGCCGCATCGTTCGTGTACCAGAATGCGTGCACGTCATCATCTTCCCGGTGGTACGCCGGGGCGCCTGCTGCAGCAAAAATGAAACGAACCTTCTGATCCGCATGCCGTAGATCGCCCTTGCCGAACCACTGGTGACGTGCATCACTGACAAAGCAGTCATCCCGGCGCACGCCACCGACCGAGGCGAGGTACGAGAGCGCCTCTCCCACGAGCGTGGGGACCTTCACCTTGACCTGGACCGCAAGCTTCTTGAGCGCCTGCTCCTCGATTTGGCGAACCCGCTCCCGGGTAATCCCAAGGCTGTCGCCGATGGCTTGCAACGTTGCCTGCTCGCCGGTTCGAAGCCCGAAACGATCAGTAAGCACCTTGCGCTGCTTGGCGTTGAACCCGGAGAAGAGCTGTTCGATAAGTTGGTCTAGATTTTTCACCATACCGAATAATCTAGCGTACCACCGTAACCTACTTCAAGTCAAGCTCCACGTTTTCCCCAGATGAAGAGGAGAGGGCTCGCCACGAAAATGGACGAGTAGGTGCCAAAGACGGTGCCCACCAGGATGGTCAAAATGAAGAAGAACAGGGACGGAGGACCAACGGCGATGAGCGTGAGGAGCACCAGGATGAGGGTCAGTGAGGTATTGATGGAGCGGGCGATAGTCTCATTGACGCTCTGGTTGATCACGTCCCGGAGCACGACCTGCTGGCCTCGCCTCCGGGTGAGGTTCTCCCGTATGCGATCAAACACCACAATGGTATCGTGCACCGAGAACCCCATCACCACGAGGAGCGCAACAATGAAGTTGGTATCAATCTCAACCCCCATCGCCCAGCCAAGGTAGGCGAGGAGGCCGGTCGGGATCGACACGTCGTGGAGGAGCGTCACGAGCGTTACCACTCCGTACTTCCACGACCTCACCGGTGCCGAAACCTTACGGAACGCCCACGCAATATAGAGCGAGATGCCGAGGAGCACCGCCGCGATTGCCCAGAGCGATTTGCGCCGTAGCTCTGACCCGATCGTGGGACCGATGCTTGAAAAATTTTTCTCCGTCGTCGTACCCAAGTCGCCGTTCAACACCGCGAGGAACCGCTGGTGCTGCTCTTCGGTAATGTCCGGGAGTCGCAAGATGAACGACGCATCTCCGGCCCGCTTGACCGAAACGTCAACGGCACCTTCGGCCGCGCTGAGCGACGAGCGGATGCTGCCCTCGCTCACGCTGGGGTTCTCGAACGCAACCTGCCACTGCGTACCACCCCGAAGGTCAATCCCCGGTCGCAAGCCCAGCGTGGCTACGAGCACCCAGGCGATCAGCACGAGTGCTCCAGAAAACCCAAGGAAGAGGTGCCGCTTGGCAATGAGGTCCATGGGTTACGCCGGCTTGGCCGCGGACTCGCCCCGGCACATGAAAACGCGGAGGAGCGTACGCGTGATGGTGATGGCTGAAAACATGCTCATGACGACGCCGATGAAGAGCGCAATCGCGAAGCCTTGCACGAAACTCGACGTGAGGTAGTAGAGGACTGCCGCGGTGATCATCGTCGAGATGTTTGAGTCACGAATGGACGTCCAGGCCCTCCGGAACCCTTCCTCGATCGCCGCGCTCGGGGTAAGCCCGCGCCGCACCTCCTCCCTGGTGCGCTCGAACACCAGAATGTTCGCATCAACCGCCATGCCAATGGATAGGATGAAACCGGCAATGCCGGCGAGGGTCAGGGTGATGGGCAACGCCTTGAATACGGCGAGCGTCAGTGCCACGTACATGAGCAGCGCCACAGCCGCGTACACACCAAACTTGCGGTAGTAGGCAACCATGAACATGAGAACCAGTAGGGTACCGATCGCCCCGGCATTGATCGCCCGGGTAAGGGAGTCCGCCCCAAAGTCTGCATCCACCGTCTGCTGGTTGATCAACGTAACGGGGGCCGGGAGCGCCCCGGCGTTGAACCGTTCGACGAAGGTACGCGCCTCGTCGATGGTGAACTGGCCGGTGATCTGCGCCCGTCCGCCGGAGATCTTCTCGCGCACGGTGGGCATTTCGATGAGGTCATTGTCCAGGAAAATCGCGAGCGGCTTCCCCACGTTCTTCTCGGTGAGCTCCTCAAAAATCTTCGCTCCCTCGTCGTTGAATGCAATGCTCACTTCCGGTTTCCCGCCCACCGATGCAAAGTCCAGCTGCGCCCCCTTCACGTAGCGGCCGTTGAGCTTGGTCGGCGAGAACGTGATGGTGCTCGTCCCCTGCTCGGCCACCTCACGAAAATCTAGGAACGGCGTCGCGCCGATCTCCTTGATAGCCTTTGCCACGTCCTTGATGCCCGCCAACTCTACCACCAGGCGCGTTTGCCCGCCCGCAACCTCGTGGTACACCCGCGGCTCGCTCACGCCGAAGAGATTCACGCGTTTCTCGATGACGTCACGGAGGCCCCGCACCACGGAATCGTGATCCCGCTGGGCTACCTGAGACAAGTCAATCGCATAGGTGAGCAGGCTTCCCCCCGCGAGGTCGAGCCCGAGAGCCCAGGGCCGGGAAGAGGAAACCTGTTGCCACCACGGTTGGTAATCAAACACCGCCGCGCCCACCGCAAGGAACATGAGCAGGATCAAAAGAAAAACCAACCGTCTCCGATTTGGCATTGCCGCGATTATACTACACCCCGCGCCGATCGACCATACGCACGATGAGCTTGTAAACCTCCTCGGCAACGATGATCGTCGAGGCAACCATCACGATCAACGCCCACCAAGCGTTCTGCCTCGCGTAGGTATCAGTTCCCGGCATATGTGCTACGAGCGCTTGAAGTGCTGCTCCATGAACGCAAACGTCGCGCCCACCTTCTTACCGGGGTTGAATATGTTCCCGGGGTCCAGGATATGCTTGACCTGCTCGAACAGCCGGTACACCTCCACCCCAAACATGATCTCGAGGTAGGGACCCCGGACCAAACCGTCGTTGTGCTCCCCGGTGATGGACCCTCCGTGAGCGAGCACAAGCTGGTAGATTTCATCCATCGCCGGCCGAATTTTGGCTCGCTCGGTTGGGTCCGAGAGCTTCATGAGCGGGATGATGTGGAAGTTGCCGTCCCCGACGTGACCGGCGATCGTGTAGAGCAGGTGGTACCGATCGAGGATTTCGTAGAGCTTTGGCAGGAACGTGGGGAGCTCCGCTGGGTTCACGACAACATCATCCGCGAAGGGGGCTGTCTGCAAGTCGCGCACGCGGTGCCGCAAGAGGTTGAAGCTCTCGCGGCGGATGAGCCAGTACTTCTTGGCCCCCGAGCGGCTCCGCGCAACCTTTGTCCGCACCCCAAACGGTTTGAGCGCCTCGCGGAGGGATCGGATTTTCTCGGCCACCGCTGCCTGGCTCGCCTCCTCAAACTCAACCATCAGGACCAGCTTCGGCATGCCGTGGGTGAGGACCAGCCAGAACTCCGGGAGGAATGCCGCAAGGAGCGAGATGGGATTCCTCGCGAAGAGCGTGAGGAACCCCCAGAAGAACTTGAGGGCGAGCCGGAACGTGTGGTCGTCAAACGATTCGAAGCTCGACGGCCGGAACGGGAGGACCGCATTCACGAGCCCCGCGAGCGGGGCGAGGTCATCGAGGAACAGCACCACCATCCCGACGTAGGGTTGCGGTTTGATCAAACGGAACCGTACCTCGGTCACGATCCCAAGCGTACCCTGGGAACCCACGAAGAGCTTGGTGAGATCGAAGCGTTTCCGGTCCCACACATCCCAGAGGTTGTAGCCGGCAGAGTTCTTGGAAACTTTCGGCCGCGCCTTCTGCACCACATCGTAGTTAGCCTCGAGCAGCCGGTAGAGTTTTCGGTACAGGTCGCCCTCCGGACCGGCGAGCTCAAGCTTCGCTTCGAGCTCCCGCTTGGTCAGAGGTTTCACGATGTGCCCTTCGCCGTCCGAGAGCACCACCTTGAGCGACGCAACGTAGTCTTGCGTCTTCCCGTACCGTAAGGTTTTCTCCCCGCCGGCGTTGTTCGCCACCATGCCACCGATCGCGCAGAGCTCGCGAGATGCCGGGTACGATGGCATGAGGTAGCCCTTCGCGAGGGTCGCCCGCTCGAAGTCACGGTAGTAAACGCCCGGCTCGGCAACCGCGTACCCTCCCGCCTCCGCACCAGATCCGGCGGGCAGGTCCCCCACTTCCTTAATCCGGTTCATGTGCCGCGTGAAGTCCATGACAATGGATTCACTAAGCGGCCCACCGGTCATGTCCGTGCCGGCCGCACGCGCCGTGAGTGAAACATCCTCACCCGCTTCCCGCTGCTCGCGCACGAAGCGCACGAGGCGCCTCACGTCCTCGACATCCTTGGGGAACACCACGAGAGCCGGCTTGACCTCGAAGAGGCTCGCGTCCCGGCTGTACCTCGCGAGCGTCGCGGCGTCATCCGCTACCTCGCCGCGGAAAAACTTCCTAATCTCATTGGCGAGCACCCTTCTATTATATCAGCGTAGATCGCCTTTTACCCTCCTTCGCAGAAAGCCACGGGTGTAAACCCGTGGATGAATGCGAGGTGGGTACCCTCCGTAGCCTTGGCGAAGGAGGGTACGCTTCGGAGGGTTCCGCCCGACGAAGCGTGTGGAGAGGTGCCACGGCCGTAAGGCCGTGGGGCTCCACTCGAACCAGGCAGGCAGGTGCTACCGGGTCGCCGGGGCGGTGCTCCGCACGTGGAGTTTGCCGTACATGTCAAAGTGGCCGCGCCGTTCGCCCTCCACGACTCCCCCGCCGCATGAAACGGAGCAGTAGTACGGGAAGTCGCCTGCTTCAGTCACGGTGAATGCTACTTTCACGGTGCTTCGCGCCGGGATACGCTCGTACACGCCGAACATGTCGATGGCAAAGCCATGGTCAAAATCGTCCTCGTTGACCACCGTCGCGACGATCCGCTCACCCTGCACCGCATCGATGAACTCCGGATCGAATCGCCACTGGTTGTGTCGCGCGACGATGGTAACCTCACGGACGCTGCCCGTTGGCGGCGTGGCCGGCGCCGTTCGGGTTGCTACCCCATAGGTAACGCCGACGACACCCAGCATGGCAATGACGATCGGGACAGTGTGCCTGCTCATGGTGCCAACTATGCCGTATCGCCACGGAACGCAAGAGCGGTGAGCGCAACAGCGCCGCCGAGGAGACCGAGATCGCGGAAGGTGATCGGGTCAATGCCAACGAGCACTAGGATGAGGAAGAGTTCGGTAGTCGCGAGTGTTGCGCCTACACGCAACCCCCAGCGTGGCAGGAACCAGGCGAGGAGGAGGAGCGCGATCGCAAGCTCCCCAATTCCCTGGATCGCCAGGTATGCGTCCGTGGAAACCACCAAATGCACGAGTTCCAAGAACCACCGCGGCGCGTAGCCGTACCAGTGCACCGGATTCACAATGAGGTCGGCTCCAGAGTAGAGGTACATCGCCCCGAGGCCAAGGCGGAGCACCCACTCGGGCTGCAGCTTCCGAACCCAACGGTTCATGGTTCCATTATACCCCACGGCGGCTCTGCTCGCGATCAATCAAAGGCAAAAGGCGTGCACTTTTGTGCACGCCTTTTTTCTACCCAGCCCGTTTGAGCCGCACATCCATGCGGCAAGCTTTTTCAAGCCATCTCACCGTGATCTGGGCACGCATTTCTTTACACAACCGTTTGAAATCAGCTTCAGGCAACCTAGAGGGAGCACCACAATGCTTGCAAGGACCAATTCCGTCTTCTTCATCTGGATCGAGAAAGCACATGGAGAGATAGTTCACTATCTCGTCTCTTGCAAGAACCCAACGGCCCCTAATAAACCCGAACACAAATGGATATGTCTGTGTGGTAAAGCGGTTCCTCGCCGCGCACACCGGACAGCGAAGTGTGGCCCGGATACCAAGGTAGCGCTCGTAGGGCGTAATATCACACTCCCTCGCCTTGCGGCTCGTGAATGGTCCCCAGTTCATGAGGTACATAATCCTTCTCCTTCATATGTAGTTAGTGTTGTGTTCTAGAGCTACCCGTGTTATAGCCCTTTGCCAACCCGACGTCAATATGAAAGAGCCCTGGCATCCCAGGGCTCTTTTTATGCAACAATCGGCTCTCACAGCTAACCCAAGATGCAGTCGGCGGACTTGAGCACCACCAGTTCTTCGATCACCTGCTCGGGGGAGTGGTGCAACCGTAACGCTTTCGTGACGATGAACCGCAGCACAGCAATTGCTTCGTCGTCACCGGTGACCAATGAGCTTGTCTCAGCAGCCTCCACAATCTCTTGGAACTCTTCGTGCCCATCCATGCCATCCTCTTCCAACGGCAGCGTCAGTGCTTCCCGTATCCTTTCGCACCAGCGAGGCGCATCTTCCCGGTGGGCTACCACGAGCTCCTCGATGCACTGCTGGCATGCGGTCGTGCCATCGGTGAACCCAAGGTGCGGCACGTGGTGTTTCGTACAGTACTCGGGAAGCTTCTCGGCGCACGAGAGGCACACCATGGTGCACAGGGAGCCGTTGGGCTCTCGCCTCGGCAAAAGCACATACGCATCGGGGTCTTCGCCGCAGAATCTACAAAACATGACTGATCTCCTATAAAGTTTTGAACGTTTCACATGAAGCTGCGTCCAAGGTATCACCCAGCGGCACTTCCGTCAACGAACTCCGCGCTTGAGTGACATCGATTGGCGCACGCGCCGGTGGTATGAGATCGCGAAGCGGTGAGCTTCATTGCGCACCCTGATGAGCGTTTGCTCATCCACGCCGCCGGGGATCTTGCCCACGAACTCATTCTTCTTCCGCGCGGGGCCCTTCGCAATGCCAACCACAGGGATTTTCAAGCCATGCTCCTCGAGCACCCGTCTTGCCACGTTCACCTGCCCCCTCCCGCCGTCGATAAGGATGCAGTCAGGGAGCTGCCAGCCATCTGCCCGACGAGCACGGCTGAAGCGGCGGGAGAGCACCTCCTTGAGCATGCCGGTATCCCCGCCTGCCGAGCGGGCAGGATTCGGTTCGGAGAAGGTTTGAATCCGAAACTTCCGATACTCGTCCCGATCCGGCTTGCCGCCGGTGAAGACCACCATCGCCCCCACCGCAGCGGTTCCCGAGATGTTTGACACGTCATACCCCTCGATCCGCAGGCCACGGCCTCGCCTCGCCTTTCCGACAATCTCCGACTCGCCGATGAGCGCGACGTCCTGGATATGCCGCAACCCGAAGAGCTGCCGGCGGAGCTCCGCCGCACGCTCGTACTCCTCTCGGTCACTCGAGAGCCGCATCTCGCGTTCGAGCTCGCGGACCACGGTGCTCCGCTTGCCCTCGAGGAGCTGCACCAGGTGCCTGATGTTCCTGCTGTATGCGTCGCGGTCAATCGCGCCGACGCACGTGCCAGGGCAGAGGCCCAGCTCGTAATCGAGGCATGCCCGCCCTGGTTTGCCGTGCTCGCTTGTCCTGCGCCCAGTCGAAGGATGAACGCTCCACGGAAAAATCTTCCGGAGCAGGTGGAGCGCCTCGCGGAGCGCTGCGGCCGAGGTGAAGGGACCGAACCGGCGACCGGCGGCTGGCTGCCGCCCACGCACGAGGAGCACCCGCGGGAACTCCTCGCGGGTAACCTCCACGAAGAGGAAGCTGGTGTCATCCTTCTCGAGGATGTTGTAGGGCGGCTGGTGCCGCTTGATGAGCTCCGCCTCAAGGATGAGGGCCTCGAGTGCGGTCTCCGTCTTCCGGTAGCCCACGCGAGCGACCTCGCGGACGAGCCGCTCGAGGCGTGCGTCATGCGCTTGCCCGCCGGAACCTTGGTGGAGGCGGGGCCTCTGGAAGTAGCTCGAAACGCGCCGCCGGAGGTTCGCCGCCTTCCCAACGTAGAGGATGCGACCGCGCTCGTCCCGCATGAGGTAGACGCCAGGCGTCTGGGGGAGGTGATCGTACGGCACTGCCATGGGGAGTGTCTCTACTGTAGTTCCTTTGCCGCAACGCCTCAACCGATGCTATACATGACTACAATGAAGCTCCACGGGCTTATGGTTCGACAAAGCTTACCATCCCGAGCTTGTCGAGGGACATCCGTGGTATCTTAGCGGAATTCTTCCGAAGCCAGCCCTCCTTCGCTCTTCGAGCTACGGAAGGGTTCTCCTCGCCTTCATCTATGGGCTAACGCCCACGGTATTCGGCGAAGGAGAATAAAAAGAACCCTCAAACATCTCTGCTTGAGGGTCGCTCCTCTTTTATGGGTTGCTCCCAACTAGCGGTTCACTCTGCGCGATTGGCTCGCTCTATTTTCATGGGCTACACAATTTCATTGGCTCGCTCATTATTCGTGGGTTTCTCCCCGATCCCGGCTCGCTCAATGTTCATGGGTTTCTCCTTCTTCTTGGCTCGCTCTACCTGTCTGGGATTCTCAATAGTTATGGCTCGCTCTGTGGAACTGGGTCTCTCATTATATATGGCTCGCTCCCTTCCTTTGGTGTTCTTAGTCATACTGGCTTACTACTTTATGCGGCACTTACCTTACGTTGTTTTTTTGCCGGCTTATCCACCATCTCCCACGGGTCAATGATGGTCGTATGCCCCTGCTTCTCATGGGCGTAGGGCACGCGGGTCGGTAGCCCCTCCGCCTCACGCCACACGTGCCAGAGGCACGCGAGGAAGAGCTTCACCATCTTCCGGAGCGCCTGGTTGTGGATGTGGCCTTCGGTGATGACGCCATCGGACTCCACGCGTTTCCCCCGCGCCTGCGGAAGCTCGCTCGCTTTCACCACCTGCTTCCCCTCTGCTCGGTAGCGTTCATAGTACCGTTCCTTCTCACGGAGGTAGTACTCGTAGAAGATGCCCTGTGCCTTGAGGAGGCTGCCGGCGAGGCGCCAGCACATGGAGCGGAGCTGGCTGTTCCACTCGAGCGTGCCGCCGCCCTTCACACGCTTCGGTGCGGTGCCGCCCACCACGTGGTAGCCGGCGAATTTCCAGAGCGCGCTCACGGTGCCTGCTCTGCGGATGTCGACGAGGCCAACGACCTTGCCGATGTTCTCTTTCCCGACGCCCTTCACGCGGCTGAACCACGGGTAGGCGGGGTGCTCCTTGATGCGTGTCGCGATGCGGCCGTCAACGAAGCGCTCGAGCTCGATGAGCTTTTTGAGGAGCTCATCGGTTTCTGGATCTTGTTTTCCCCGTAGTGCGAGGTGCGTCTGCCGCGCCTCGGTCGCCACGCGCGTCTTCTCAATTTGAAGCATTGATCTCACGAGGAAGAGGAATGAGTTCACGGGCGGCTTCTCGTCCGTGCTCCCGGATGTCAATGCAATATCAATCATGGGGTATTCCTTTCGTATGTGGTTTTTAAAACGGTTTCTCTGCGTTGTCGCGCAGCTGGTTGCTGCAGTAATGCTATACCATATCGAGATGGGACGTCAAGTCTGAATAAAAACCCTCTCGATGTCTCGAGAGGGGTGATGAGCTCGTATTTCCTGGGTTGCTCAAGAAGTATGATTCTTAAATTTCGAAGAACGGTGCCAAGCGTACCGAAAAGCATTGCTTCCGTCAATTATGGAAAGGGATTGGTACCATGCCTGCTTGGCACCACCACTATGGTATGGGAAAGCAAAGCCACCGACGCAACGTCGGTGGCTGAAGCTACCGCTTCCGATGATCGTACCCGCACTTTGAGCAGATGACCATCAACCCCCGCGGGGGTTGATAGCCACACCGGGCACAGCGAGATCGTCGGATTCCACCGCCGCTCTGCTCTGCTGGCTTCCGCGTTTCGGAATCCTTCGCGCCACTCGCCGCCTCGATACGGCGAAGCCGCTCCTCATATGCCTCAATCGGTACCAACTTCGGAACCATTTTATCTCGCTTATTAAACTGCTTCCCCATGGGAAACCTCAAAGAATTGTTACGTGGAAAGTCCTGAATCCAAGGTAGGTACAAAACGTTCTGATGTCAATGGGGCATACCTACGTCGTAGCCATTGAGCATAAAAACAGCTGCCGTGGACACCACGGCAGCTGCCGCCGCAACTACTAAACCTTCCATCGAAGGCTACATACCCATAGCCTTGTGTGCTTCAGGGCTCTTCATGCAGCAGTCCTTCACCATTTTACCTGATCCGCAGGGACAGTTCTCGTTCGCGAGCTCCGCAGCCTGCGCGGTCCCGCAGCAGAGGTAGAACATTTTCCCAGAGCCGCACGGGCAGGGGCTCATCAAGACGCCCATTTTCTGCTTCGCCGTTGATTGGTCCATTATAGATTGGGTTATTATTTAGCTTACCCGACCTTTGGAGCATTGTACCATGGAGTGGAGGTGTAGGGTACGCCTGGTGCGAGGAGAAATACAGACCGGGCAGAGCGAGATCGTCGGATTCCACACGCCGGGCGGGTTGATAGCGTGGTAAGGCGCGTTATCCAGTTATCACGCCATGGCGTGATAACTGGATAACGTTTCGAGGTAGCACTAGAACCGCCTAGTTGCCTGATGAGTTCTGCGGCGTGGGGGTGGGCTGGAGTACAAATCCATCCTTGTCCCACCACTGCCGCCCGAGGCTCTGCCCCGGCGGGATCTTCGACCAGCTCACCCTGTCCACCGCCTCACCCCGAGGGTTGTAGAGCATGATGGTGTTCGACGCGTACGCAAACGTATTCGAGGAAGCCCACCGCGCGTCGGGCGCCACCCCCCCGCGGTAGCCACCGTCGTTCACGAGGAGAAAGTAGCGGCCTGGCGACACCACCTTGCTCCCGAGGCGGGACGAGGAGACGAGCGCGGACTCGCTCCCGGTCGCCGCGCGCCGCCGGAGCGACCAGCCGGTGAGGCTCACCGATTCCGCTCCGGCATTGAAGAGCTCGATGAACTCATCCTCCGAACCCATAGCGCTGCCCGCCATCACCTCGCTCAAGAGGAGGCGAACCGGGAGCGCCGGTGCGGGCTGCCGAGGCGCCAAAGGTACCTGCAGAGGGAACGGCGCCGACTGCATCCAAGTTTCCGCAGGAACGGTTGCCGCTGGCTGTGCCGCACGCGGCCGCGGCGTCAAGGGAATTTCTGCTACCAGCTCCTCGCCGGAGAATGCGCTCCTCACCAAGGTCATGAGCGTCCCACCCCGGTCACCGCCCGACCGGAGAACCAGGTATCCGCCAACCAGCACCGCAGCCGCAAGCACGGCAACCACCCAAGGCCATTTCGTCCCCGAATTTCCGGTTACGTTCACGGCACTAGACCGTTAGTCCCCAAAGTCTGCGCAGAGCGCCCGGCCGCTCGCAAACGTGTTGACACCTGTACCATCGCACGATCGGTTACGCCCACCCGGTTCCCAGGAACCGAGGCAGACGGTATTGAAGTGGCCAGGAACCGTTCCGCAGAGTTGCGTTCCGTTCCGGATGGCACCAGGCGTTCCTACCGCGACAAAAATATCAACGCTTCCGAGTTGCGCCGCCGTCTTCCGCAGACGGACGGTTTCTGCTAGGGAGCCTACAATTTCTAAGTTCGCGCCGGGCGTCTGTGTGCCAGTTCCGATGCCGACCGCGGTGCCCGTGTCAACAATTCGTGAGTTTCCGATTGAACCAGCGCTGGTAAACTTGGCAATGTAGTCTGTGGTGCCAGACCCGATGAGCGGCGAGGTGCTTAAACATCTCCCACCACCTTGATCGGTGCAGATGTCTCCGGTCGCATGAATCCCCCCGTTCACGTCAAGGCGGTAGGTGGGTGAGGCGGCACCGCGTATAGTCACGATGCCAGCACCGGCAGAGCTATCAAACCGAATATCGTTCGCCACCCCAATCGAGCCGATCGAAATGAGGTTGCCCCCAGACGTTTGGCCGATGAGCCAGTTGCCAGCCGCACGGAGCGCTTGGTCTTGGGAAATGTTGATCGAACCTCCAGCTACGTCAAGCTTAAAACCTGGAGCGCTACCACCAATCCCAACGTTCCCGCTCGAGAGAATGGAGAACATAATATTGGGCGGTCCGGTTCCACCGCCACCGTCTGTGGTTGGTGCAAAAATGTAGAAGTTGCCGCCGGCGTTCGCCAAACCCCACCGAGTTCCGGAACCGTACCCAAGCTGAAGGGCGGCACTTGTCCCGCTCCCGGTGCCACCGAGGATAA
>CAYJQO010000012.1:0-16511 GCA_964372445.1 uncultured Candidatus Saccharibacteria bacterium
GAGTTCATCGAAGTGTCGAAGACACTGAGTTCATCGAAGTGTCGAAGACACTGAGGGCTTCGAGTGAGCCTCAGCCGAACTCCTTGTCGAACGTGTTCTAGATTCGCTTTTTGTCATCGCCCATTTATAGGTGCTGTGACGCGTCACAGCACCCTCGCTAGACAACCTCGGCGTTATAGCATTGCTCATCCGCCTTTGCTAAAGCTTCGGCGGGACTTCGGCTTGTTTTTATCAAACGACTTCTGCATTGTAACAAGCCTCGCAGTAGACTATTTCGAGACGGTCGGGTGCATAGCTGGTCTCGAACGTGAATTTTCGAGGACAACCGTCCACTGTCATCGTTCACCGGCAGAACTGGCCATCTTCACTATGTAGATAAATTCTTTCGAGTTGAGGCTCGCCCCGCCCACGAGGGCGCCATCAATGCCACGGTTCCCAAGGAAACGCGCCGCATTCCCGCCGTTCACCGAACCGCCGTAGAACACCAGCGGGCGAACGCCGAGCCGTGCCCGGACAAACGTGCGGATGTGGTCGATCATCGCTGCGGCATCCTCCGGGGTGTCCGCATTGTCCTTATAGTTTGCCGAACGGGCGGTGCTGATCGCCCAGAGAGGCTCGTACGCAATTGAGAGAGAACCTCGCGCCACCTTCACGCCGCGCAGGTCAGCCCGGAGCTGCGCTGCCACGAATCGCTGCGCCGCGCCGAACCCGTGCGCCCGGGCACCGCTTCCCTCTCCCACGCAAAGAATCACGCCGAGGCCGGCCTCAAGCGAGGAGAGTACCTTCCGGTTCACCATCGCATCGGTCTCGCCGAGCTGCCGCTGCTCCGAGTGCCCTACGATCACGTACCGCACGCCGAGACGCTTGAGCATAGTCGGAGAAACTTCGCCGGTGAAAGCGCCGCGCGGCTCCCAGAACACATCTTGCGCACCAAGAGCGGCTTTTCTCAAAACCCCACCCACCGCCCGTAAAAACGGGAAGGGCGGTGCGACCACCACGTTCGGCGCATCCTCTGCTCGCGCGAGCCGCACCGCCTCGGCCTCGGTCTGCGGATTCATTTTCCAGTTGGCGATAAGTAACTTGCTCATAGCGAGTTCATCTTCTTCCCGATTTATCCGAAAACGCAAGTCGTCGACACAGCGTTTTTGGCAACAAATCGCAATCCGCCGAATCCGCCGGTTGGCGGAGAAGGTGAACAGTTGGCAATGATAAGCTTCCGAAGCATACCCCTATGGTACCTCAGCCACGGATAATTTTCGCCGCGAGGTCAGGATCCACTGGGTTGATCTCGATCCCGGTGCCGAACTCAAACCCGGCGCGCGTGCTGAACTTTGGGTACACCTCCACGTGCCAGTGGTAGTGACGGTACCGGCCCTTTCCCCGGAGCGGTGAGGTGTGGATGAAAAAGTTGTAGTCGGGATCGTAGAGCCGCCGCTCGATCCAGCGGAGCACCACCTGGAGCACCCGGGCAACGCCGTCGAGGTACCGGTCGGGGGTACTCTCGAAGTAGGGCAGGTGCCGCTTTGGGAACACGCGGACCTCGAAGGGGTTGCGCGACACGTAGGGCGCGATGGCGATGGCATCCGCCGTTTCCACGATAACCCGCTTCCGCTGCCGCCGCTCCCAGTCGATCAAGAGGCAGTGCACGCAGCGCTTCCGCTCGCGGTAGTAGCGTGCCGAACCGTCGAGTGAGCGCTGTACGTCCGGCGGCGCTACCGGAACCGCGATGAGCTGGTAGTGCGGGTGGTAGACGGTGGCACCGGCGAGCGGGCCCCAGTTGTGGAACATGGATACGTAGCGCACGTTCGGGTCGGCGACGAGCATGAGGTAGCGGTCGCGGAGCGCCTCGAGCACGAGCGATGCGCCGCCCGGCGAGAGCTTCGTAAAGTTTCTCCGGTGGTCCCGGGTGATGATCAGGTCGTGGTGCCCGACCCCGGGCTCGGTACTGAACGGTCCGTGGGTACCTCTCTGTACTGTATCGCTCCGATGTGCCACCGCCGGGTACCGGTTCTGGAGCACGAGGAGCCGATAGCTCCCCCACCCCGCGGTCGCCTCCCGCCGCACGGCACCCGCCGGGTACCCCAGGATCACCGTTTCGCTCACGGATGAGAATGGGCGCTCGAACGGGCAGCGGGTCTTCAGTGCCACCTTCCGGCGAACACGATGCTGCCTGATGCTTATGTGCCCGTGGAACCGGCCGGGCGCCACGAGCACCCAGTCACCGGAAACCACATCTTGGCGGAACTGTGACCGCTTCATCCCGTTAGAGGTAGGTCCCCCCACGGCGACCGCGCGTGCACCGCCAGACCTTCTGGCAACGCTCCGTGGCATTCATGGCATGCAAATATGTTCATAAAACCTGGCTGCCTCTAACGGGTTTCATGGTGCCCCAAGCTGGTACGCCTTCCTCCAGAGCCGCCACCGAATCCGCGCGACGTCAACAAACGTTGAGAGGTAGCCGCGGAAGCTCACCGTGCTCCGCATATCGTTCACCCAAACCACCGGCACCTGCTTCACCCGGTAGCCCAGCCGCTCTGAGAGCACCAGCACCTCAACATCGAAGCCCCACCGGTCGATGGTCGCCAACCGGAAAATCCGTTCCGCGGCTTCTTCCGTGAAACACTTGAACCCGCACTGCGTGTCCCACATGCCCGGAAGCACGAGCGCCTGGATCACGAGGTTGCCGATTTTGCCGGCGATCTGCTTGTACCACGGCTGCGGCGGCACGAGGCGCGAACCTCTCGCCGCGCGGGAACCAATCACCACATCGTACCCTTCCCGGAAGAGCGGGAGCATTTTGTTGCACTGGTCGACCGAGGTTGAGTTGTCTGCATCCATGAAGAGCCGAAGGTTGCCGCGGGCCGCGAGCATCCCCTCTCGCACCACCCAGCCTTTGCCGTGGTTCTCGGCGTGCCCGATGACACGGAGATGTGGCATGAGATGGCTGAACCGTTTCACGATATCCACCGTGGCATCAGCCGAACCGTCATCAACCACCAGCACCTCGGACGAGTACTCTGCCTTCGAGAGGTGCCGATCAATGTCGAGAAGGGTCAGCGGCAACCGCTTCGATTCGTTGTACGCGGGGATAATGACGGAGAGGAACGGTTTCATGGCTGCGGCTGTGGCGGCGCGGACCGCTTGAAAATGATGAGCCGGTAGCTCAAGAAGTTCCAGAGGAAGGAGGCACCTACCGCGAGTACCGCCGCAACGTTCGCCCAGATGGCCGGCGCCACGCCGTGCGGCGCCCCGATGACGCTCACAATGAAGGTTGCCACGCCCACGTTGATGAGAGTCCCAATGAGGGTGAGCCCCAGAAACCGCCCGTACTGTCCCACCGATGCTTGCTCCCGATCGCGGAACGTCCAGAACTTGTTCCAGAAGTAGCTGTTCGTTGAGGCAACTAGGAACGAGGTACCCTTGAAGAGGCTGAACGACGGACCGCTTGCCACTCCAGTCCACGAGATGAGCAGGTTAAGCACCCCGAGGTCAACGAGTGTGTTCAACACACCCACAGCGGCGAAGCGCCCGAACTGTACGAGCACGGGCCATATCCGACCAAGTAGGGTGAGGGTAGCGAGCGCGATTGGTGCGAGAATTGTGAACCCGACCACTACCGTGATCGAACCCAGGAGACCTAGCTGCAGCTTGAAGTTCCCTGCGAGGGGAAGCGCCAGAAGCCCCACGAGGAACCCGATCACCCCGACCACGTAGTAGTCGCGCGCCTGCGTAGCATGTGTAGATGCGCCGTTCATGTCCGGAGTCTGCGGTGGATCTCCTGTTCAACCGTTTCCCGGTCCCGTCCGTAGGCCATCCTCGACCGCTCCTTGAGTTCGGCGGCGAGCGCCGGGTTGCCGCGGGCAACCGGTTGCATCCGCACGTTGAACGGGGGTGTAGTTTGCCCTCGCACGAGAAGCCGTACGTACGCATGGAAGTTATCGATGTTGATCAGGTCCTGGGCACCGAAGGTCGGCTCGAACTGCTTGACCAGAAACTCCGCGTCTTGCGCGCCCACCCGGAAGGAGATCACCGAGCCAACGTTGCCGAACACCGCATCCCGGATGCGCTCGGTGAGCTGGGCGATGAACTGGTGGGCGATGGTGAGGCTCAGCCGGTACTTCCGAGCTTCGGAGAGGATGCCAGCTACCGAATCCGTCGTGAAGTTCTGGAACTCATCCACAAACAGGTTGAAGTCGCGGCGCCGCGATTCCTCAAGGTCCACCCGAGAGAGCGCCGCCATGAGGAGTTTGCCGATGATGACCATACCTAAGAGGCCGGCGTTGATGTCGCCGATGCGACCCTTGGCAAGGTTCACCACGAGAATCTTGCCCTGGTCCATCAGCTGTCGGAAGTTCAGCGACGAGTGCACCTGGCCGATGATCGGGCGGACGTAGTCGTTCGTGAGGAACACGTTGAACTTTGAGGTGATGTACGGGGTTATGTTCTGGAGCGCCGCCTCACCGCCCGCCTTGGCCGCCTCCTTCACCCAGAAATCTACCACAATCGGGTTCCGGATGCGCGCGAGCTTCCGGCTGCGAAACTCGGCATCGGTGAACACCCGGGGAATCTCGGTCAGCGTCGCCGGTTCGTTCGGGGCATCTTCCATGAGGAGCTGCACGGCATTTCGCATGTACTGCTCGAACATGGGGCCTCCGGTGGTCTTCAGGTCGTAGAGCTTATCGAATATGCCGATGAGCTCGTTCACGATGAACGTTTTCTGCTCGGGCTGGTTCACGTCGTACTCGAGCATGTTGAGCCCGATGGGGCGCGCGAGGTCACTCGGGTCGAACACCACCACGTCGTTCACGCGCGCCGACGGCACAAGACCGAGCACGTCCCCAACGAACGATCCGTGGGGATCAATGAGTGCCACCCCTTTCCCGCGGGAGATGTCATCCACCACCATGTTGGTGAGGAGGGTCGATTTTCCGGTGCCGGTCTGGCCGATGATATAGACGTGCCGCCGGCGATCATCGTCGGATATGCGAACGGGGCGCGCCTCCCCCCGGAACGTGCTCTCCCCAATCAGCACGCCGTCTGCGGGTAAGGTAACTGGTGGCGGCGCCTCGCGCGCCTTGAGGTAGGCGATGCGGGACATCTCGGTGAACGCTGTCGGGAAATGGAACAGGCTCGCGAGCTCTTCGGTATTCAGCACCATGTTCTGCGCATCCTGGAAGAGGCGAAATGAGAACTGGTACGCAAGCTCACCGGTATTCCGCGGCCGTACCACCTTGAGCTCGTTCCGATCGGTAGCGCCGAACTGTGAGAAACCGGCGGCGAGGCCATCCAGGATCGAATCCGCCTGGAACTGGCTTGGCGCGGAAGCCACAAGTCGAACATTGACCTCGAAGAGCGGCTTCGCGAGCTTCGACTCGAGCGCTTTGATCGCCGGCTCATCAATGACCGGCTGGTCTGCCCCGGCGCCTGCCTTCGGCTTGGTCGCCGTGGCCTCGGTAACATCTGAAATGGAAATGGCGAAATTGTTCTTTAGCACATCCTTAAGCTTCCACCCCTTCCGCAGCACACCGAGCGCCGAGCGGATGGCGGTCCCCTGCTTCGGCGCCGCCGGACGGGCAATTACCTGGATCGCGCCCCCCTCGCCAACCTGATTGATCTTGGTGAGCCCCCCCATGAGCGAGAGGAACGTGTCGCTGTTGACCTCGCGGTAGGTACGGATGGGCAGCACAAACCGCTCCCGCTGCTGTACCCAAGCCGCAGCCGTCACGCCGGCGTAGTTGAACACGTTGTAGTCGTCAGATGGTCGGACATCGGCGCCATCCCAGAGCGAATGCACCTGCCTGGTTAAGGCATCGCCGTAGCGACCCGGCACGGAAACATAAAACCGGATTTCCTCGCCGATGTTCGGGACTGCTACCTCGAGGGCGAACGGTTTACGGAACGAGAGCAGCGCTCCGAAGAGCCGTTCGGAGATGGCGATTTCGTCGAGGACCTGCTTCCCCTCCCTGCTCTGCAGCGGCAAGCGAACCGAGTAGAGCTTAAGCTCGAGGCGCTCCGCGAGTGAACGGCGGAGCGAGCGGCGCGTGGCAACGTAGACGCCGACCCCGATGGCGATGAGGGCAAGCACGGCGAAGAAGATTACAGGTGACATACACCGGGGGTTACAAGATACCTCGCTGCTTCAAGATGGGGAGCAGTTTGTCGACGAGCGCATCGTGGAACGCATCCATGGCGTACGGCGAATGTCGTTTTGCCTCCTGAACCGCGCGTTCTAACCCCTTGTGGAACACAAGGTCGATGAGCGCTTCTACCTCAACCTTCGCCGGAGACCCGGCACCATTGCCCTGGAGGTACCCCGGAAGAATGCTGTCGCTGACGTGCCCATCGGTCTTGCTTGGCGGCGGAGCCGGGGCGGGCGCAACGGAGTTCGTGAAGGACTCGAGCGAACGCCGCACCACCTCGCGCTCCGGTACCGCTTTCACATCAGGTGAACGTCGCTGCTCTCGGATCGTATCCGTGAGGCGTGCAAGGTCTCGCTCGAGCGCTTCATGGAAATTCTCTACCTTGACCATCATCATGCGGGTTGATCGTACAAAAAACCTAGACGTCCTATAATGAGATTATAGAACAAATGAGGTCTTATGGGAAAATAGTCTTGCTCGTCGCTGCAATCGTTGCCATTGCTGGCGTGTTCCGTCTCTACCAGCTCCCGACGGCGCCCCCGGGGCTCTACCCCGACGAGGCAATGAACGGCTCGAACGCCCTTGAGGCACTCCACACCGGGGCATACAAAATTTTCTACCCGGAGAACAACGGCCGAGAGGGTCTCTTCATCAACATCCAGGCAGTGTTCCTTTCGTCGCTCCTGTCGGCAACCGATGGCCTCCCCGAGCCGTGGATGCTACGCTTCCCGAGCACCATCTTCGGCACGCTCACCGTGCTCGGTCTCTTCCTGTTGACGCGGGAACTGCTCCGAGGGCGACCTGCCCGCCAGCAGCCTGAGCCGCAGGCTCAGGCAGGCGGGGAGCCAAGCGGCGAGCGGCTCGCGGGGGCGCGAGACCGCGTCTTTTCGAAAGCAAATCCGGATGCTGTCGCCCTCCTCGCCGCGTTCCTCCTCGCCACCTCGTTCTGGCACATCAATTTCTCACGCATCGGCTTCCGCGCCATCATGGCACCGTTCTTCCTCACCTGGGGGTTGTACTTCCTCATACGGTCCCTGCGAGGCAATGAGGTAACCCAAGCGGAAGGGGATGAGCTAGCAGCTTTGCCTGAGAAAAGTGTCTCGGAGCCCGAGTGGGCATGGCGTCCGGAGGACGAGCGAGGGCGACCTGCCCGCCAGCAGCCTGAGCCGCAGGCTCTGGCAGGCGGGGAGCCAAGCGGCGAGCGCCCCGCTGGGGCGCAAGACCGCGTCTTTTCGAAGGCGAGGCTGCTGGGGCTCGCTACCTTGGCTGGCATTCTCTACGGCCTCGGCTTCTACTCCTACATTGCCTACCGTGCCACGCCGCTCCTCGTCCTCCTCATCCTGTGGCTCTCCTGGCGCGAGGCGAAGCGGCGCCAGGCAACGAGGACATTCGTGATCGGCGCTCTTGTGTTCGTGGCTACAACCGTGCTCGTTGCGACGCCCCTCGGCCTATACTTCGCAAGCCACCCCGCTGACTTCCTCGGCCGAACGAGCCAGATATCCATCTTCTCATCTCCCACCCCGGTCAAAGACCTTACGCTCAACACCGTCAAAACCTTGGGAATGTTCAACGTTGCCGGTGACGGCAACTGGCGACACAACATCGCTGGTCGCCCGCTCCTCTTCTGGCCGGTGGGTGTGCTGTTCCTGCTAGGGGTGCTCAACGGTATCCGAATCCTCTCCTCCCGAGGAACGCATGCACGCACCGTCTGGATTCCGTTTACCTGGCTCGCCGTTGCGGCACTTCCCGTTATCGTTTCCAACGAAGGTCTCCCCCATGCCCTCCGGGCCATCCTCATGGCCCCGCCGGTATTCATGCTGGCCGGTTGGGGAGGTGTAGCACTCTACGAGTTCTTGAAACGGAGGATCGGCCCGGCCCAGCGGTACCTCCCGCTGGGCGCTGCCGCGTTCCTGGTCGTCCTCACCATCGAGGGCTACCACAGCTACTTCATCCGCTGGGCGAAGCATCCGGAGGTCGCCGGCGCCTTCGCCGCGAACTACGCCGCGATCGGCCGGTACCTCCGCTCACTCCCGAGAGAGATGCCAAAGTACATCGTGATCGAAGCTGGCGGCACGGATGTTCGCGGGATACCGATGCCGGCGCAAACCGTCATGTTCCTCACTGACACCTTCCGGCCCGAGGACCAAGTAAAGAGGAATTTCCGCTACCTGCTCCCGAGCGAGCGTGACCAGATCCCGCCTGGGGGTTTGACGGTAACTATCAAATAGGGCGGTTCAGCTCAATACCGACCGGGCAGTGGTCTGAACCCTTGACGTCGCTCCATATGAACGCGTCCTTAAGCTCGGGTGTGAGGCTCGGCGAGGTAAACGCGTAGTCGATGCGCCAGCCGAGGTTACGCTGCCGCGCCTGCGCAAAGTATGGCCACCAGGTGTAGTGCCCACCTTCCCGGTGGAATGTGCGGAACGAGTCGGCGTAGCCGAGCTCAACCACAGCATCAATCTGCTTCCGCTCCTCAGGCGTGAACATGATGCTGTTTCGATTCTCCTTGGGGCGCGCGAGGTCAATCTCCTCGTGGGCGATGTTGAAGTCGCCGATGAAGGCTACCCGCTCATGCCGTAGCCGCCGCATGAAACCGATGAGCCGCTCGTAGAACTCAAGCTTGTAGGGCAGGTTCTCCTTCGCTCGGCCACCCTGCGGCACGTAGAGGTTCACGAGCGTGAACAATGGGTAGCGCAGCTCGAGCATCCGCCCTTCCGCATCGAACCGCTCCAGGCCAAAGCGGCGCCCCACGGAGAGCGGCTCCTCTCGCACGTAGCACGCCACGCCGCTGTACCCCTTCCGCTCACCGGAGTTGAAGTAGCTCCGGTAGCCCGGAGGATTGTGGAGCTCTGGAGGCAGCTGGTCCTCCTGTGCCTTCACCTCCTGGAGACACACGATGTCGGCGCCAGTTCCTCGGAGCCACGCTAGGAAGCCACGCCCATGGACGGCGCGGAGCCCGTTCACATTCCAAGAAATGATTTTCATGCGTGCACGGCCCACAGCTAGAACCCCTGGAGCCACAGCGAGCCGCTCGCGGCATCGAGACCGGTCGAGGCACCGTAGTTCCGCGTGGACTCCGGGTACGGGCCGAGCTCCCCAGCCGTACCGGACCAATCCGTTTGGTGGAACACCGCGTTCCGCCACCGCGTCACGTACCCGACCACCTGAACCTCCTTCACGCTCACGCCCGTCGGCCAGGAGGCAGCAACGGTGATCTTCGCCGTTGATGGGTCCGTCACGGTACCCCCCAAGGCACAGTCCTCGATCAAGCTCCGATCATTGTTCAAGCGGCACACGCCATCGACCGTGAACGATCGGGTGTAGGTGATCCCGGCTACGTTGAGCGCCTCGGGGCCGACCGCCACCACGAGCGCATCCCCCGAAGTCGCCACGTGGTACTCCGCACCACCTCCCTTCTCTAGCCCATCGAGCGCCGGCCAATCGGCGCTCGAGACGGCGCGAACCTTATTCAAAAGTTCCTGGCTCAGGGTGGATGCCGTCCGCGTCCGCTCGAGCCCCGAGCTCGACCGGAGCATCGCAGCGATGGCGAAGGCACCCGCGCCAATCACGATCGCCCCAATCGCGAGGCCGATCGCCACCTCGACCAGCGACTGGCCGCGCCGCCCCACCACTCCTCGACGCCACCCGATATGCTGACTTCTAGAGGTCATGGTAGTGGTTCGCTACCTCTGCGCCACTTAACGCTCGGCCAAACAGACGCACCTCATCTATGGCACCGAAGAAAAAACCACCTCCGCTACGGCAATCGGTCGCACTGGCTTCTGAACCGATGCAGAGGGGCGCAGCATCGTAGGTGATAGGCCCTGCCTGCACCGCCGAGGCAACCTCGACACCATCGAGGTAGAGGCGCACCGTGGATCCGTCGTACGAACCGGCCACGTGGTGCCATGCGTTGCTCGACACACCGGCCGGCGGCGTAGCTGCCGCAGCGTAGCGAGCACCACCAAGTGACGCCTCAAAACAGAGCGTTGCTGACCCGCATGCGGCGCTACCTGAATTGAGGCTGAGCTGGTACCCTCCCGATCCCAACTTGGATACAATTGCTTGGGAGAGACTGCTGTTGGTGGTGGAAAACCATGCCTCGACCGTTACCTGCTGCAACCGGATGGATGGCGCATCATCGATCTGGAAGTAATCTGTGCTCCCGTCGAACCCGTAGCAATTCCCCGCCCGGCAGTCAGCACCAGCAAGCCAGTGCCCCGCCAGAGGCGGCGCCGATCCGGAGTTGCCGCTACCCGATGCATCAGAGAGCGCTGTGCCCGCGCCTTCGTCGAAGTGCCAGTAGCCCGCGACCGTATACTCCACGCGACTGCTGATGCGGCCGGACGTGTTCACGGCAACGTCCCCAACGCCTTGCCTGAACCCTGGATTCGTGAGCGATACCACCTGAGCGCCGGCAAGCGTGCCGGTAATCGGTGCAAATGCAAATGTTACGCTGCGGCCGGGGCTCGGGTTGGTGAAGAGTGAACCGCCAGCGAGACCATAGCTTTGCTCCAGCACGCCCGTTGCGCGGTCTGGGCCACGGAACACCTCGTAGCGTGAACCGTTCGCATCACGGCTCAGGTAGGTACCCCATCGCACGCCTCCCTCTTGCGCCATTGCACGACCCTGCGTATCGCGGAGCGCGCTCACGAGCTGGCCCACGGTCAACTCCAGGCTCCGTTTCGCTCGGATCCCCGCTAAACTCATGTACCCGGCACCACTCACGACAATGATGAGCGCCACCACGATGAGAATCTCAATGAAGGTGAAGCCGAGCGCGACGCTGCTGCGGCAGGGAACGATCCGTCTATCCGACATGGTCTTACCCTTCACGCAAACTGTGCGGTGAGCTGGTAGATCGGGACCACGATCGAGAGCGCGATGATGCCGATGACCGCTCCGATCAAGACGAGGAGGACTGGCTCGAGGAATGACACGAGCATCTTGACCGCGCTGTCGATCTCCTTGGCGTAGAACTCACTCAAGGTTACGAGCACCTCGGCGAGGTGGCCGGCCTTCTCAGATATCACGATGAGGTTCACCACCGTCATCGGGAAGTAGCTCTCACGGCGAAACGCCTCACCGATGGTGAGTCCCTTCGCCACGCCCTCGCGGCTGATTCTGGTGAGCGCCAGCCGCAACTCCACATTGCCGGCCGCCTGGGCCGAGATGTCTAGTGCTTCGGTGATGGGGAGGCCGGCTCGGAGGAGCGAGGCAAGAATTGATGCGAAACGCTGGACCGCAATCCGCTTCACGAGGTCACGGAGTCCGGGTATGTCCCCGATAACGTTCGCCACGAAACGCTGGAACACAATCGATGACCGGTAGGCGCGTACCGCCGCAACTATCCCAACTACGATCGCTCCTAGTATGTAGAAGCCGTAGCGCTGGGCGAAAAGCCCAATGGTGAAAACGATGCGCGAGAAGGTGGGAGGCTCGAACCCGCCCTCGAGGAATATCGTGGCGATTTTCGGCAGGGCGAACATGGTGATGAAGGTGAGGATCAGGAACGATCCAATGAGGAGGAGCATGGGGTAGATGAGGGCGCTCCGGATGCGATCGCGCAGATCTTTTTCCTTAGACAGCATTTCCGTGAGGTCCTCGAACGTTGTCTGGAGATTCCCCGATACCTCACCGGCGCGCACCATGTTCGTGTACACGTGGCTGAACACCTTGGGGTAGCGGGCGAACGTCGAGGACAGCGGCTTCCCCTGCTCCAGCGCCGACCGAATCTCGATCAGAATTTTCTTCACCGCGGGTTTCCCAAAGTCGGCAATGAGAATGTTGATCGCCTCCATGAGCCCGGTGCCGATCTTGAGCATGAGGGAGAGGTACTTTGAAATGAAAATCTGGTCGGTGATGGTCACGCGGCCCCCCAGCAACCCAAAGTCTCGCGCGCCGGCACGCGCGAGCGGCTGGATGCTCACCGGCTTCAAACCTTTGCGCAAGAGAAGCTTGAGCACCTCGGGCTGACCCCCAGCCTCAACGTCCCCTTCTACTACCCTTCCGTCTCGCTGTGAGGCAATGTAGTGAAACTGCATGGTTCCGTTCCATTCTAGCACATGGTTGGCTCCTGACGACCCGTGGGCGGCTCTACCACCGCCTACTCGCGGATCACCCGGAGCACCTCATCGATCGTGGTAACTCCACGCTCTACCTTCCGTAGGCCGTCTTCAAAGAGTGTCACCATACCCTCCGAGCGCGCCAGCCGTTGCACGCTCGCGAGGCTGAAGTCGCCCGCAACGACAAGCTTGCGCATCGCCTCCGTGAAGCTCAGCACCTCGTAGATGCCCAGGCGACCCAGGAAGCCCGTCTGCCCGCACTCGGGGCAACCGCGGCCACGGTAGAGCACCTTTGGCATGCCAACCTTAGCCGGGTCGACCCCGAGCTCGACGAGCTGCCCCTTGATGATCGCCTCGATCTCAGGCCCTGGCACGTACGACTCGATGCACGCAAGGTGGATGCGCCGCACGAGCCGCTGCGCAACGATGTCATTGACCACCGCGGCGACGAGGAACGGCGGCACCTGCATGTCGATGAGCCGAGGGATGGCGGTCGCGGCGTCATTCGTGTGGAGCGAGGTGAGCACCAGGTGCCCGGTGAGCGCCGACTGCACGGAAATGTTTGCCGTTTCCCCATCACGGATCTCACCCACCATAATAATGTTTGGATCTTGCCGGAGAATGGAACGTAGGCCCGAGGCGAAATCGATCCCGGCAGCGACGTTCACCTGGATCTGGTTTACGTACCGGATATCGTACTCGATGGGGTCTTCGATGGTCACAATGTTTACCTCGGGACGGTTCAAGAGGTTGAGGAGCGCGTAGAGCGTCGTGCTCTTGCCAGACCCGGTAGGGCCGCAGACCACCACCATGCCGTACGATTTAGCAATCGCCGCACGTACCAGCTGCTCCTGGTCCTCAAGGAAGCCAAGCTCGACGAGGGAGAGTGGCTTCTCGGTCGAGGCAAAGAGCCGGAGTTCCACTTTCTCCCCGTGGTAGGTGGGGATGATTGAGACGCGGATGTCGATCACGGCATCCCCCACCTTGTGGCGGAATCGTCCGTCCTGCGGGCGGCGGTGCTCGTCAACCCGGAGGCTCGAGAGAATCTTGATGCGCGCCACAACCGCCGGATGGATCTCCTTCGGCATGCGGATGATCTCATGGAGGATGCCGTCGATTCGGTAGCGCACGGTGACCGCATCATCCAGCACCTCAAAGTGGACGTCCGAGGCGCGCGAGGAGGCCGCATAGGCGATCAGGTTGTCGACGATCGCCACGAGCGGCAGGTCCTGCGCCGCTTTTTCAAGGTCGCCGCGCGCCTGCGATCGGAGGGAGGCCTCAACGCTCTTCTCGATGACCGTCTTAAAATCCTGCGTGAGGCGCCGCTCGTAGAGCGAGAAACCGTGGTTCAGGTCTTCCTCGGAAGCCAGGAACGGCTCGACGGGAGCACCCAGTCGCAGGCCCAGGAAATCAATCGCCTCGAGATCGGTCGGGTCCTCCATCGCCACCCTGAAACGCCCATCCGCCTCACGCCCGAATACAATCGCGCGGCGGCTCCTCGCCACGTCCTCCTCTATGAGGTGGAGAACCTGTTCGTCAATAGGGGTCGTCCCTAGGTTCACCCGCTGGAGGCCGAGTGCCTTGGCCACCAGCGCGAGGTAGTAGTCTTTGGTGAGGATCCCCCGGGCGACGAGCGTGTCCCCCACCGATTGGCGCTGCCGATTGGCCTCTACGCGCAGCGCTTCGAAACTCCCGGTATCAATAATGCCGTCCCGAACCACGAGATCGCGGAGCCTCTCCGGTGAAAGCTCGATCATGCGAGTGAACGTGAGCCTGCCATCCTGCTCATTATAGCTGAATGGACGTTCGAGCACGAACCGAAACGGAACGCTGGCTCGGAGAGCCAGCGTTCCGGAATCACAGTATGTCCTGCCTGCAGTTAAACCCTACAGATCAAACCGATTCCCCGCCTCGTACCAGTTAGGGTTATCTCCGCCGTCTTTTGATTCCACGTCAGAACCACCCGTGTTCTGGTACTTCCCGCTCTCCATGTTCGCATCAATCTCATACTCGAGGAGGTTCCCCGTATCGTTGCAAGCGTAGGCGTAGAAAACTGAGGTGCTGTTCACTGGATCACGCGGCACCTTCGCGATCGGCGAACCGACGCTGATACTCTTGAAGTTGATATCAACCCATCCGCTCCCACCGACGCCATAGAGGTCAACCACTGTTTTGCCCGTATGGACCGTGAATGGGGAAATACCATCCGCCGTGAGACGCGCATTGAGTGCGTCGCAGGCTCCCAAATCCGGCAAGGGCACGTCGCTGAGGTAGAAGGCGATCGCGCTGTTCAAGGTCGCGATGTCAGAAATCCTAGTTGAGTCACGTCCCTGGCGGATGAGCTCAGCCGGGTTCAGGATGAGCACGACGGCGACCCCGAGGACCGCGAGGATCGCGATCACGATCAGGAGCTCGATCAAGGTGAAACCGCGTGCGGTTGTTTTATAGTTCATGCCTCTTGATTGGTTTAGCAAAAGCGTTTACTCGCTCTTTATGGTGTGCACCGACCTTTGATCTGTCGTACTCACACATTGTACCATGCCGGCGGGAACTGTGCGGTTTATTTATCCACAAGCGCATCGGGGGGGCTACTCCACCCTCGGGGCCCGCAGGAATACCTTCACCTTCTCCACAAGCTCCTCAATGGACACCTTCGCCTTCACGAAGTACTGGATGGCCCCGAGTGATTGCCCGCGCGACATGTCGCTCTCCTGACCGAGGTTCGAGATCACAATGATGGGGGCCTGCTCGAACTGCGGATCGGCCCGCAAGGTTTCCATGAGCTCGAAACCGGAGATCTTGGGGAGGATGAGGTCGAGGAGGATGAGGTCGGGCCGCATCTCGCGGAGGGTCCGGAGCGCCTCCTGGCCATCACGGTTCACCGTTACCTTAATGCCTTCCTTCTCGAGGCGCTGCTTGAGGAGGTTGGCGAGGAGCGGTTCGTCCTCGACAATTAAAACATTTTTCTTGAATTCCATACGGTTCGCTACGAACTCATTATACCACAGGCGCTCCGGTCTGCGACCAGAGCGCCAAGGCTACTCCTCTGAACGATTGAACCCTTTCCTAGTTGCCCCAAAGCCGAAACATTAGGTTCGTATCCTTCGCTCAAAAACATGAGCTTCGGAATACCCCTCCGTAGCTTTAGCGTAGGAGGGCTCGGCCAACACCTTTTTCTGATAATCCGCCGATCGGCAGATTCGACTTATGTAGTTAATTGGTCCACGAACAGCTTCCGCTACCCGTGCCTTGTTACGACTTAGCCCATGTCACCGAACTTAGACTAACCCAGCACCATTCGCCCGAACTACGTCCGGATAACCACACTTCGCAATAACGAACGTGTGGTCGCTCCGGCGAATGGTGCTGGGCTTTGCCTATTCCCGGCTCCCTTGGCTTGACGGGCGATTATCTTTCGCAAAACTCGAAATTGATGTTCCCACCGTACGGACGGGTTTCCCGTATACGGCGAGCTCAATGCATTTTCTGCTTCAACAGAAAGAGCTGCCCCAACCCAGTTTCAGTGAGATGCGTGCCCGCCTGCAAGCCCTCCATCAACGCACAAAAGATTTTAAAGTCTTTCCGCTTTGACGGAAATTGCAACGCATGCCTCCTGAAGAATGGAACGATAACCTCCCGAAGCTCTTTCCGATTGAACACTTCGAAGCGATAACAGTGTTGATGGTTTTTGCGGCGATCTTTCTGAAAGTATACGCTGCCACATCCGAAATACCCTTGGAGAGCGCCGAGAACTCTTTTGTCCTTTTCGATGAGCTTGATGTAGAACCTCGGTTCTATTCTTGCTCGGCGATTGCTCCCTTTCGAGCCTTTCGGTTTGCGGACGTAGGCAGTAAAGCTGCCTTCGCCGTCAACCAATCCGACAATGTAATCTGCTGTTAACTGCATCGAGTGAGTGCCTTCGTCCCGATGCAACATCGGGGCTACTATGACTCAGCTGACTTCTGACGCTGCGTCAGTTTTACGCTACCCCAGCGCAAGGCTGGAGACAACGTCAGATCTCCACAGGTCAGCTACATACCCCTTCCCCGCATCCGCAAAATGGCGTTGTCGCTACCTTCGCCATGCTCACCGCCCTTCCATGGCTCGATAACCATTCCCCGCCGTAACGCAGGGGCATTTGTGGCTACGGTTTGCTTAGAGATCCTCCAGCCCGATCCTCGCGGTATCGGACCTATCTTTCAGCTACGCTCCGGTAGACCGCCGGAGGAGTCGATTTGAACGACTTAGGCATATAACCTGCTGCGCGCTTTTATTGTGAGTACAGGACTCGAGAACGTATTCACCG
>CAYJQO010000013.1:0-16387 GCA_964372445.1 uncultured Candidatus Saccharibacteria bacterium
GCCCACGTGAAATACGTGTCCTCGGACCTGGTCGCGAAGTTTGGCGTGCTCTTCGCCTCTCCATTCTTCATCTCACTCCTCCATCGACCTTCGAGCCGTAACGTGCTCATCGCCGGATTCACCCTGGGGGTAGCGGAGCTCATGAAGTACTCAAACGTGCTCCTCATCCCATACTTCATCATCCTTGCCGGTGTTTTCGCATTCGCCGGTATTGCACGCGACTGGAACACATCGCTCGCCGTTGGTAGGTTCCGGCTTTCGATCAAACGCCTCTGGTACTACCTCACACGAACGCTCGCCGTGTTTGCGGTGGCCTTCCTCCTCGTCTATGCCACCTATGCGCTCTTCACCGCCAGCTATCCGCCGGCGAAACAGATGAGTGACACCGCAGCCATACTCGCCTCTTTCTCCCCCCGGTGGCTCGCCGATGCTAATCTCGCGCTCACCCGGCACCAGATCACGAGGCCACTCGGCGAATATCTCCTGGGGCTCCTCATGGTGCTGCAGCGGTCGGCAGGCGGAAACACCGGCTACTTCCTAGGTGAGGTTTCGGCAGCTGGCTGGCACAGCTACTTTCCTGCCGTCTTCGCGCTGAAGGAACCGTTGCCATCGCTCGCCCTCATGCTCCTTGCCCTTGCGGTGGCAAGTGCCTATTTCATGAAGGGTCTCTCTCGACGAGGCGAGCGAGTCCGTTTGCTCCTCGATTACCTGGGGACCCACTTTGCCGAGTTTTCCATGATGCTCTTCGTGGCATGCTACTGGGCGTACAGCATCCGGAGCCCGCTGAACATTGGGGTGCGCCACCTCCTGCCAACGCTCCCATTCATCTACATGCTCACCGCGAGCGGCCTGAAGCGGTGGCTGTTTGCCACTTGGCAACGTTCGCGCCTCGCTCCCGCCGCTCCAGGCGCGCTCTCTCGGTTCGCGGAAACGCTACGAACCATTGCCGTTTCCCTCCGACGGCTCGCCATCACCATACTGAAGGGCGCCGCCCTTGCCCTACTCCTTCTGTGGTACCTCGGAGAAACCACGGCCGCGTCGCCGTACTTCCTTTCCTACTTCAACGAGATCGGTGGCGGGCTCTCCCACGGCTACCGCTACGTGACCGATTCAAACTATGACTGGGGGCAAGATTTGAAACGACTTGCCTCGTGGGTGCAAGCTCGCAACACGGATGCAGATCCATCCAATGACATCGAGCAAATCGCCGTTGACTACTTCGGCGGTGGCAACCCAAAGTACTACCTGGGCGAGCGTCGTGTTGCCTACTGGTGGTCAGGGCGAGGCGACCCCAGGGAGGAGAACATAGAGTGGCTTGCCGTTTCGGTGAATACGCTCGCGGGCTCGATGGGGCGCACGAGCCCAGGCTTCGAACGTAAACCCGAGGATGAGTATCGGTGGCTCCGCGAGCTCCGGCCGCCGCCGCCGGGCATTGGGCAGGTGCCTCCTCCGGACTACCGAGCCGGAACCTCAATCTTCATCTACCACCTGTAAGCGGTAGCTGGTCCCAGCAGCAGCAAAGTGTGGGGAGTAAAAATTTACCTGTAGTACACTCGGTTTGGGACGCGGAAATCAAGGTAGACCAAGTTGCTCAATGGCAGGCGTGCCCGCAGATCATCGATCACGGTGGAGAGGTTCTCTGGCACGAACGTGAGGCTGAAGAAGAATGTGATGCCGGAGGCGGTTCGTACTTCCCACTCCCGAAGCGAGCGATCGCGCACAGAAACCGATACCACCTCAACCCCACGCGAGCGAAGGATCGAGAGCGTGGTGAATAGGTTCTGTACCCAATCGGGGTTTGAGAGGATCGCCTGCCCCAAGCTTCGGGGCTCACGGGCCTCATCGGTAACCTTCAAGATGAGGATGCCGCTCGCCGAAGGGGCCTGCGCGAAGAGGATACCCTGGTCGTCGAACGTGTGGCACTCCTCCACCGCAACGCACCAGATTCCCTCGGTTTCCCGTTCGCTCACTTCGATGCGTACCGTGCGGTCCGCAAGTGAACTGGAAACGGCCACCTTCGCCACGCCAAACGGCAAGCCACTGTTGGGCCCGGAGGGCAGGCCAAGCTTCCACACGAGGAGGTTATCCGGACCAAGCCACGCGTGCCAGCGAGGCCCGGCGAGCAAGCTCCGCTCGACCGCGGCGGCAACGGCCGCCGGTGAGATGACACGCGTCCCCTGGACCGTTACCTCACGGACACGGAGGAACGAAGCGTGGAGTATGAGGTAGATCATACCGGTCACGGCGGCCACCAGCAGCACGAACCCACCGATCCACCACCACAGCCACCGTCGCTGGTGCGTGCGACCACTATACGCGGTGCGGTTTCTACGAGCGCCACTCCTCATGGCCGGTTCACGACCGAACGCGCGATGAGCGGATTCAAGCGGGTGAGCAACTCATAGCTGATGGTGCCTCCGAGCGCGGCGAGCGAGGTAGCGTCGATGGTCTCCCGCCGATCATGCCCGATGAGCGTCACCCGGTCTCCCACGTGAACAGGTACACCGCGCGGCACCGCTACGGTGATCAGATCCATCGAAACGCGCCCAAGCACGCGCAGCCGCCGACCGTTGACGAGCACCTCCCCACGGCTCGAGAGTGATCGCGGGAAACCGTGCCAGTAACCGATGGGGATAATGGCCATCTTCACGTCGCGCTCCACTCGTTCGGTGAGATCGTATCCGACAAAGTCACCTGTGTGGAGCTGTTTCACCTCGCTCACGACCGCATACCAGCCCAAAATAGGCTCAATGTGAAGCTCACGGCCCCACACGAGGCGGTGCTGGAGCTTGACCTCCTCCGTCGGCCAGTAGCCGTAGAGCCCAATGCCTACCCGCACCAGGTTGTAGTGCGCCCTCGGGTAGAGGACGGCCCCGCCAGTTGCCGAAGCATGGAGGGTGAGCCTTCGGAACCCGGCGCGGGCAGCAAATGCACGTACGCGCTCAAATCGAGCTACCTGACTGAGCGTGTAGGCGGGGTAGGTTACGTCCTTCGCAGCCGCAAAGTGGGTGTATATCCCTCGAAAGTGTGTCGAGAGCAACGCCGATGATTGAATGAACTTGAGCACTGCTGGCATCTCCGCCACGTAGAAACCTTGCCGATGCATACCGGTATCAACCTTGATATGGAAATCTAGTGTGACCTTCCGAGAACGGAGCAGCCGGAGCACCTCAAAGTGAGAAACGGTAATGGTGATGCCATCACCCGCGGTCTTTGCGAAGAGGTTCGGTAAGGTAGGCCCGAGCACGAGGATGGGTTTCCTAATCCCAACGGCCCGGAGCCGGTACCCCTCCACGACGCTATCGACACAGAACCCATCAACCCCAGCCCGTGCGGCGATCTCAGAGAAGGCGAGGAGGCCATGCCCGTAGGCATTCGACTTCACCACTGCGAAAAGCCGTGTGCGCGGTCTGAGTATCGACCGGAACGTACGCACGTTCTGCGCAACCGCCCGACGGTTGATCTCAATCCAAGTTTTGTAACGTTGCCTCATCCCCATACCACTAGCTTCCATACTAGGTAAAAAGCTTGATAAATGAAACCCCTTTTGGCGAGTTGACGCGGCACGTGGTTGGCATATCGTACTGGTAGCTGGTTGAAGCAAGCGGGGACCATGGCTGCGTTGCGGAGTTGTCACATTGCGCTCTTAAACCTCCTTAAGGAGGAGCTGCAATGTGTGTAGTGGATTAGGAACTCCGCCGCAGCCATGCCATCTAGAAAACCCGATCGCGTCAGACGATCGGGTTTTTGTTGTATGGGGAATACAAACGGATTAACTTTTAATTTCTGCCTTCCCGACGTACGGCCGGAGCAGGTCTGGGACCTTCACCGTACCTTTCTTCGTCTGGTAGTTCTCAATGATGGCGATGAGCGTCCTCCCGATCGCAAAGGCCGTGGCATTGAGCATGTGCACGTACCCTTTCTCCCCACCCTTCTCCTGGTACCTGACGTTCACGCCGCGCGCCTGGTAATCGGTGGTGTTCGAGCAGGAGTGGGTTTCCCGGTACTCTCCCTGGCCTGGGAACCACGTCTCCAGATCGTACTGCCGCGCATCGGTCCAACCCATGTCGCCCGTGCAGAGCTCAACCACGCGGTACGGCAGCTCGAGCCGCTGCATAAGCTCTTCCTGGCGAGCGAGCAGGAATTGGTGCTCCGTCTCCGAGTCGTCTGGCGCCGTGAACGAGAACATTTCCACCTTGTCGAACTGGTGGACCCGCAGGATACCCTTCGTATCCCTGCCGTAGGATCCCGCTTCCCGCCGGAAGCAGGTAGAGAACCCCGCGTAGCGACGGGGCAGGTCCGTTGCCTTGAACACGTCACCTATGTGCAACGGCCCCAGCGTATGCTCGGCGCTCCCGGTGAGGTAGAGGTCATCCTTGGCAAGGTAGTAGCGCTCCTCCTCTTGGCCGCCGGAGAGCCGCCCCATCCCGGCAAAAACCTTCGGCCGGATCATGTCGGGCGGGACCACGGGGATGAACCGGTGCGGCAAGAGCACATCGAACGCCAACCGGATCAGCCCGAACTCAAGAAGTGCGGCGTCCCGGAGCAGGTAGCCGAAGCGCGAACCGGTGACCTCAGCCGCTTTCTTCACATCAATGAGGCCAAGGCGCTCTGCGATCGGCAGATAGCTCTGCGGCTCGAAACTGAAGGATGGCTTTGCGCCAACTTCACGGAGCACTCGGTTGCCGCTCGCATCGGACCCAACCGGCACGTCATCGAAGGGAAGGTTTGGGAGCCGGCCTAGGAGGTCGGATCGTTTTGCCTCAAGCGCACCGCACTCTTCGGATACTTCAGCGATACGTTTCTTCACCAGCTGCGCCTTGCTCAGGGTGTGCTCTGCTTTCCGGACCGCCGCTTCCTTGGCGAGCATATTGGACTCAGCCTTCAGCTGGTCAAGCGCCGCGGTTTTCGCCCGCCACTCCTTGTCAACATTCAGAAACTTATCGACGAGCTTCGAATCAACGTGCTTCTTGGCCACGCCCGCCTTCACCGCTTCGGGATTCCTGCGAATGAGGTTAACGTCAATCATGTGCTGGTTGATTTGCACCGGGGGCTCTCTTGCCGCGCATCAGGGGGAACAGCACCGCTTCCCGTATCGGTCTGTCCATGAGTGTTGCGAATAATCGCTCTGACATCCCAAACCCAGCTGCCGGAGGCATGCCGTACTCGAGCGCCTCGATAAAATCTTCATCCATTCGCTGTGCCTCATCATCCCCGGCCTCGCGGAGCTTCATTTGAGCCTCGAAGCGGCTCCGTTGATCCAACGGGTCGTTGAGCTCGGTGAAACCGGTTCCAAGCTCGGTCCCGCAGGCAACCGGTTGCATGCGCTCCCCAACCCTTGGGTCTCGATCTGAGCGCTTCGTGAGTGGGACGAGCTCGATCGGTGGGTTCATGAGGAACACCGGTTGGATGAGCTTTGGGCGAACCGTTTTCTTGTAGATGAGGTCGATGAGCCTCCCTTTCCCGAGCCGACGATCAACCGCGATGCCAAGCGAGGTAGCTCGTCGCTGGAGCATATCGCTCGAAGCGGTTAGAGGATCAATCCGGTTTGCCCGTTTGAATGCGGCCACGTAATCTACCGTTGGCCACACTCCCCCCCAGCGGATCCGTTGCCCCTGCCAGCTCGTCACCAATGAGCCACAGGTAGCCTTGACCACATCCTGGAAAAGGCTCCGCACGAACTTCATGAGATCGCGGTAGTCGTGGTAGGCCCAGTAGAACTCGAGTTGGGTGTAATCCTGAAGGTGTTCACGATCAATGCCCTCGTTGCGAAAAATACGTCCTATTTCGAAAACCCGTTCGAAACCCGCCACCAGGAGCTTCTTCAGGGGTAGCTCTAGGGATATGCGAAGGTAGAAGTCGGTATTGAGGGCATCGTGGTGTGTGGTGAAGGGCTTCGCATCCGCGCCCCCGGGGACGAGCTCGAGCACCGGCGTTTCCACCTCAAGGAAGCCTTCACGCTTGAGGAATGAACGGGCGCTCTCCCAGAACCGGCTCTTCTTTAGGAAGAGCTCCCGAACTTCCGGGTGCAGCAGAAGATCGAGGTATCGCTTCCGCAGACGTGTCTCAGTGTCCTCGAGGCCGTACCACGTGGCCGGCAGCGGCCGTAGGCTCTTCGCGATCACCCGTGCTGTGCTGACGAGGAGGCTCCGCTCGCCCCGCTTCGTTTTGAAGAGAACACCACGAGCTTCAACGAAATCGCCGATATCCAGTGCCTCCTTCAAAACCAGTATTCCTTTGGTGTGCGCATCATCGAGGACCAGCTGCAGGCTGCCGCTCTCATCTCGCAGGTCGGCGAACACAATCTTGCCTTGGTTGCGTAAACCGAAAAGTCTTCCGACCACCGTAAGGGATCTTTTGGAACGTGAGAGACTTACGAAACACTTGATCGCTTCACCGATTGGTAAATCTCTACGGACCAGAGTCGGGTACGGGTTGGAGAATTTTCGGTAGCGTTCGAGCTTGCGCCGACGCTCTTCTATGAGATCCTCCCGCATGGTCGCTATTGAATGTCCAGGACTTGGCAGATCACTTCGCCCTTGGGCGTTTTCACACGGAGCTCGTCACCAACCTTTTTGCCTAAGAGGCCTTTGCCGATGGGAGATTCATTCGAGATGAAACCGTTCGCTGGCTGCGCCTCATTCGAACCAACGATCGTGTATGAGATAATCTCATGATGCTTCTGGAGTTTTACCTTTGACCCGATGGTCACGCTCGCCGTACCGCCAGGCTTCTTGATGATCGCGGAATGTCGCAGGAGCTCTTCGAGCGCCGCAATTTGTTGCTCAAGCCGCGTTTGCTCCTCGCGTGCCTCCTGGTACTCTGAGTTTTCCGAGAGATCGCCGAGTTCTTTGGCCTGCTTCAGCCGTTCAGCAATGTCATGCCGTCCTTCCGATTTAAGCTGGGCAAGCTCGGCTACAATCTCGTTGTAGCGCTCCCGGGTAACGTAGGTTTGTCCGTGGTCCATACGGTTCATCTACGAGCTACCGCCCGGTTTCATGGGCGGGCCGCAAACGGTGTTCATAGTACCACAGGAGCACATCGCGCGCCACTGGTACCGCATTTAAGCTCCCCTCAAGAGCATCTTCGATGAGCACCAGTATGGCAATCTGAGGTTGCTCAGCTGGTGCGTAGCCGACAAAAAAGGCGTTGGTCTTACGATTGTTTTCGATCTGCGCGCTTCCCGTTTTAGCTGCGACCGGGATTGGGAGATCTTCGAGCAGGTGCGCCGTTCCGTACGGCTGCGCTACCGCGTCACGCATCCCGTGCTGCACCTCGGCGATTACCTCCCCCAGCCCGTCGCCGAGTGCAGCGAGCACCACTGGCTCGTTTCTGCGGACCATGTTGTCCTTACCGTCGGTGATCACGGCAACGACACGCGGCTTGTAGAACGTTCCCCCGTTGGCGATCGCGCCTATGTAGTTCAGGAGCTCCATGGGGGTCACCAGCAGGTCACCCTGGCCGATCGACACGTTATACGTATCACCGATGCGCCAGGGGCTCCCCGTGGTACGCTCTTTCCAATCCGGGTCCGGCAGGAAACCGACGTTCTCGTTTGCGAGATCGATGCCAGTCTGCTCATCGAGCTGGAAACGATCCCACCACGACCGAAGCCGATTGATACCCAAACCGCGCTGCCCTTCGAACCCACCGCCTACCTCGTAGAAGTACACGTTCGACGATCGGGCAAGTGCCGCACGGAGGTCCACCCAACCATGCGCCCGCCAGTCGAGGAAACGGCTCGGACGGTCTTGGTTGTACGGATTGGGAATCTCGATCGACCCAGTAGAGAGTATCTGCGTATTGGGTGTGATCACCCGCTCCGAGAGCGCGGCGACCGCGACGAGGGGTTTGATCGTTGACCCCGGGGTGTACCGTCCGGTCACCGCACGGTTGAAGAGCGGCTGGTACGGTTGGGTAAGGTAGCGGTGCACGTTCGATGCATCAAAGCTTGGGACGCTCACGAGGGCCAACACCTCCCCGTTCTGCGGATTCAGCGCAATGCCAACTCCGGCTCGCCGACCGAGTGCACCGAGGGCATTGGTGAGACGCTGGTAGAAGAAGTCTTGAAAATCGCGATCAATGTAGGTGGCAAGGTCCATGCCGGGCTCTGGGGGCTTCGATTGTTGCTCCCCCGCGACATCGCCGTGGGCGTCGCGAATAGTCACCGCTTCGCCGTTTGTGCCACGCAGCCACTGGTCGTAGTACGCCTCGAGCCCAGCCCGACCAACCACATCATCAATGACCAGCGCCGGATTCCTCTGCAGATCGTCTTCACCCACAAGCCCCGTGTAACCGACCAGGTGCGCGTACGCCAGTGGCGCCTCGTGGACACGTTTAAACCCTGGCTCTAGCTGCACGCCCGGAAAGTTCGCCGCGGAAAGTGCTACCAGTTGATCCTGCGTAAGGTTGTCCGAGAGTAGCAGCCGATCACTCATTGACCAGTCCTTACGTTCCATGCGACCGCCGAGGTCACCTGACGGTACCCCCAGAATATCCTCGACACGCTTGATCAGCTCAATGCGCTCTTTGGCTCCTAAGGGTAGGTACCGCGGGATGAGGTACGCATTGAACGATGGTTCGTTGTGCACGAGCGGCTTGCCGAAACGATCGGTGATCACCCCCCGTGGTGCCTGCTCCACCTGTACCCCCATCATGTTGGCCAAAGCTCTTCCACGATAGAAGTCGTGCTTGAGCACGCCGAGGTCTCCCAGGCGAACCATGACCGCCACGATAAGCAACGCGGCAAGCGCGAATGAGATCTTGAATACCCGCTCCGTCAGCGGAACCTCAAGGAGATCTTCCTCTCGAACGCGGTCGGTGAGTATATCTTCTAAGTTGAGATCGTCCCGGCGCATGTGTCTGCGTACCGATGTGAGCCGCGGGGGCTACCACGCCTGGCGAAGTCGGCGTGCAAGCATCCACCAGAGGAGAACGCCTACCGTGAGATTGTACACCACCTCCCCGAGCACAAACCATGCGCTGAGCACCGGAAGATGCGCAAGGTTCAGGAAAAGGTACAGCAGCGCAACGGAGAGGGCCACGGCTATAACGTAGTCGAGCATTGCATTCCCGGTGAGCATCCGCTTCGCTAGGGCGGCGATGAAAGATAGTGCGCACACCACGGAGACGGGCAGCAGCAGAGACGGCAGCCAGAGGAAGGTACCGAGGAGGACGGAGAGCGCGAGCGTCGCGGCGATGCCTAGCCCCGCCCCTGAGAACACCACCAACATGAGGTAGACCAGGAGGAGGTTCGGATTCACGCCGCCGATCGAGAGCGTGCGGAACTGCTGCAGGGTGAACAGCACCCATGTGGCGGCGAGCGCCATGGAGTATCGGTTCACGGTTGCCATGCTACGGAAAACTGGTGAGGACGAGCACGCGATCGATGTCTGCTTGGTCGTAGCGGTGCCTCACGGTGCCGCTGATCCATACGTCGTGCCGATCCTTCGACACCTCACCCACCTCCCCCACGAATGCATCCAGCGGAGCTTCTGGAGCCACGTTCACCACATCGTCGCCAGCCGCAACCGTTGCGCCGCTCGGGATGAGCTCAAGCCGAGGCGGCGTGCCACCCCGCAGCACGGCCTTGGTCCGGCGCTCGCCAATCGCCACGCTACTCCGCCAGAGGGGATCGAAGATTGTCTGCACCTCGCTCTGGGTACGCATGACCGCGCGGATGCGCCCCACGAGCACCACCCCCTCCACGAACACCGGCAGTCCGACGGTGACACCGTCAGCGGCACCGCGATCGATGATCACCACGCTCCGGTCGTTGAACGGGTAGCGCGAGTAGACGCGGGCGGTAAGGTATCCAGCCTTGCCCGGCTCGGCGCTCCGGGATACCGCCGCCTGCAGTTCAGATTTCAGCCGCTCATTTTCAATGGCGAGGGATCGGTACGACGCATAGGTGAAGGTGCCGTCGAGGGAACCGGCGACGATGCCACGTACCTCGAAGAGGAAGCTCCCAACCGCAGATCGGTACGCCATCAGGAGCACCAGCACGATGATCGACACCGCACTGAAGAGAAACGTATGGACTGATTTCATAGCGGGCTATCGCGACCAGCTAGTCACTCACCTTGAAGCGCGTGAAGTTGTTCAAGAGGTGACGGTACCGGTCAAAGTGTTCACAGATGAGCCCCGTCCCCCGCGCCACACAGGTCAAGGGTTCCTCCACCACCTGCACGCTCACCCCGATCTCCTTCTGAATCATCTGCTCGATGCCTCGCAGGAGGCTCCCCCCGCCGCAGAGGTAGATGCCGTTCCGGTAAATATCTCCCGCCATCTCCGGCGGCGCGCTCTCGATCAGATCCTTCAGCGATTCCACGATAAGCTTCAATGGCCGCAGGAGCCAGAACCGCACCTGGGAATCCTTCACGGTGAGCTCCCTCGGCAAGCCGGTCGTGACGTCGCGCCCTCGCACCACCACCTCGAGGCGCTCGCCCGTTGCCACCGCCGACCCCACGGCTGCCTTAATTTCCTCGGCGGTTGGTTCACCAACCACCATCTTGAGCTCGTCCCGCATCCCTTTGATAATCTCAGTATTGAAGTAATCGCCGGCAACCTTCAGCCGTCGTGACACGACAATGCCATTGAGCGAGATGACCGCCATGTCGGTTGTCCCGGCCCCAATGTCGATGATGAGGTACGCATTCGGCTGGTTCACCTCCAGGCGGCTCCCGAAGGCGGCGGCGAGCGGCTGCTCGATGAGGTAAACGGGATTCACCCCGACCTCCCGGAGGAGGTCCTCCACCGATTTCCGCTCAACCTCGGTGAGGTTCGTGGGGACGCTCACGACGGTCTGGGTTACCCACGACCAGGGCATACGCTCGCGCCTGAGGAACCGCTCGAGCATCTCCCGCGCCATGTCGAAGTCGGCGATCACCCCATGTGAGATGGGCCGCAGCGCGGTGATGTGCGTCGGCGTCCGGGAAAACATTTTCTTCGCATCGGTGCCAACGGCGACGACCCGGTTCGTCCGGTTATTGAACGCGACGATCGATGCCTCGTTGAGGACGATGCCCGTCCCCTTCAGGTAGACCTGCGTCGTGTCCGTACCGAGGTCGATGCCGATGATCTTTTTGAAGTTCATGGTCAACGTCCCAGAGCCTGTGGGAGCTCCGCCGGCCGTACGAGCTTCGCTTCTCGGTGGTCCCGGCGCTTCAGCTCCACCTTCCCCTGCACCAAAGTTTTTGCGCTCACCACCACCCGCCAGGGAATGCCGATGAGATCAGCCTCAACAAATTTCTCACCCGCCGAAACTCCTTCCCGGTCGTCGTAGAGCACCTCCGTGCCGCTCTTAACCAGGGTATTATATACCTGGGCTCCAAATTTTTTCAAATCAGCGGTGAGCTCACCGAGCGCGAGGAGGTGCACCCGGGCGGGAGCCACCGCCGCTGGCCAGATGATTCCCCGGTCATCGTGGTGCGCCTCCACGATCGTGCCGACCAGCCGCTCAATGCCAATCCCGTAAGATCCCATGACCACCGGGCGGGCGGCGCCGTCCTTGGCGCGGTAGGTAAGCCCAACCGGCTCGGAGAAACGCGTCCCCAGCTTGAAGATATTCCCCACCTCGATCGTCTTCGCCCGTTCGATCACCCCCTCGCCACACCTCTGGCAGAGCCCCTTCGGCCGTTGCTTCGAGATCTCTCGATTCTGTGCCCAGCCGCAGAGCCGACAGAGCAACATCTCGTCCTCCCCCGCCTCCGACTCCACCATGAACTCGTGCGAGTACTCCTTAGTAAAGTCACCACCGGAGGCCTCCGTGATGAACGTCTTGAGGCCACAGCGCTCGAACACCCGTTGGTACGCCTTCTTTGAGGTTTCATAGAACTCGCCAAGCGAGCGTTCATCCACATGGAAGCTGTAGAGGTCTTTCATGGTAAACTCCCGGCCGCGGATCAGGCCCGACTTGGCGCGGGCCTCGTTCCGAAACTTCGTCTGGATCTGGTAGACGGAGCGTGGCAGATCCTGGTAGGAGAGAATCACCTGCTTGGCCAAGAGTGCCACGACCTCCTCATGTGTGGTACCGAGGCCCACCTCCCGCCCGGAGAGATCCTTGAACTGGTACATGATCTTCGCAAGCACCTCCCAGCGCCCGGTCACATCCCACACCGCTCGGGGGTGGAGCGCCGGCATCACGATCTCCGAGGCACCGAGCGCGTTCATTTCCTCCCGCACGATTTGAATGACCTTCTCGCGCACGCGGAAACCCAACGGGAGGAAGGAGTACACGCCCGCCATGAGCTTGTGCACGAAGTTCGCGCGGATCAGGAGCTGGGCGTTCACCGCCACCTCGTCCTTCGGGAGCTCCTTCTGGGTTCTTAGAAACAGTTCTGATTGGCGCATGGTTCGTGCGTGATGCCGCTCTTACAACAGAGCTATGATACCCTAGCGAACCGGTTTTTACTAGGCGTTTGCTACACCACCTCCGCGTTGTAGCAACTCTCACAGTACACTATTTCAGGACGGTCAGGTGAGTAAGAAGTTTCAATGTTTTTTGTACATTTCGCACATGTGCGAACCCAAAGCTGTGGCGGATTTAATCGCCTCATACGATCCATATGGCGACACTCGGAACATTTTCTCGGTAGAGGAAGGCTAAACCGTTTCAATAAATCGAGCTCCGCAGTGATAACGCGAAACGCTCTCCTACACTCCGCACATTCCACAATTTCTTTCGTAACATCCTGAGAAACGTCGTGAATGTCGTCAGGAAGATCAGCGGCAGCCTTCGTTATGCTATACGTTCCCGGCTTCCACCCACGCCAGCGCCACCCGTACCCCCTCACCTGTGCTTCCTCGAGAGGGAAATATTGCATGGCGGTGCTTTCATCATAATCAAAGAAGCTCAGATCGTAAGGAAAGAACTCCCCATAGGAAAAGGTTCTCCCCTGACCATCCCTATAGGGGCGCGCTTCCATGTCTCGAATAATGCCCTCACGAAGGGATTGGAATGCGGATTGGGGATATGCTTTATTCAAAATGCAAAATTTTTTATTCCGCAATCCTACGCATCCGAAAATATCCGACGACATCACCACGCCTATAGAGTACTCGACGTTCCACACATTTTTAAAACAGAACGAGCAAAAGCGGATGTTGCCTGCCTGTTCTCCCACCGTTACGCATTCGTAGATCCGCTGCGCATTGTAACCCCATTCAGTGTAATCACCCACATCTTTGCTTGAAGACACGCTCAACCGCTGACAATATCTTCCATCTTCTACCCCACGACATTGGTAGAGTGCACGACCGTTCTTCGATTCATATACGTAGTCACCTGTCACATTGACATTGTGCGTACCATGCATCGATTTCATCGGATACTGTTTCCAAAACGCATGCGCTTTCGTCTGAAAATCGGAAATGGCAGAAAACTTTTCAAACTGAAACCCCATTAATTTCCTCTCAAATGCCTCTTTGGGGAACGGTTCATTGAAAACGTGATATTGCTTATTCCGAAGATTAATGCACCCGATGCAATGGCTACACCCCGCACAGTTTTTCGAGAAATATACGTCATGGCAAGCGCTGCAATCCTCTGAGAAAAATGTGTTGAAGCACCTGTCGCAATTGACATCTTCGTAGCACAACTCAGAACTCTCCACGAGCTTCAGATCCATGGAATCCTTGCACCGATTGGCGATCGTGGCATAGAGCACATTCTCAGCATAATCGGTGTCAAAAACGAGGTAGCAATTTTTGCAATGCCCCACATGGTTCACGTACTCGCTGTTCACAAGCGTTGGGTAGTCAATCACGAGCGCTGGCAGGGGCACCTGGAGAGTAAGTTCCTGAAACTGTTCAAAGAAATTCCTGCGAGGGTTGTAATCACGCGCGTAGGTCACCGTATCCCATTTATCAGACCACCAACAGGGATTACAGTACACCACGTATGGCTTATCCGGAGCAAAAGTGCTCACCATATCCTTCGTACAAAGATCGCACTTTCTCTTGTAGAGAACTCGCTCGTTTCTGAACATTGTCCGGCGCTGGAAACGGCATGTGGAGCAAAACGTCGGCGGCGGGACTTGGATCTTTTGGTAGAACAAAACGTCATCGTCCGCAACGACGAATGCGCCCTTACAGTTCTGACAAGATCGTCCTTCAGGCATGGTACGAAAGCAAAGTCCCCCGCCTGCCAGCGCCCCCGCCCGCTTCGACCCGTGAAGCGCGCCGGGCGGGCCCACCCGCATCGCCAGCGTGCTGGCTCGCGTGGCGGGCGGGTGTGGCACAGCCAATGGCGGGCAGGTCCAGTTCAATGGTGAATTGATTTTTGCAGTTTTGACAGATTCTAGATTCGCTTTTTGTCATCGCCCATTTATAGGTGCTGTGACGCGTCACAGCACCCTCGCTAGACAACCTCGGCATTGTAGCACTGCTCATCCGCTTTCGCTAAAGCTTCGGCGGGACTTCAGTTGCTTTTATCTTATGCTACTTCGCTATTGTAGCAACTTTCGCAATAAACGATTTCCTTCCGGTCGGGGGCGTAGGAGGTCTCGAACTCGTTGGGGCAGGGAGTGAGGCCGTGGAAATGGGTGACGGTGTTCTGGTATGCACTAGTCGCTAGTGGCCAGTGGCTAGTAGCTCCGTTGCAGGTACACTTCCGGTGCCAGAGCTTCAAGGGGTTCCGCTGCTTCAAACGTTGGTAGTGGCGGCAGTTGGGACAGAGGCGCGGGAGGGGCAGGTGCATCCGGCGGTAGAATGAGAGCTCCTCGGGGATGATTTTGAAGGCAGTGGTGCACTGTTCATTACATGCTCCTTTGTGGCCGCATTCAATCACCTGGTCAATAATCTCATCGGTAACGTCTTTAATATGATCGGGTAATTGGTCATTGGTAATTTTGATTTTGTAATTTCGCTCTTCGGGATCTCGCCAGCGGTATCCTTGGGCTTCTGCCTCTTCCTTGGTCAAGGGGAAGTACTCCTGGGCGATGGTCTCGTTGTACGCAAAGGGCGAGAGCTCCGGGGGGAAGAATTCGCCATACCGGTAGGTTCTCCCCTTCGCGTCCGTGTACGGCATCGCGTTCATATGCTCGATGATCTTGGTCCTGAGCTCGTCGAAGGATTCCTTGGTGTACTGCTGGTTCAGGATGCAGTACTGCTTATTCCTTAGTCCTACGCAACCGAAAAGATGGGAGGATTTGCCGCAAAAACCAGTGTATTGCAAATCTCGATTGTGACCGCCTGAGGCTCCGTGAATATTGAACCTTACACGAGACGAAGCGGATACCCCGGCTCCCTGAGATTCGTAGATCAATTCACTGGTCACGCCACCTATGCCACCCCCATAGCTCACATCGTAAGAATCCTTCAGCGCGAGCGTTCTCAAGGTAAATGCAACGTTTTCTAGTTCGTGTCCATCGAACGAGAGGTGGGCACGTTTCGAATTTAGTAAATCGTTCCCAATACACTCTACGCAGTTCACTATATTGGCGTATTTATGGAGACAGCTTTCTATCGAATTCCTAAATTCACCCACTAATCTTTGCTGTACTTGATGACTTCCAAATTCGAGTTTCTTCCGCTCTTCCCAATACCTCTCTTTTGAAAGTTTCTCGTTCCTAAAAACAAATTCCTGATTACGGAGATTACTTGAAAGGAAGCAATTTTGACAATTCGCACAGTCATAAAGGAACGCTGAATCAAGGCAGTTTCGTGACAACAAAAGGAAGCTACAATTATAGTTTTTATGCCCAAGAACATTCTGATAAATATTCTCGGACGCGATCGTATTTAAACTGTCGAACACCGACTTTGATGAATCGATGTTCTTAGAGTAGTACACATCTTCGGACACAACGATAGAATACGAGAGGTATACCCTATTAGAATCGCGGAGAACGTTGCCTCCGAATGGGGAGTTGAGAGTATTGATGTTGTAGATGCTATAACGGGGCACCGCGAGTGAAAGCTCGTGCCACTGCTTTAAAAATGGTTTAGACCAGTCGTATCCCCGCCCATAGGAAACACCATCCCATTTATCAGAAGACCAACACGTGACACAGTAAACAGTATAAGGACTTTCGGGAGAATAAGCGGAAAAAATTTTTTCTCCACATAGTCGGCATTCTGTCCAATACAACGCTCTTTCGTTCCTTACTACCAACCTTCTTATAAGTCGGCACTCTGAGCACCAGGTCGGCGCCGGGACCTGGACCTTCTCGTAGAACGTGAAATCTTGAGCCTCAATCTCAAAATCATTCTTGCAATTCTGACATTGTCTAATCTCAGAGTTTGTATTATTCATGGATAATTGTGGCGAAATCCCGAGCGAAGCCGAGGGGCTCCAGCTCTATCGTGAACCGGTTTTTACAGTTTTGACAGGTCGAAGACACTGAGTTCATCGAAGTGTCGAAGACACTGAGTTCATCGAAGTGTC
>CAYJQO010000014.1:0-16209 GCA_964372445.1 uncultured Candidatus Saccharibacteria bacterium
GGGCTGCCCGGTGAGCGGTAATGATCTTCTTCGCGGCCGAGAGCGCTCGCTGGATTAACCGGTTCACCTCGCCGTCAATCTTCGCGCCCAGCTCTTCGGAGTAATCTCGCTCGGTCGATATTTCGCGGCCCAGGAAGATGAGCTCCTGGGTCCTCCCAAAGGTGCGCGGCCCCACGGTCTCGCTCATGCCAAACCGGGTAACCATCCGATGCGCGAGGTCGGTGGCCTGCCGGATGTCCTGCGTGGAACCGGTGGTGATGTCATTAAACACCGATGCCTCGGCCGCGTAGCCGCCGAACGCCACCGCCAGGTCGGTGAGGAACTGCCCCTTCGTCTTGAGGCGCCGCTCCTCGATCGGGAGCTTCAGGGTGTACCCGCCGGCCATGCCTCGGCTCACAATAGAAACCTTATGGATGGGGTCGGCGTCCTTGAGGCTCGCGGCAACTAGGGCGTGCCCCGCCTCGTGGTAGGCGGTCACCTTCTTCTCGCTCGGGGAGATCACCCGGCTCTTCCGGGCCGGCCCGAGCATCACCTTCTCGATTGAGCTCAGGAAGTCATCTTGGAGGACTGTCGCGCGGTTCGTGCGCGCCGCCGCGATCGCGGCTTCGTTCATGAGGTTCGCGAGGTCGGCGCCAGAAAAACCGGGTGTGCGCACGGCAACCATCCGCAGATCTACCTTTTTCTCAAGCGGCTTCCCCTTGCCATGGATCTTGAGGATCGCCTCGCGGTCGTTGATGTCCGGCATGTCGAGCACGACCCGGCGGTCGAAACGGCCTGGCCGAAGGAGCGCTGAGTCCAGGATATCGGGGCGGTTCGTCGCTGCCATGACGATGATGTTCGTATCGCGGTCAAACCCATCCATTTCAACGAGGATTTGGTTAAGGGTCTGCTCGCGCTCGTCGTGCCCGCCGCCCAAACCGGCGCCGCGCTCCCGCCCCACCGCATCGATCTCATCAACGAACACGATGGAGGGCGCTGCGCGCTTTGCTGTCTGGAAGAGGTCACGGACCCGCGAGGCACCAACCCCCACGAACATTTCAACAAATTCCGAAGCAGAAATATGGAAAAAGGGAACGTTCGATTCCCCGGCGACGGCGCGCGCGAGGAGCGTCTTGCCGGTCCCCGGCGGACCCATCAGGAGCACACCGCGGGGGATCTTCGCCCCCATGTCGATGAACTTCTTTGGGTGACGCAGGAAGTCCACCACCTCCTCAAGCTCTTCCTTCGACTCCTTGAGGCCGGCAACGTCTTTGAAGGTCACCTTATCGCGCGACGGTGCGAAGAGACGGGCGTTCACCTTGCCGAAGGAGAAAGCCTGGTTCACCCCCGTGCGTGCCTGGCGGAAAATCCACCAGAAGATGAGCACCATGACGATGATCGGCAGGAGCGACGGGATCAAGATGCTAAGCCAGTACCGGAAGCTCTGCGGATCCTCTACCTTGAGCTCAAAACCTTGGAGCGCCGCCGGCTCGAGACCGTAGTTCTTCAAAATCTGTACGAGGTCCGACCCAGGCTCTTTGCGCGATGTTTCGCGGGACCCATCCGTACGCACCACCGAGAGCTCATCACCGGAAACGGTCACGCTCCGTACCTCACCGGCCGCAACTTGCTTCACGAGCACATCAATGGTCACGGCTGCGGGCTTCGGTGACCCCGCGTCGTAGAGCGATGAGAAAAGGATGGTGAGGAAGAATAGGATGAGAATCGCCCAGAAAAAGTGCTTACTGAGGTTCTTCATGGTGTTCGGATCGCCACTCTCCGCAGACGGCGCGATCAGCAGCCGTGGGGAGCCGGAACGTGCTGTTCAGTATAGTGGAGGGGAGGCTCTACTGTAAACGACACTAGGTGATCAGCTTGAGCGCGATCCGTTTCTCAAGGGGACGCACCTGTGCAACCACGAAGCGGAGTTCGCGACCGAGGGGGAGCTGGCGCCGCATCTCCTCGACGCTCCCGAAGGCCGTCACGTGAACCTGTCCCTGGAGCTGCCCCTCAAGATTCACGATGGCGCCGAACGGGGTGTAGCTGTACACGGTCCCGACGGTCTCCTGCCCCTCGCCGTAGCGCGCGGCAACCTGCTCCCATGGGTCAGCCTGGAGCACCTTCAGAGAGAGTGAGATCTTGCCGTCTTTGATCTCGACGATCTGCGCCTTGACCGCATCGTCAACATGCACCACCTCCTTTGGGTTCTCCACCATTCGATGGCTCAGTTCCGAGACATGCACCATGCCCTCCAGCCCAGGATTGTCCGTGAAGCGTACGAACGCTCCAAAATCGGCGACGCCCGAGATGATACCTTCGATGACCTGTCCCACCACGTAGTTCTTCGCAAGCTCACGAGAGGAAACCTCAGCCGCCTCGCGTTCCGAGAGGATGAGCTTGCCGGTGCGGTGGTTCGCATCGATGATTTTCACCGTAAGCTCGCCACCCACAAGCTTCTGGATCTCCTTGATGATTCCATCCCGATCGCCGTCCTGCCCCATGCGGGGGTAGTGCTCCCCGGCAAGCTGGGAGATGGGCATGAACGCCTGGAGCCCACAGATGTCAGCGGTGAGGCCGCCGCGGTTGAATCCCGAGATGGTGACGGTGATCGGGTCGCCGCGCTCGGCGAGCTCGACCACCTCCGTCCAAGCCTTCTGCTTCCCTGCCTCGGCGAGCGAGAGTTCCACGTACCCATCCTCATTATCCACGGCGACCACTTTCGCATGGACCTTGCCGCCCGGCTCGAGCTGCCGGACGATGTTCCGGGCATTCTGGATCTCGCCGCGGTAGACGGCACCGGTGCCGTGTTTCCCCAGGTCGACAAGAATCATGTTGACGCTCTTGTCAAGCACGGACCCTTCCACCAAATCCCCCGGCTTGAGCAGGGAAAACGCAGCGGGCTCATTCTTCGCAAGCTGCGAGAGCAGATTTATGGTATTTTTCACCGTCCCCATACTTAATAGAGTTAAGTCAGGATATTGGTTTGCCGCAAACCTGTCAATGCTCCATATTTTTAGTTGAAAAAGGGCCGCCGGTGCGCTACCATACGTACATCCTGCGCTATGGTCATCACGTACCACGGAGACAGCTACTTTAAGATCCAATCCGGCAGCCTCACCCTGCTCATCGATCCGACGAACCATCGGTCCATGAAGGGAGCTAACCTGATCATCTCCACCACCGATCCTCCGGCGGTCGAGCATCGAGAAGGCAACGAGGGCAAGGGAGCGGCGGCTCCCTTTTGGATCACCCACCCGGGTGAGTACGGGGTATCAGGTGTGGCCATCCGCGGCTGGAGCACGGGGAACGATGGGAAACACGAGCACACGGCGTACCGGTTAACCATCGACGGCATCACGGTAGCGGTCCTCGGCCACCTCACCCGCGAGCTCCCCGGCGACATCCAGGTAGCGCTGCGCTCACCCGATATCCTCATGCTCCCGACGGGCGCGAAGCCATGGCTCGCCGCTGGTGCGGCAGCAAAGCTCACCCGGCAGCTCGAGCCAAGCGCGGTGGTACCGTCCCTCTTCCAAGACCTGCGGCCGTTCCTCAAGGAGCTGGGGAGGACTGATGTACGGCCCGAGGAGAAGCTTGTCGTGAAAAAGAAAGATCTCCCGCCAAAGGCGCTCGCCGTGCGGTGGCTCTCGCCGCGGTGACCATCCGCACGTACCCTATGCAACACATCACCAGCTATACCTCGAAGCTCCGGAGTTTCATACGGGAGCTCCAGCGATCAGACGACCAGCGAAAGCATCGGTGGCTCGTGGGCACCTCTGCGGTCTCAATGGTCATCGTCGTGGGACTCTGGGTCATTTTCCTCAACGTGAGCGTCCCGACGGTGAGCTCCGGCGTGGCCACCGCTTCCGGGACCGTACACAGCGTCCCAGGGGATGAAACCACGTCACCGCAAGATTCGTTCGGAGCGGTACTCGGGCGCGGCTTCAGCATCGTCACCGATACCTTAGGCCGCACGCTCGGAACGGCAGGGCAAGCAGTCTGGCAAAGCGTCGCGCTCCTCTTCTCTCGTGTGGCGGCTCCGCACGAGTTCACCCTGACCCCACCCGAGCACCCGTACCTGCCGCCGCAACCCGATCCGGTACCGACCACCCGCCTACCTTAGGTAGCCACCATGGATAAACCAACTGAAGAAAAAATCGAACCGCGTGAGATAACCGACGAGCTCAAGGAGTCGTACCTTGACTACGCCATGTCGGTCATCGTGTCACGCGCCCTCCCGGACGTTCGGGACGGGCTCAAGCCGGTGCAACGGCGCATCCTCTGGGCGATGTGGGACACGGGGCTCTCGCACAGCGCGAAACCGAAGAAATCCGCCAACGTGGTCGGGGAGGTGCTGGGAAAGTATCACCCCCACGGTGACATCCCCGTCTACGATGCCCTAGCCCGCATGGCGCAATCGTTCTCCCTCCGCTACCCCTTGGTGGACGGGCAGGGGAACTGGGGATCGGTGGATGGTGATCCCCCGGCGGCTATGAGGTACACGGAGGCGCGGCTCTCATGGATCGCGGAAGAGCTCCTCACCGACATCGAGAAGGAAACGGTTGATTGGCAGCAAAACTATGACAGCTCCCGCACCGAGCCGAAGTGCCTCCCGGCGAAGCTCCCAAACCTGATCCTGAACGGCACCGTCGGCATCGCGGTCGGCATGGCCACCTCGATCCCGCCGCACAACCTCCGAGAGGTAGTAGATGCTCTCATTTTTCTGAGCGGGCATCCTGATGCAAGCGTGCCTGAGCTTATGGCGCATATACCCGGACCTGACTTTCCCACCGGCGGGGTCATCTTTGACCGGCGCGCCATAGAGGAGGCGTACGCGACCGGCAAGGGATCCATCACCATGCGCGCGGTGGCTGAGGTCGAGGAGCGCAAGAGCGGCAGCTTCCAGATCATTATCACGGAGATACCCTACCAGGTGAACAAATCTGACCTCGTCACCTCCATCGCCGAGCTTGTCCAGGAACGGCGGGTGGAAGGCATCCGCGACCTCCGCGACGAATCCGATCGCGAGGGGATGCGCATTGTTATAGAGCTCAAGAACGACGGCGCGCCCCAGAAAATCCTGAACCAGCTCTTCGAGTACACCGAGCTCCAGAAGAATTTTTACATGAACACGCTCGCCCTCGCCAACGGCCTGCAGCCCCAGGTGCTCTCGCTCAAGGAGGTGCTCGCGGCACACCTCGAGCACCGCACGCTGGTCGTGCGGCGCCGAACCGAGTTCGATCTCCGGAAGGCGAAGGAGCGCGCCCACATTCTCGAAGGCCTCGTGCAGGCGCTCGGTGCGATCGATGCCATTATCGCCACCATCAAGAAATCAAAGCATCGGGACGATGCCCACACGAATCTCGTGAAAGGGTTCCGCCTCACGGCGCTCCAGGCAGATGCGATCCTCGAAATGAAGCTCCAAACCCTGGCGGCACTCGAGCGCCAACGGCTCGAGGACGAGCTCAAGGAGAAACGTACCTTGATCAGCGAGCTCGAGCTCATCCTCAAGCACCCGAAGAAGATCAGCGAGGTGATTGTCCGCGAGCTTGCCGACCTCAAGGCGCGTTTCGTCTCTCCGCGGCTCACCAAGATCGTTCCGAGCGGCCTCAAGGAGTTCCGCGAGGAGGATCTCGTGCCACAGGAGGAGGTCGTCGTGACGCTCTCCGAGGACGGCTACATTAAACGCATGCTGCCCACGGCGTTCCGCGCCCAGCGCCGCGGCGGGAAGGGACTGATCGGCTTCGAGCTCAAGGAGGAAGACCTGATCCACCAAATCATGCGGGCGAGCTCCCATGACAACATCCTCTTCTTCACCGACCGGGGCAAGGTGTTCCAAACGAAGGCGTACGAGATACCGCAAACCTCCCGGACCGCCAAGGGGAAGGCCATCCATAACTTCCTCGAGATCCCACAGGGGGAGACCATCACCGCGCTCATCTCCTACGGGGCTCTCGATCGAGGCTTCCTCCTCATGGCAACCGCAGAGGGGCTGATGAAGAAAACACCCCTCCAGGACTTTTCGAACGTTCGGCGAACCGGCATCATCGCCCTCACGCTCAAGGGTAACGACCTCCTCAAGTGGGTGCGCCTCACCTCGGGAACCGACGAGGTGGTGCTCGCAACCGCAGAGGGGCAGTCAATCCGTTTCCGTGAGAAGGATGTGCGCAGCATGAGCCGCGCGGCAAGCGGCATCCATGCCATCCGGCTCAGGAAGGGAGACCTGGTCGCCGGACTTGATATAATAAGGAAAGCTGACGTGGGGGCGCGGGGCGTTACCAAGCTCCTCGTGATCACCGACCGCGGGTTCGCGAAGCAGACGCCGCTCAACGAGTACAAGGTCCAGCGGCGGGGCGGGGGCGGGATCCGAACCGCGAAGGTAACTGAGAAGACCGGTAAGGTCATCGCCGCGCACATCGTGCACGGCAACGTCGAGGAGGTGCTCGCGTTCTCATCGAAGGGCCAGGCGCTGCGGACACCCCTCAAGGACATCAGAACCGCGGGGCGAGCCACCCAGGGAGTCCGCATTATGAATCTCGGGAAAGGCGATCACCTGATCGGCATCATATGCCTCTAGCAATAATGAATCCTGTTAGAAAAAAAAGATGCGCCAGCTGTACCCTGGAGATACCCGTACGATCTAGCGCTACGTCGATGGCGCCAGCCAACCCGCGGATGGTTTTTCTAACGGGATGAACCTCACCAAACAGCAGCTCGCGGTGGCCGGTGTGATCGGTTCGATCGTGCTCATTATGGTGCTCATCGCGACCGGCGTCATACCGGGGCTGAAACGCCGACCCAACGATGCGGCGGTCACCGGGACCATGAACGTGTGGGTGGTAGGCGACCCGGTCGAGGCCTACCAGGGCCCGCTCAGCGCCTACGCATCCTTCCGCCCCAAGGTGACCGTCAACATCCGAAGCTTCGAGGGCATTCCCGAGTACGAAGCGGCGGTCATTGATGCGCTCGCCGCTGGCGCCGGTCCAGACGTTTTCATGATCCGGAACAGCAGCCTGCCGAAGTACCTCAATAAGGTGGTGGCCGCCCCCGCCACCATCAGCCCGGCAGCGGTGAAGGGTCTCTTTCCGGGCGTGGTCCTGCAAGATTTCGCGACCGGCGGGGCGCTCTACGGGCTGCCGCTCTCGATCGATACCTTGGTGCTCATCCTCAACCGCGATCTCTTGAACCAGGCCGGCATCGTCTACGTTCCCGCAACCTGGGAGAGCTTCAAGGAAGCGGTTCCGAAGCTCTCCAAGATCGACAGCACGCGCCGCATTGTACGGGCTGGGGCAGCCATCGGCACCGCGGTGAACATCGACGTGGCGCCTGACCTGCTCTCCCTCCTCATGATCCAAACGGGAACAGAGATGGTGAATGACCAGTTCACCGCCGCCACGTTCGCATCAAAGAACGGTGAGGAGGCGATGGCTTTCTACACACAATTTTCAAATCCACGCACCGACGTGTTCACCTGGAGCAACACACTGCCCTCGGCCATCGAATCCTTCAGCCAGCAAACGGTTGCCATGGTCTTCGGGTACGCGGCGAGCATCGACCTAATCAGGAAACGATCTCCGTTCGTTACCCTAGAGGTCGCCCCGGCGCCACAGCCGGAGGAGGCGGTGATCAAGGTTGCCTACCCTCGCTACTGGGGTTACGTGGTCTCCCGCCAGAGCCGCTCCCAGGACCTCGCATGGGAATTCATCTCAATCCTTACGACCGATCCTGTCGGCGCACGAGCATACCTCGACGCGACCCAACGACCGCCGGCGCTCCTCTCACTCATCAACGAGCATATTTCGGACGAACGCTTCGGCGTCTTCGCCCGCCAGGCCTTGATCGCGCGGTCCTGGCCGCAGGCTGATCCGGACGCCACCGCCACCATCTTCTCCCGCGCCATCGACTCGGTGGCGAACGGCGAAGAGAGTGTGACTGAGGCATTGAAGAGCGCACAATCGCAGGTCACCCAGCTCATGTCGCGGCGGTTACCGTAATCCCATGAAGCTACTCACGGCATCCGTTTTTATCCTGCTCTTGCTTACCGCGATGCTCACACCATTGGGCGCGCAAGCAGACCGAGCAAGGGGGACCTGTTCGGCATTCAATATTTGGTGCGATACAACCGGGGTTGATCCCATAAATCCGAGCCTCACGGGAACGTGCAACGTCTACGGGAGCTGCGATTTCTGCGATAGCCTCGTGGTCGCCCGCAACATTATCAACCTCCTGGTAGAACTGGCCATAGCGATCTCGGTCGCCATGATGGTCTACGGAGCCATACGCATGATGCTCTCGGTTGGCTCTCCCGAGCGGGTCAAGAGCGCCCGCGACACGATCACGAGCGCCCTGGTCGGCCTCCTCATCACGCTCGCCGCGTGGCTCATCGTGAACACGTTCCTCCACATCCTCACCGGCAATGCGGATTTCCCGTGGGCGGTGCTCACCTGTTCGTGATACAATTAAGGAACATCCACGTATGCGTCTGCTCAAAACCGCTCTGGTAGCAATCACATCCTGGCTGGTGACACGGGCAGGCCTGGTGCTGGCACAGAGCATCCCATGCGGTGTGGGTGTAGCGTGCCCCGACATCACGCTCCCCAACCCCCTAGCGCCGACAACGGATATCGCCGAACTGATCACCACCATTACCTCAACGATCGCGTGGTACATCGCCCCGCCGATCGTCGCCATCGTCGTCATGATCGGCGCCTACCAAATTCTCTTCTCCGGCGGCGACGTGGAGCGGGTGAAAACTGGCAAGCGCACTGTGCTCTTCGCGGTAGTTGGCTACCTCGTGGTGCTCCTCGGGCTAGGTGTGGTGAGCATCGTCAGAGACATTTTGTCCTAAAATAATGAGGAGGTGTTGTGAGGATTTGAAGTGACCATTTCTCCACCATACCGAAAGTGTTAACTGCGCCTCAGGCTCTACCAGTACCAGTAGATATGCTACAATCTAAACTTCCTTGCATGATGATTGCTAGAGCGCAAATATCGTGCTAGGATGGGTGGGTTATAAATACCATCCCTACGCTGGCTATTAAATAAAAGGTCGATTGTGTAGCAGTTAGATTCCAGCAGCATTGTAGTAAACGTCCATATGTTCAATCCAAACGTAAGGCGGGTCGCCGCCGTGCTGACGCTCGCCCTGACCCTCAGCCCGCTCCTCGCCGCGGCTCAGCCTTTTACCACCACCGTCCCGCCCCCCGTAACCACGGTTACCCAGATCTACAACCTGACCGTCCGCATCCTCACCTACGTCCAGACGTTCTTCTGGATCATCGCCGCCATCTTCATTATCTTCGCCGCCTTCAAGTACCTGACGGCTGGTGGTGAAGAGGAGAAGGTGAAATCGGCCAAGCAGATGCTAATCTATGCCGTAATCGCCATCGTTATTGCGCTCGTTGCAACCGCAGTCGTGGCGACCACTCGGTCGGTCCTCACCGGTTAACGGTAACGTATACTTGACCACACGTAGTGAACACCTCTCAAGTCGGGGGGTGTTCGCTTCGCGGAGGCTGCCAGTCTCAGCTACGGCTGGCGAAGCTAACACCTATCACCAGCGAGCGAACCGTAATAAGATGGGGGGGTACCAATTACACGAGCACCTGTGACATGAGCGGCACCAAACGCTCTACAATACCAACGGTTCTCCCACGATTGCCGGGGGATAACCCTCATGCTAAGCTAGGATATGAAGGTATTGTGACGCTATGCCCCGCGCCAGCTATAGATGAAAGGTCGAACCAGTAGCAGTTAAGCCCTAGCAGCACCGCAAACACTACATGTTCAATCCAAACGTAAGGCGGGTCGCCGCCGTGCTGACGCTCGCCCTGACCCTCAGCCCGCTCCTCGCCGCGGCTCAGCCTTTTACCACCACCGTCCCGCCCCCCGTAACCACGGTTACCCAGATCTACAACCTGACCGTCCGCATCCTCACCTACGTCCAGACGTTCTTCTGGATCATCGCCGCCATCTTCATTATCTTCGCCGCCTTCAAGTACCTGACGGCTGGTGGTGAAGAGGAGAAGGTGAAATCGGCCAAGCAGATGCTAATCTATGCCGTAATCGCCATCGTTATTGCGCTCGTTGCAACCGCAGTCGTGGCGACCACTCGGTCGGTCCTCACCGGTTAACGGTAACGTATACTTGACCACACGTAGTGAACACCTCTCAAGTCGGGGGGTGTTTGCTTCACTTATATGGTATTAACCTCAACTATGGTTGGTGAAATCGACACCTAGTCTCCGGTGGACAGATCGTAATAAAATAAGATTGTTCATTGTGCGAACGCCTGTGACATGAGCAGTACCAAACGCTCTACAATAGTAACGCTATCCGTTGTGCTCGCCGCCGGATTGCTGCTACGTGTTTTCAACATCTCCTATCCGGCCAAACCTGTTTTTGATGAGGCCCACTTTGCAACCTACGCCGCCGCCTACGCCTCGCACCGACCCCACTTTGATATTCACCCACCACTTGGGAAGGTTTTCTACGCGATCGCGCTCAGCCTCACGCCGTCACGAGCTTCAACCTACACCAGCGTTGAGTTCATCCGCGTCGACCAGGACCCATCAAACCATAGCATCCGAACGACTACCACGGCCACCATCTACGGTGCCTTTCCGTACGTAGCCCTCCGTCTGGTGAGCGCCGCCTTCGGCCTCCTACTCACCCTGTCCGTCTTTTGGTTCCTCTCCGGGCTGACCAAGAATCGGAGTGTTGCTCTCTGGGGGGCGTTTTTCGTCACGATCGATAACGCGCTGCTGCTCCAAACCCGCCTCATCCTTCTGGACGGCATGTACCTGTCGCTGGGATTCTTGGCCCTCGCGCTCCTCTTCAGTGGCCGGGTGCGCCCATGGCTCGCCGGCGTGCTCTGGGGACTCGCGCTGAGCGTCAAACTCATCGCTATTGTCTTCCTCGGGCCGCTGGTTGCGGCGATCGCCATCATGCCAAGGGGAGCCGAGCGGAGCAACGCTTGGAAAAATTTTGCCGTGTTCGCCATGTTCGGCCTAGCCATCCTCACCACAACCATGCTCACCATCAACGCAGCGCTCGTGCCACTCAACGAGCGGATTACCCTCTACCAGAGCGTGATACGCGACTTCCACCCGGAGGCTGTTGGGGGTTCACCCCGCACGCCGGCGGTGTTCCGCGCAATTATCCCGTACCTCAAGATTTCAGCGGTCGAGGCGTTCTTCTCACTGAGTGGGTACACGACCGGCGTGCCACCTCACCCGTACCAGAGCAGCTGGTACACCTGGCCGGTGATGCAGAAGCCGATGGTGTTCTTCGTGGACGCAGTCGGCAGCAACAAAACCCCTCTCGTTCTCGTTGGCAATCCAGCGCTCTGGACCCTGGGGCTCGTGGCTCTGCTCATAGCAGCAGTGTCGTTGGTGTTTCGGAAACCTAAGCGGTTCAGCACACCTACGCAGAGGTCGCTCCTCGTGCTCATGGGTGGCTTCGCAAGCTCTCTACTCCCATTCATATTGGTCCAACGGACAACCTTCCTCTATCACTACCTACCAGCTCTCATCTTCAGCTTCTGTCTCGCGGCGGTGCTCCTTGGATCTGCTGATACGACGCCGTCTGCGGCACGCGCGCGTAGAACACTCGGTCTGATCGTTGTGGCCGCAGCGCTCGCAGGCTTCCTCGCAGTTGCTCCGTACACCTTCGGACTGTCCACTGGTGAGCTGTGACGTGACCAACTAAATAGTCAAATAATTAGTTCATGGCTTACGTGCGACGCAGATGGTATTGAACCCAATGAGGAACGTGTGCAGTATCAAGACTTGAAAACCTTCATGCTCGAACAGCGCCCGCAGCTGCAGGTGACTGAAGTACCGCTTGTGCTCCCGGATCTCTGCCGCATCAATTACATGGAGCGCCGCGAGGAACTCGAGGATCGGTTTCGCTTTCGGCGTCGGCGTTGTGAGTGCGATGGTTCCTCCAGACCGCAGAATAGCAGAGCAGCTTGCCAGGAATCGTCCCGGCTCCTCGAGGTGTTCGATGAGGGCAAGTGCTACAACTATATCTGCGCTGGCGGAGGGCACCAAGAAACCCAGCTCGTGCGCATCTCCGCAGCGCAGCGTGATGTTCCCGAAGGTAATATCCGGCACGGTTCGGTCTAAGCCGATGTACCGTGAAACATCTCTCCGGAGCAGCCAGCCGAGAGCAGCCTGCCGCCCGCATCCGACATCGACCACAACATCGGTCTGCTGAACTGGCACTGCTCGCCGGAACGCTGCTACACGGAAGCTCCTGATCATCCGGTCGATGGCACTAAAGTGGAGGTCAGCAAACGCGTACCGGACGATCAGGAGCAGGTGTCGGAAGCCATCGCGGGCGCGTATCTTTTTACCTTCCGCAAAGGTGCGCGGCGAATAGCTAATGGGGACCTCTCGGATCGTAATCCCCAGCTGGCATACCTTCAGCGTCATTTCCATATCAGCTCCAAACCCGCGCTCAGTCACCCCGATGAAGCGAAGGAGGTTCGTATTAATAAGCTTGTAGCAGGTCTGCGCATCCGTGAGTGACTGCCCGTAGAGCACGTTGATAAGGTGGTCCATGAGCCTTGTGCCAACGTAGTAGAGTAGGTTGCTTGCTCGGTTCTTAATGGAACGGTTGCGCGAACCGTAGACCACCGGCGCACCGGTTTCCTCTGCAGCGTTGATGAGACGTCTAATGTCAGCTGGGGTGTATTCGAGATCCGCATCCTGCACTATAACGACGTCGCCGGCAGCCTCACGGAGAGCTGTTTGGATTGCTCCACCTTTGCCGATGTTCCGGTCATGGTAGCGCACGGCGAGGCCTGGGAAAGCGCCGGCCGCCTCCAGGCTCTGGAGAATCTCCCGCGAACCATCAGTTGAGCCGTCTTCTACCACGATAACCCCCTTCTCCCTGCCGACATGTGTTTTGCGAAGTGTCTCAAGCACCCGCGCGATGGTCAGCGCCTCGTTGTAGCACGGCACGATAACGGTGACCTTGGCGATGCGCGTCACGAAGGCGGGTATCCCAGCGTCTGGAGGAGGTACAGGTTGAAGAGCGCACTCACCACAATGAGACCCCGCGCGAAGCGAGACAGGGAGCTGTCCCGGAACGCGGTCAGCAGCACAAGGTACGCGAACGGCAGGAAATCCAACATGTACCGCGGACCCGTCTGGACCCAGCCAGGCCAGAAGTAAAGCAGAAGCAGTACAAGCACCACGCCGATGGGGAGGAGCGAGAGGCGCACCGTTCGATCTTTCCACCGCGCGCGGAACAGGTAGAGAAAAATCGGTGAGACCACGAAGAAGCCGACCCCGGGGTAGCCAACCTTGAGGTACGGTGGCTGGAGTACGTAGGTGTTCCCCTGGGCGGTCTGCTGCTCGAGCACCACCGGGTCAACAGTTTTGATGAAGTAGTAGTAGAGGTTAGTCGGAACATTCTCCAGCTTGAAGAGACCATAGTTCAAGAGCTCAAAGCGATCTTCTGCGGAAAGGCTGTGGTTGTTGGTGATCATGTACCCGTTCTCGAACGGATTGTTGAACCGCGCGTAGTTATAGCCGAGCAGGAGCAACCCCGCGATGGCCACAGGGATGAGGAGTTGGGTAAAGAAGCGGAGCTTCTGCCCGCGCGAGGAGCTCCGCTCGGTAACCACGTGGGCCATGAAGAACAGGATGCCGAGCCCTGCGGTGAACCTGGTCATGAAGGCGAGAGCCAAGAGCAGTCCGATCAGCCAATACCTCCGTCGCGTCAGGTGCTCCGCGATCGCCAGGAAGAGCAGGAGAACTGCGACCACCTGGGTGAAGTACCAACTTGCCGGTAGGAACGCGACGAACTGGTACACCGACGCGAAGCAGAACGCGCCGGCAAGAAAGAGTGCGTCACGCGTCGTGTACCGGAAACGGCGCGCAAGCCAGTAGGAGAACCAGAACACGCCCACGTTGAGCACAAACTGGAGGTAGCCCTGGTAGAAAAACGCGCGGAAGAGCCTGAACAGTGCTACGAACGGTACCAGGAGCACGGCTGGGAATGGCGCGAGAGGCCAGTAGTACGCCCCATTGAAGAGTACTGTGTCGGCAAAAATTCCCCACGGGATCGGGTTTGGGAAACTCAACCGGCCACGGAGGGGTGCATCAGCCAGGTGGGTGAAGTGCTGATAGTCAGTAAAGAGCACGTTGTAGAAGAGAGTGAGGATCAGGAATACGAACACGAAGGTAGTCGCCGGCAGCAGATGTCTGTCGCGGATGATGCGAAAAAACTCCAGCTTGGCGGAGGCAATGCCTCGCACTGGTGGCCGCTCTTGAGCTTTCGGCGCTATAGTTAGCATAGACGTTTCACTAAGGGTATCAGAACTTGGAATGTAGTGTAAATTGTGACCGTGCCCTACCTCACGCTCTTCCTCGTCGGAACGCCCTGGTTCCAGTCGTGGTACGTGCTTTGGATCCTTCCGCTCCTCGGGCTCTGGTGGCCCCTCGGCGGCACCGCACTCCTCACCGCCGGGCTCACCTTGCTCCCCGAAGCCATCTATCCACTCACGGCATCTCTCCTGGTCAGCTTCCTCGCGTTCCTCGCTTTAGTCGGATGGATAGTAGATAGGAAACTCAAGCGCCTATTCAAAATAAAAACCCCGTGAGGATTGCTCCTCACGGGATGCTGCATCATGCAGCATTATTACCTATACCTACTGCGTCCGCCAGAACTCTACAACCGTGCCGTCCTCTACCCCTCCCATCAGGATGTTCCCCGATAGGCCAGCGCCCTTCCAGCACTGGGGGATGTTCGCGGTCACCTCGTAGACCCGCTGTGGCCCCTCCTCGGTGAAGATCAGACATCGCTTGTTCGAGAGGATCTTGTAGTGCCAGCCTGGCTCGATCCAGACGGTCGATCGGCGCTCGCCGGCGCTGAGTGTGTACCGGGCACTGGACGGATGGGAAATGCTATCTGTCCCGCCACCGATGCTCCACAGCAGCGGCAGCGTGAGAACCACGGCAATCACCACTACCACCAACGCAATGATTCTCCGGTTTGATAGACCACGCTGCGGCGCAACTCCTTTTCTGTGTGGCATACTACTTCCCTCCCTTCTTGGTGAAGTCGAGCAATCCGCCGAGTACCCCCGCCGCTCCCTCAACCGAGATGATGCGTTTTTCAACGCCCGGCGTGAGCAGTACGTCCGCTCCGTTCAGGGCCACCTGGGCATCAGCTCCCAGTCTGGCTTGGATCTCCCCGGCCACGTCAATTTTCGTACGCACCGCGCTGGCGCGGAACGTAGCCCGCTGCTGCTCCTCGAGAGCCCCCTGTGTCTCAGGCGTAAAGCCGACGGAAGCTAAGTTGAAAACCTCGATCTCGATCCCAAAACGGTTCTCGATCGCCGATCGGCTCGCACGATCCTGTCTCAGGACCTCCTTGAGTTTCTTCACCCACTGCCAGTGCGTGTCGTAGAAATCGAGGACGCGATTCGCTACCACTGAACCCCCTATAAACTCGCACCCCTCGTTCCCGCATTCCTCAACTGTGTGGGATCGTAAGTGCGGCGGGTTCTCAAACGTGAGTATGGCGGTGATGAAGTCGCCAAGAGCGTGACGGCGACCAATAAACTGTTTGGAGCTGTGGATACCGCCGAGCGCCCCGAGCTTTGCCTGCACTTCCTCTCTAATACCCTCCTGCATGGTACTCTCCGAAATTTCGATGAATACGTTCCGGTCGTTCCGCATCACGCCGGGATCAGGCCGGTACTGGAGCGGGCCACTCACCGCGAGCTGGAGGCGATCCTCGGCGGTGAACGTAACATCAATCGGGATCCGATCGAGCTCGAGCGATATGAGCTCCACCACGTCAATGAGGGGAAGGATGAGGTGTGGGCCCTCGTAGAGGATCCGCCCTGTCCTGCGGCCAAACCGTTCCAGGACCCCGTAGTGGTACGCGGGAATGGATACGTAGGCTTTGAGCGCAATGAGCACGAGGCAAACCACACTCAACAATTTCACCACGACGAAGCTGCTCGTGGCCACACCAACCGCCAGAACCACCACCGCCGCAACCAGCACTGCAATGGCCAAGACCTCAACAATGAAGCTGTACCGCTGGCTGTCTGTGCTCCCGGGAGCTGCTGGACCTCCAAGCAATCGCCTGAAGAATTGGAATATCGTTTTCATGATTTCTCTCCGTATCTGTGTATGAATGAAGTTAATCTTCTGGGTACATTGTAGCATGTTGTAATAGAATTGTCAAATTCTAGAAATGGCGGTCTGG
>CAYJQO010000015.1:0-15567 GCA_964372445.1 uncultured Candidatus Saccharibacteria bacterium
AAGGAAGGAAAATTTTTGGTTTTTGCTCCCGCGACCAAAGGGAGCGGACGAGGCGCGCAGAATCCGAGCGTACGATTTAGTTTCGCTTCACCACGCACGCGGGGCGTGCGACATCATTACCTTACTTTGTTTTGAAAATAGGTTCTAACTTGATATAGTAAAGACACGCGCGCGTAGCTCAGTGGCAGAGCGATCGCCTTACACGCGATAGGTCCTTGGTTCGAACCCAAGCGCGCGCACCGAGAGTATCCGTAGGCGCCGCGAAACCTGGTTTCTTGTTCCAGAGTTTGACAGCGGGCAGCAGCTTGCGTATCTTGTAGAAATCATATGCAACCCCTCTTCTCGAGTTCGTTCGGCTTGAAGCTCCCGGTCCGGGAGGTCGTTCGGGAAATCATCCGCTTCATGCACGCCGACCCGAAGCGTGCCTACAAGGTCATCATCGGTTCTGACTCCGAGCAGCTCGGTGCCGGGCACGCCGATTTCGTTACGGCGGTGGTGGTCCACCGGGTAGGGAACGGCGGGCGGTACTTCTGGCGTCGGATCGAGCTTGGCCGATTCCACACGCTCCGCGATCGAATCATCCAGGAGGTGCTCCTCTCGCTCGAGGTGGCCCATGAGGTGCTCCTCGAACTTAAGGAATCTCCGGAGACGCCCACGTGGGACTTTGAGATCCATGCTGACGTGGGCGAGAACGGCGAAACCAAAATCCTCATCCAGGAGGTAACCGGCATGATCCGGGCCCATAACTTTGAGGCGAGGACGAAGCCGCAGAGCTACGCGGCATCCAAGGTGGCTGACCGGCATGTCTGACAAGATCGTCTTCGACATCGAGACGAAGAATTCGTTCGCCGATGTCGGCGGCCACGATAACCTGCGGGACCTCCAGGTCTCGGTGGTGGGCGCCTACTCCTACCGCGACGACCGCTACTACTGCTTCGATGAGCACGAGCTCTTTAAGCTTGAGGCACTCCTCAAGCGTGCCTACCTCCTCGTGGGGTTTTCCTCAAAACGTTTCGACGTGCCGGTGCTTGCGAAGTACCTCTCGATTGACGTCGCGGCGATTCCCCACTTCGACATCCTCGAGGAGGTGGAGAAGAGCTTTGGTCGCCGGGTCGGCCTAGGCATCCTCGCCGAGGCGAACCTGGGCGTGGGTAAGACCGGGCACGGCCTTGAGGCGATCGAGCTCTACCGGCAGGGCGAGATTGAGAAGCTCAAATCCTACTGTGTGAACGACGTACGGATCACCAAGGACCTCTACGAGCGTATCAAGTCCCAGGGGTTCCTGTGGGTCCCGGAGCGCGACAGCGTGAAGCTCTCCAAGGTTACCTTCAGCTACCAAGAGGTGGCGCCGCCGCAGGCGCAGCTCATCTAGCCGGTATGAATCTTCAGAAGAATCGGGTGCTCGTCGGTGTGGTGATTTCCATTGTTGTTTTGAGCTTCATTATGGCGTACGTCCCGGCCCTCTTCCCACCTGCGCCGCCGCCCGATCAGCCGCAAAGGCTGACGCCGGAGCCGCTGCCGGTGATCGTGCCGACGAGTACGGTTCCCTCCTCCGTGCCGCTTGCGACGACCACGCCGAGCTCTGCCACCTCCGGTGCCGCACTCCCGGAAGGTTTCTCCGGTTTAGGGCAGGAGAGCCAATCGCTCGACGAGCTCAATCAGCTCCTGGAGGAGAGCCGTTAAGGTTTCTCTAATTTGGGGTGCCGGCGGTGGTAACCCTCGGACGTTTTTTCTGGTAATCGACCGTGTTTCGGCGTAGACTGGTGCCTGTGCAGGACAAGGCGGTTGGCAAGCTCATCGCGCGGGAAACCCAGCGGCAGGGCGAGACGATCAACCTGATTGCCTCGGAGAACTACGCGTCGCGGGACGTGCTTGAAACCTTAGGGTCGGTGTTCACGAACAAGTACGCCGAGGGGTACTCCCGACTCCGGTACTACGGCGGGAACGAGGTGGTGGACGAGCTCGAGGAGCTCGTCGGGGAGCGGGCGCTCGCGCTCTTTGATCTGGACCCGAAGCGCTGGAGCGTGAACGCACAGCCCTACTCCGGCTCCCCGGCGAATCTCGCCGTCTACCTTGCGCTCGTGCCCACGGGAGAGAAGATTATGGGGATGCGGCTCGAGGCGGGTGGCCACCTCACCCACGGCCACAAGGTGAGCGTGACCGGACAGCTCTGGCGCCAGGTGCCCTACGGCGTGGACCCGAAAACAGAAGAGTTAAACTACGCCGCGATCGAGCGCATCGCCAAGCAGGGGCAGCCGAAGCTGATCGTGGCCGGCTACACCGCCTACTCGCGCGCCATTGATTTTAAACGGTTCCGTGAGATCGCGAACGCCGTGGGGGCCATCCTTATGGTGGATATGTCGCACGTCGCGGGCCTGGTGGCTGGCCGGGCGTACCCCTCTCCATTTCCCTACGCGGACGTGGTGACCACGACAACCCACAAGACGCTCCGGGGGCCGCGTTCGGCGCTGATTTTCTCGCGGGGGCAGATGTCCGAGAAGGTGGACCGGATTGTGTTCCCCGGCCTCCAGGGCGGACCCCATGTGAACCAAATCGCCGCGGTGGCGGTGGCCTTGGGCGAGGCCAAGCGGCCGGCCTTCCGTCGCTACGCCCGCCAGGTGGTTCGGAATGCCCGAGTGCTCGCGCGCGCCCTCCAGCGGCTCGGCTGGCGGATCGTTTCGGGGGGCACCGATAGCCACCTCTTCCTCATGGACACCTGGGCGCAACGGGTGAGCGGGAAAACCGCGAGCGATCTCCTCGAGTCGGTTGGCATCGTCGTGAATAAGAATACCATCCCGCTCGACACGCGCCCGCCGCAGGACCCTTCCGGCATCCGCATCGGTACCCCCGCGGTGACCACCCGTGGCATGGCCGAGAAAGAGATGCTCGCGATCGCCGGGCTCGTCTCGAGCACCCTGCGGCGTGAATTATTCGATAAGACCCGAGAGGCAGTTCACCGCCTTACCAAGAAATTTCCACTTCCCTACTGATACGAAAGAACTTGATAAAAGGAGGGAACCATGCAACTAAGGGCGTCGTGTGAGTTTCTGCCGAAAGGTTGGATTGTTTGCCCACCGTGCCGCGGATCCGGCAAAGGAAAGGGAGGAAACCATCGCTGTGGTGCGTGCGACGGAATCGGGCGAATGCCAGACCCCACACTCTCACTTTCCGGGAATGTGGTGGCACAAAGTTTGTTCGACTTTTTCCCCTACATTCATTGTGCTATGAATGATGGGGGGCGTGATTCACAACTCGAAAGGAGGTGGGTACATTGAAAGGGCCGGAAGATTGCATCTGCGGAGACTCAGATTGCGATCAGAACAATGGAGACGGTGACTAACGATCAGTCACTTCCTATTAAATGAGAGCCCAAGTTTGGATAACCGAACGGGCTCTTTTTATTCACCGCTGGCAGGCGTTGACAGAAATCGTGGCGTAGGCAACAATTACCACTACCGAGTATGCCAAGCCTAGCAACAAATACGTTTGCGGTGCGCTATTCCTACCAGGCCGTCCGTCCGTGGGCGGTCTGCTTTGCCATGTTCATCATTGCCTTCATGGCAGGTGAACTCGTCGGGAGCATGCGCGTTACCAGTACCTAGGATTCAAGCGAACCTGTACGCGCCAAAAACCTCCCGACCGAACGGGAGGTTTTCGGTTCTGGTTTGAAAATTGTCTGTGCCCATGGCCAATTTTCAGACCGAAACCGCGGTCTGAGGAGCTACTTTACAATCACATACATTCATCACCTATTCAGAAAGGAGCGTTAGCTATGTATAGGTACATTGTGCCGGGGGTACGCGCGGTAGAGGTTATTTCTGCAACAGCGGGAAGCGTGGGGGAGCAAATTCTGCGAAAGATTGCGCAGCCACGCCGGTGGGAGCACACACGCAACCAGCGTCTGTTCGGGGAGTGGCAGGACGGGTGCTGCCAGGGGGTGGTGCGTTTCAACACCGACGGGGAAACGGCGTCCCGGGAGTTTCCGGTTACGCTGAAGCTGGGCGTCGAGGAGGGGTTGGTGCTTCGAGATGTCAACGGTAGGAGCGTGTCAATCAAGGACCGAGGCAGCAATCATACGGGTGGCTACGTCATTGAGGTCGGGCGGGAATTGCCAGAGCGCCACGTTGAGCATATCGCCAACCAGATCGTCGGCTGCTGGGTCGTCCACGGTTTCCACTGGCTGAACCGTGTTCGGGAGGTGTGCAACTGGCCGTACGGCAACGACGTGCGACGCCCGGTGGCATCAACCTTCCGGGTCGTCGACGGCGGCGAGCTGCGGCTCACCTTGGGAGACCTCGTCGCGCGCGGGGCGGTCCGTTCCACACACGCCGGCCAGTGGAATCGGCCCTACACGTTGGTGCCGGCGCTCTGCGGCATGGTGATCCTCATTCACGAGTTCAAGCAATCGGGAGAGGACGTATGCATGTTCAAGGATCGGTTGATCAGCAACGACGCAGCCATCTGGGGGCCGTACTGCCGATGGGCGGAGCGTCGGGTTGGGGAGGTCGCGGAAGATTGGCTGCGTAACCTTGCGGCCGCGGCAGCCTCGCCGTTCGCCTTCCACCTCCACGCCACGCGGCGGCTATTCCCGAACTGCACCCTGAACTCGACGTACCTCGTACGTCAGCTCGGGGAGTCGAAGCTCTCCCGTATCGTTGACCACATGGTTGCCGAGGAGCCTGAGCGGGTGTACCGCCTGATCGATGCGAGCGGTGTCACCCGTCGGCTGGTCCGCGTGACGCCGGGTGAGCTAGTGTTTGATGGAGAGCTTTCCATGCGACGTGCCGATGTGGCTGGGAACGTGGTCCGCACGTTCCGGGAACTCATGCGCGTTGAGGAGGACATTGCGTTCGACTTGCCGAGAATCCCGCGAGCCGTGCTCGACTCACATTTCTACGTCGTCGTTTCCGGACTGGCCGAATCATCTGATTTCGAGACCGCCTACCACCTGAGCGGGAGCGAAATGTACCACTACCTGGTTGACGGGAAGGACGCGGCGGCGCACCGAATCCGGAACGAACGACTCTTCCAGCTGCTGAAGCCTGACTTTGGGATCGATCGGTTTAAGTACCACATCTTCCCAGGGGTGGCGGCGCCGGGGCCGGAGAACCAGTACACCGTGGCGCACGAACGTTTCGATCTGAAGGAGCTACGCTCACGTGTCGTCTGATGCAACAAGAGGAAGCTGCGAGCGAGGCATACGCCTCGCCGTGACCGGCTTCCTTTTTTATTCTATGATGGACTGGTATGCGGACGCTGCGGACCCGGTTTAAGAAAGAAATCGTGGCAGAGTTTCTCCCGCCGCGGAGGCCATCAAACCGCGTCATTATTCTTTGCACCGGCATGCCGGGGGTGCCGTGCCGGAGTGACCTCGTCGATTTCTTTTCTCGGAAGGGTTTCTGGACGTTCTACCCGCGGTACCGGGGCAGCTGGGAGAGCGGGGGGAGGTTTCTCCGAGTTTCCCCGGAGCAGGATGTGCTCGACCTCATCGGGGCGCTGCCGCGCGGTTTTCGCGACCTTTGGAGCGGACGGCGCTACCGCGTGCGGCCGCAGGCGCTCTACGTGCTGGGCTCGAGCTTCGGCGGACCGGCGGCGATTCTCTCATCACGCCATCCGCGGGTCGCCAAGGCGGTTGCCCTCTCACCGGTGGTTGACTGGCGCGTGCCGAGCAGGGCGGAGCCCATGGGAAAACTGGGCCGGTTCGTGCAGGAGGCCTACGGCGGCGCGTACCGGTTCTCTCTCCGTGACTGGACTCGGCTCTCGCGCGGGGCGATCTACAACCCTGCGTCCCATACCCATGAAATCGACGGTCGGAAGCTCCTCCTCATCCACGCGAAGGACGACAAGGTGGTGCCATGGCGTCCGACGGCACGGTTTGCCCGCACGGTTGGCGCCACACCCTGGTTTCTCGCGCGCGGCGGCCACCTCTCATCCGCAAACCTTATGAAGCCACGCTTCTACCGTCGGGTGGCACAGTTCTTGCGGAGTTGACAGCGCGCTGCCACCGTGCTAAACTTTCTCCACATGGTTTCCGTCGCAGCCAATTTGACCAGGGTTTTCTTCAACTTTTTCTTTAGCAACCTCTCTCGAGGAAGGGGCAGGTGTTAGTTCTCTACTAAGACTTAGGAATACTAGACCACGCCTCTTCCTTGGAAGAGGTTTTTTACTTCTTCCGTTAGCTCTTTACCAACAACCAACTCATTCACTGTCACCAGAAAGGAGATCGTCATGGCCAAGCGGCGAGGGTATGTGTCAAGCGTTAGGCGACGTCCCATGCGAGCAAGGCGGGGCAAGGGCGTTCACCCGAGGGGCGCGGCGAAGCCACGGCCGGCGGGGGCTACGGTGCCAACCGAGCCGTCCCCTAGCCCCGAGCCTTGGGTCGACCACGCGCGCGAGTACTACCTCCACGGGTGGAGCTGACCTACGCGCAACCTCCGTGCATTCACACGGAGGTTTTTGCTTGCTACGATACAGGTGACATCGAACGTATGGCGGCAATAGACGGTAGAAAAATAGCACAGGAGATCATCGGCGAGCTCAAGGGACAGCCGAAGCCCGAGAAGTTTCTCGCAGCGATCCTGGTCGGCGAGGATCCTGCCTCAGCGAGCTTCGTACAGCAGAAGGCCGTAGTAGCTAAAGAGCTCGGCGTGGATTTCCGGCTCTACCGGTTCCCGGCTGATATCAAACAGGATGTGCTGCGGAAGGAAGTCTTGAAAATCGCCCAGCATACAACCTGTGGCGGCGTGATCGTGCAGCTCCCACTTCCCGAACATATTGATCCGCAGTACGTGATGAACGTAATCTCTCGGGAGAAGGATGTGGACGTGTTGGGCGAGCGTGCCCTTGGGGCTTTCTATGCAGGACGCAGTCCTGTGCAGCCACCGGCGGTTGGGGTGGTCGAGAAAATTTTACTAACTACTAGCTACCAGCTCCTGAACGCTCGGGTAGCGGTAATCGGCCGTGGTGCGCTGGTCGGGAAGCCGGTCGCCACGTGGCTTGCGGGTAAGGCCCGTGACCTCCGCGTCCTCCACCGCGGGAGCGATTTCAGTGCTCTGCGGGACGCCGATCTCGTGGTTACCGGCGCGGGTGAACCTGGCCTCATCAAACCGGACATGCTCAAGCCCGGCGCCGGTGTGATTGACTTTGGTTACGGCGAAGCCAACGGCAAGCTGGTGGGCGACCTGGATACCTCTCATGACCTCTCACACCTCGCGTTCTACACGCCGACGCCCGGCGGCACCGGCCCCATTCTGGTCGCGCAATTATTTGAGAATTTTTACACGTTGGCCGCCTGATCTTTTTTATGAAATAAAAAACGCCACGGGTGGTTGCCAGCGGTGTTCATTTCTTTGGAAGTTTCTAGGGAAACTTCCGAGGCAATCGCTTCGGGAGTTTTCATTCGTTTTCTCTGGGGCCGGTGGCGGCGGCTAACCCCTTTGTCTCTGCGGCAACTACCGCTTTCTTTTTGATCGCCTCGAGGAGCTTACGATCTTCTTTCAGTTTCATCCGGACGTTATCGAACCCGACGCCAAGCTTTTCTCCCTCAAAGCTATAGCTCGCGCCGGATTTCGTAACCGTGCCGTACTTGAGGGCGGTCGTGAGGACATCGCCCTCGTAGGAGATCCCCACGCCGTACATAATGTCGAACTCGGCGATCTTGAAGGGCGGTGCCACTTTATTCTTTACGACCTTCACCTTCACCCGGCTTCCCACAATGTCCTCACCCTTCTTCACCTGGGCGATGCGGCGGATGTCGAGGCGTACCGAGGCGTAGAATTTGAGCGCCATGCCGCCCGGGGTGGTCTCGGGGTTCCCGAACACAATGCCAATCTTCATACGCGTCTGGTTGATGAAGATGACGATGGTGCCAGACTTCGCCGCAATCGCGGTGAGCTTCCGAAGGGCTTGGCTCATGAGCCGCGCCTGGAGCCCCATGTGCTGGGCGCCCATCTCGCCCTCGATTTCAGCGCGCGGGGTGAGCGCCGCCACGGAATCTACCACGATGATCGAGATAATTCCGGACCGCACGAGGCTCTCAAGAATGTTCAGGGCCTCCTCGCCGTTGTCGGGCTGTGAGATGATGAGCTCTTTGGTTTTCACGCCAATTTTCTCTGCGTAGTCGGGATCGAGGGCGTGCTCGGCATCGATGAAGGCGGCCCTCCCGCTACGGCGTTGCACCTCGGCGACTGCGTGGAGCGCCAATGTAGTTTTCCCGGAGGACTCTGGCCCGAAGATCTCGATAATCCTGCCCTTGGGAATCCCGCCGCCGAGGGCGAGGTCAAGGGAGAAGGAGCCGGTGGGGATCGTTTCAACGCGGACGCGGTGCTGCTCGCCGAGCTTCATGACCGCTCCCTCGCCGAAGCGAGACTGGAGCGACTCCATGAGGGCATCGAGGTCGTGCGCTTCTTCCTTTCCCTTCTTGCTGGGTGCCATTTTTTGGTTGGCTTGGCTTTGGTGAGCTAGTCTGCAGGCGTGGTGGTGCTTGTCTTGTCTCCGAGCTGCTGGTAGAAGACCTGCCGTGCTACCCGGCCCTCGCGGCCGAGGAATCGTCGCACCCTGAAGTCGAGCGTGTTGAACCCCGGCTCAAGGGTGCGGGTAAGCTCAAAGTGTCCGCTCTTGTCAGGATAGATGATCTCGCGGTTCAGCGTCAATTGATCACCGGGGCGTACCGTGCCGCTCACGGAGAGCGTCGGGTGGTTCACCACGAGGTTATCCGGGAGGTTGGCAAGCGTGAGCTCGGGGCGTTCCAGGACCGATGAGATCCGGGTAGCCGCGTAGAGGAGCACGATGAGCGCGATCGCTGCCGCGGCAGCGTGCCGTTTGGTGAAACGCGTGGTGGCAAACCGGTTCCGTGGGAGCGTGTCACCGTGCCCAGATCGGCGAATCACGTCCCGGTCCCGTACGTACTCGGCCCAGAGCTGCTCCCCGTCTAAGCCGAGCACGGCAGCTACCTTCATGATGTACCCGTGGAAGTACGGTACAGCCGGGAGCCGATCAAGCTGCCCCTCAACCAGGAAGCTGAGGTAGCGTTCAGAAATCCCCGTTGCCTGGGAGAGCTTCTCCACGGACATACCCTTCGTGCGGAGGGCATCCACGATGAGCGCTGACAGATCCTTGAGGTTCCGTTCCATAGTAGCCGCTGGTTTTACCACTATACCGCGCATGGAGGTCCCTAGCCACCCGCTAGAATGTCTCGCGGCTTGGCGCCCTCCCCGGGGCCGACCACGCCACGTTCTTCCATCATATCGAGGAGCCTGGCAGCCCTGGCGTAGCCCACCTTGAGCCGGCGCTGGAGGAGCGAGGCGGATGCCTTCTTTGCCGTTTTCACCAGCTCCACCGCTTGCTCGTAGAGCTCGTCGTCATCTCCCTCCGGGATCGCGAAATCGTCAAACGATGGCTTGCCGTTCGCGGGTTCGTCGGTATCGTCGAGGGCCACGGTTTCCTCGGGCGGCTGGTTGTGCTTCCGAATGAACGAGGCAACCTTCCCGATCTCCTCCTCGGTCACGTAGGCGCCCTGGATGCGCGTCGGCTTCGTCTTTTCGGTCGAAACGTAGAGGAGGTCACCGTGCCCCAGGAGCTTCTCTGCGCCAGCGCTATCGATGATGGTTCGCGAGTCAATCTGGCTCGCCACCTGGAGCGCGATGCGGGTGGTGATGTTCGCCTTGATGAGCCCCGTGATGACCTCGACCGAGGGGCGCTGCGTTGAAACTATGAGGTGGATCCCGGTAGCGCGCGACATCTGCGCGAGGCGGATGATCGAACCCTCCACCTCGTGGCCGTAGGTTGCCATGAGATCGGCGAGCTCGTCGATTACGATCAGGATGTACGGCAGTGGCTCGCCGCCGCTGCGGTTAAAGCTCCTAATGTCGCGCACGCCGGCCGCAAGGAGCAGCTCGTAGCGCCGGTCCATCTCGCCAATGACCCAGCGGAGCGCCCCCATCGCCTTCTTGCTGTCCGTGACGACCGGGGCGATGAGGTGCGGGATGGCGTCGTAGACCGAGAGCTCCACTCGCTTCGGATCGATTAGGATGAGGCGCAGCATGGCAGGCGAGTTTTTGAAAAGGAGCGAGAGGAGGAGCGTGTGGATGGTGATCGACTTGCCGGAGCCGGTGGCGCCGGCAACCAGGAGGTGCGGCATGCGGTCTATGTTCGGGAAGATCGGTTCCCCTTGGACGTTCCGGCCGAGTGCGAAGGAGAGCGGGTCCGCTTTCTGGAACTCGGGGTACATGAGGAGGCTCCCCAGGCGTACCAGGGCCGCTGCCTTGTTGGGTACCTCAATGCCCACGAGTGACTTGCCGGGGATGGGTGCCTCGATGCGGATCGGATGCGCGGCCAAGGCGAGCGCGAGGTCCTGGTTCAGCGCGGTGATGCGCGCGAGCTTCACCCCCTCGGCCGGTTTGAGGGTGTAGCGGGTGACCGACGGGCCTACGTTGATCTCCCCCATCTCGACGGGTACGCCGAATGACTCGAGGGTCCGCTTGATCACGTTCGCGTTTGCCTGGAGGTCGCCAATGGTTGGTTTCTCGACGGAGGTGGCGAGGAGCGAGAGAGGCGGGGGCGTGTAGTTCTGGATGGGCCGCGGCTGCACGATCTTAAGCTCCCCTACCCTTGGCTCTGCCACCCGCTCCTTTTTGCCCTGGGACGCCTCGGCTGCCGGGGCTTCGGCTGGCTCTACGGCTGCCGGAGCCGCGACCGGTGCGGTCACGGTGAGGTTCGTTTCGGCCTTACCGCCGGCATCCCCCCCTCCCTTCCCGGGTCTCATAGCCCGGATTGAGGCTGGGATCTTGAGCGGCCGGTTCACCGTGGCAAGGAATGAGGCAACGAGCGCGGTTGCGGTGATCACGAGCGAAGCCGGTACCCCGAACGGATGCTTCAGGGCCCCGACGATCGTGCCGGTTAGCCCCCCGTTCCCGGGCGAGATGATATCAATGAGGCCGAGCCCGGAGGTCACGAAGATCGCGCTCCCGATAATGGTCATCCCCCAGAGGTTGCGCCGCTCCGGGGTGAGGAACGAGAGCGCGATGATGAAGGTTGCGAACGGGAGCAGGTAGTACCCCCAGCCGAAGAACTTTTTGAGGAGTGTATAGAACTGGTTACCCCACGGGCCGGACTGGCCGGCGGCCGCCAGAATGAGCAGGAGCGTGACGCCGAGGAAGACAACCACCACTACGCTGCGTTTCGTGTCGGGGTGGAGCTGGATCGGCCGCGCATCGGCGTCGAGCTTGAGCTCTTTCCTTTCCTTTCGAGAGATTTTTTTTGCCATCAGCGCAGTTCAATTAAAGGTGAAAATCGGGTAACATTCAAGGAATGGTGCGGTCTATCTTCAAGGCATATGACGTCCGCGGCGAATATCCGAGGGAGGTGAACGAGGTGGTAGTTCGGCGGATAGGGCTAGCGCTTGGGCGGTTTTTTACCCATGGGAAAGTGGTTGTTGGCCACGACGGCCGCCTGAGCTCACCGGCGCTCTACCGGGCGCTCAAGGCTGGTCTAGCGGCTGGCGGCGTGAGCGCCGGCCGCCTTATAGCGGTGTCGCTCTCGACCACGCCGATGCTCTACTTTGCCGTGCACCGCATGAAAGCGGCGGGAGGGGTCATGGTGACCGCATCCCACAACCCCGCGCCCATGAACGGGCTCAAGGTGGTAGGGAAGGACGCAGCTCCCATGAGCGGCTTTTCGGTTGAGAAGTTGCTTAGGGTAGGGGTAGAGGCTACGAGATGAACTTCAAAGAAACCTACATCCATTTCCTTCGTGGGTTTCTTGACCTACAGCGGCCGCTCAAGGTCGTGTTCGATTTCTCCAATGGGCCGACCGCATCCGTGGTGCCTCGGCTTGTCCGAGGGTACCGGCTCATGAACCCTGCCTACCTTGACCGTCGCCTGAGCGGTAATTTCCCCGGGCACGGCCCCAATCCGATGGCGGGGAGGGGCATCATGCATCTGCACCGGGAGGTGCTCCGCCGAGGAGCTGACCTTGGCGTCATCTTTGACGCCGATGGAGATCGCGCCTTCTTCGTGGACGGTCGGGGTCGCTGGGTTCCCCCGCACGTCGTGGCGCACCTGCTCTTTCACCACCACCGGCCGCCCTACGTTGCTGATCAGATTGTTGCAACCACGCTCGGGAAAGCTGATCCGTTCACCGGGCAGCATCTGCACCGATCGCGCGTCGGATCGTACTTCGTGAAGCAGCTGATGCGGCGCATAGGCGCCAGCGTCGGGGTGGAGTACTCTGGGCACCACTACTTCAAAGATTTTTTCTACGTTGATGCGGGGATTTTTTCGGCGATCAAGGTTATGGGTGCGGTCTCCCGCCTCCCCTACGCACTCGCCGATTACGTTGACCTTCTCCCGAAGCAAATCTACGCGCAGCTCATCAACATTCGAACCACTGAACCGAAGCATGTGGTGGAACGGATCACCCGCCAGTTCCGGCCGAGAGCGAGGAGCGCGAGCCAGATCGATGGCGTCACCATCGACTTCGGAGCATGGTGGCTCACCGCCCGCCCCTCGAATACCGAACCGCTGGTTCGCGTGTTCATCGGTGCCTACGAGCGTGGTGAGCTCAAGCGCGCCACGGTAGCTGTCCGGCGGACCATACGCTGAACAGGGCTGAATCAGCTCCACCGGGTACTCCCACCGTTAGCTGGCGGCTATTGACAGATAGAATCAAGTTGTTTTATAATTCTGCCAGCCTAATTGTCAATTTAATCACAGCAGGAAAGGAATAAATTAACATGATGGAGTATCTGAAAAACCTACCCGCCTTCTTGGTGTTTCTCTCAATCGGCGGTTTCGGGCTCTGCGTTATGGTCTTCTCACGACTCTTTGGTGGCCTCGGCGAGGCTGAGAGCGACGTTGACCACGACATCGAGTCGCACGACGGCTCCGCGCACGAGCACGGTGGCCCGAGCTTCTTCTCCGTACGAATCATGAGCGTCCTCGTGACGGTCTTTGGATTCGGTGGAGCAATCTCGGTGCAAGCTGGTGCCGTGGCGTGGGTTGCGTCGATCATTGGTCTCTTGGGCGGGACAGTTGTCTCGCTCATGGTCTTCGGCGTCGCGGCCATCGCGTACAAGAGTCAGGCGACCTCGGTCGTGTCTGACCGCGATCTCATCGGTCAGGTCGGCACCGTGGTCGTTGGGATTGCACCGCCCGGCATCGGACGGGTGCGATTCACGATCGGCGGCGTGGGCATTGAAAAGCTCGCGCAGGTCGAAACGAGCCAAGGGGAGCTCATGACGAACACCACGGTCCAAGTGGTGAGCGTCGTAGGGAACCAAGTTGTTGTACGCCGCCTCTGACCTGTGGTTGGGGCGTCGAAGGATGTACTGATTAATTCACTAACCATTCACTAATTCTGAAAGGAGTAAACCGTATGGGCTTTACATTGCCTATTCTGGTTATAGGAATTGCGTTTGCTCTCGTCATGGGCATCGCGAGTTTCTTACGGAACTACATCCGCGTTGCACCGAACGAGGCAGCAATCCTCTACGGTCGGAAGCGGACGGTTGAGGTAACCGTTATGGAGAAGGATCCGGAGGGCGGAGAGATGAAACCGGTGAGGAAGACAAGGCAGGTCGGCTTCCGAATCGTGAAGGGCGGAGCCGCCCTAAAGTGGCCGCTCTTTGAGAAGGTTGCCTACCTGCCGCTGAACGTTATGACCCTTCCTGTTGAGGTGAAGGGCGTCTACTCGAAGGACGGCGTCTCCGTGAACGTCGCGGCGATCGCGAACGTGAAGATCAAGGGTGACGAGGTGTCCATCGAGGCGGCAGCCGAGCGCTTCCTCGGCAAGAAGGTCGAGGAGATCCAGACGACGATCGAGGAGACGCTCCAGGGCCACCTGCGCGCGATCATCGGCAAGATGACGCCGCAGGAGCTCTACGGCGACCGCGATAAATTCTCGCGTGAGGTGCAGTCAGCCGCCGGCGTCGAGCTCGAGGCCATGGGCATTTCGATAGACAACCTTCCCATCAAGGAGGTCACCGACCCGCACGGCTACCTCGATGCCTTGGGCCGCACCAAGATCGCCGAGGTTAAGAAGACCGCGGAGATCGGGGAAGCTGAGGCGAAGCGAGACTCAATGAAGAAGTCAAGTGATGCCGATAAGGAGGCACAGCTCACCATAGCTGAAAACGCGGTGCTGATCTCTCAAGCTCAGAAGGACCGGGATATTCAGCAAGCGCAATTCAAGGCGCTTGTCGGAGCTGAGCAGGCCAAGGCTGAGAAAGCACACGAGATTGCCATGGCAGCCCAAGAAGAGATTCTGAAGGTCGCCCAGGCGAAACGTGACGCTGCCCAGAATGAAGCCTTGATCGAGGTGCAGAAGCAGGAAGCACTTCGCAAGGAGCAGGAGCTCATAGCAACCATCGTGAAGCAGGCAGAGGCCGAGAAGAAGGCCGCGATTACCAAGGCTGAACAGGAAAAAGAAGTCATGATTCTCAACGCTGACGCTGCAGCGGAAAAGCTGAAGCGCGAAGCTGAAGGCAAGATGGAAGCTCTCCAGAATGAAGGCAAAGGCGAAGCTTCAAAGAAGCAGGCGCTCCTCGAGGCACAGGCCAAGGGTGACGCTGCGACGGTGCGCGAGAAGCTGACCGCCGAAGCCGAGGGAACAGAGAAGCTTGCCGCAGCCCTGGCCAAGATGACTACCGACGCGAAGCTCATCATCATCCTCGACAAACTCCCGCTGCTCATCGATAAGGGTGGCGAGGCCATGTCGAAGGTTGCAGAGAGCATGTTTAAGTCGGTGGCAGCGCCCTTTGCCAACATCGACTCGCTCCACATTGTGGATATCGGCGGCAACGGTCAAGCGCTCAATAAATTGGGCTCGGTCGTGCCGCAGACGGTCCTCAATGTCCTTGCAGGTTTCAAGGCCATAGGCGTGGACATCACGCCCATCCTCGATAAGTTCGGCATCAATACCGAGGATATGGAGAAGGTTCTCGGGCCGATGTTCAAGAAGGTCGAGAAGCCGACCGCGACGGTTGACGCGTGAGGTGACCCATGACAGAAACACAGACCATCACGCGCGATCAAGTTAACGTGGCACCGGCGACCGGCAAGGTCCAGGTGATCTTCCCGGTGGTCCAGAACCCGAAGCCAAAAGCACTCGTCGTCCACTGTGCCGACGTGCGTTTCCGCAGAGCCTTCCGAAATTTCATCGAGGGCGATACGGAGACGGGATGCCTTGGTTTCAAGGAAGAAGAGTACGTGAGCCTCGTGATCCCCGGTGGAGTCAGTTCGTTAAGTGAAGTCCTCACACTTCCCAAGCAATTCAAGGTTGCGAAGGAGCAGATCGAGTCCATCACCGACCACTTCCCGACGATCACGCACGTGGTCCTCATCAACCATGAGGACTGCGCCCCGTACGAGACGCTTCGAAGTAAAATCGGAGCAGCTTTCCTCCGGCGAGTGAGTTCACTCCTTGAGCGTCAGCAAATTGATCTCGTCCAGGCGGCGAAGACCATTATGGGCTTCGGCACCATCCAGGCGAGCGTGGAGGTCTACATGGCGAAGTTCGCCAATCAAGACCACACGCAGGTGACGTTCGAAACGATTCAACTCTGAGTGAACG
>CAYJQO010000016.1:0-14197 GCA_964372445.1 uncultured Candidatus Saccharibacteria bacterium
TTGATTCAGCGCAAATTTTTTGGAAGCGAGGGCGGCGCGGGAATTCCTTTCCCCCATTTCCTTTCCTTCCCGCGCCGCCCGAGCGGTTTGGAATTCTGCGAAACGCCACAGGAATTTTTGAAAACGGCTGCCGCCGTTTTTTGACTTTTGATGTTGTTAATGCTTTAATCACTGACGGAAGTTAGAACATTCAAAACCTACAGAAAGGAGGGAGTGAGACATGAAAGCTCTTCTGGTTGGTCTTGGTCAGATCGGTCTCGGCCTCATCGTTCCCGTCTTCAAGAAGGCCGGGTACACAATCGTTGGCACTGATGCGAGCCTCGATCGTCTTAACGCTCTCCGCAATGGATACTTTCTTGAAACTCCGAGTGGAGCTATGAAGGTAGAAGTTGACGTTGTGAGCATGAACGAAGTGGCGGATGAATTCGATGTCGTCGTTACATCAGTCGGGCGACAACATCTCGAAAAAGTTGCGACATGGTGTCGAGAGAGAAATCTTTTGTCTCCTGTGCTTCTCGCCGAGAACTTGCCCGATCCTGTAAACCATTTTCCTCGGCAAATTCCAATCGTCGTTGATCGGATTTGTCCGAGAACAGGAACGCACGATGGTTTATTGGCGGCAGTCGCCGAGGACTACTACAAGATCGTGGTTCTGGACAACCCGATTACTCACCAACTCGGCACCACCAACGGCATTGAGCTTGTTGCGTCCGAGGAGGAAGTAGAGCGAAAAAGAAAGCAGAAGATGTTCACGGTGAACACGTCACATGTTCTTACCGCTCTCTTTGGACAACAGCTCGGCTGTTCACTCGTTGAAGAAGCAATCGCAAGACCAGAGGTTTCTGCGAGAATTCGCTCAGCGGTTTCCGAAATCGGACTATGGCTTGGCTTTGATGTTCAAGAAGCCGAGCAAAGAGCTAGCGAGATCATCAAACGGTTCGCAAGTCCTGTTCAAGATTCGCTCTCGCGAATTCTCGGTCCGGTCAATCGCAAGTCCGCTCTGCGATACGTTGAAGTGCCACTTAACGGCGTTCGGTTGGTTGGTGCAATAGCACCGACACTCGAAGAAGCCCAAGCGCTTCTCAACTCGTAATCAGTGCGTTCGTGGGCCGTTCGGTTGTAAACCGGCGGCCCTCTTTTTAATAATTCAAAGAACAAAGAATTTGCCGCCCCTTCGAGGCTTCGACTGAGCTCAGCCGAAGTCCAGGCTCGGGTCAAGAGAAAAACTTGAAATTGTCGCTTCCTTTCAGGAAGCCAAAACCGCAAAAGAACCCGTTAAAAACACCAACTCGAACCATATTTTGTAGAAGCAGAAAAGAAAAATTTTCATAAGATTCTCTCCAAGGAGCGGCGCTTGCCGTTCCTTGACTTTTATGGTCTGATATACTATCTTTATCGGTGGTCAAGTAGTACATTTCCAAACCAAAAACTGAAAGGAGGGTGCAGAAATGCATCGCAAAACCCTGTTGGGACTCTTCGGAGTTCTGGGCATTTGGCTCACGGCAGGGTTGGCCCTGCCTTTCGTTAACGTCCTGAACATGTTTACGCCGCCGCAGTTGATGGTCTTTCGCGGATTTCTGACCGCCGCAATAGTGTTCATCGGACTTCGCGGAGTTATCGGGCGCGTAGATAAGTACACCTACCTCATCGCTCTGACCTTGCCGTTCGCCACACTCGGATTGTTCGAGGGCATTCGGCATTGGGGCGCGGGTCCGACAATCATCATCATTACCGCGACCCCACTGGTAAATCTCGTCATCGGTGCTTTCTTGGGCCGACGGGTTTCATCAGCTTCGATCACCGGACTTATTCTCGTGCTCGGTGGTGTAATGATGGCGCGATGGGGTGGACACTTCCAATGGGCGGGATTCGCATGGACGCTGTTCGGCACTATCATGAACGGCATTCTCTACGAGTTCTTTGCTCGCGCAAAGGCGACTTCGTTGCAGAAATGCTTTTGGGCCTGCATGGGCATGGGAGCACTCGGTCTCGTCATGAGCACTAATGCCTCGTGGACACCCATCGCAGAACCAAAGGTCGCCCTGCTCGTTCTCGGCTTCGCGTTCGTCGGAGGATTCCTCTACTGGATTGCGAACCTGCTCACCTTCGAGAATTTGCCGACGACAGAAGCAAGCGTACTCGCGCAAGGAGAAACGCCCGCGGTTATCCTCGGCGCGACTGTTCTGCTCGGCGAACATCTCACGCTTGTTCAGTGGGTCGGCGTAGTGATTGCGCTCTACGGAGTGTGGTATCTCTCACGCTGGCTCGCAAAGCAGGCGGTTCAGGAAAAACAAGTGGCGTAAGCCACACCATCGGGTCTCGGAGCTTCGGTTTCGAGACCCTTTTCTTTTTTGAATTTCAAAGAACAAAGAATTTGCCGCCTCTCCTTGCCTACTCCGCCGAAGCAGCCGCTTTGGCTGCGAAGGCCGGGCGCTAAAGCTTCGGAAGAGCAATGCAAAGAAAAACTTGTTCCCGTTTTGTCTGAACGAAGTGAAGTTACAAAACGTAATCCCGCTTTCAAAATGTAAAATAAGTGGCGGGAAAATTGTCCCCGCACCAATCCCCAATATATCGTTTCTAAAATACGGGTCTCTCTCGCGGTATCGCCTTTGGCTTGCATACTATATCATCGCCGAGTTCTTCTTTGGGATTGGTACGGGGCAGGCAGCGGTGCGGCTGGCGCTCCGTGCCCAGCTGTGCATTGACAGCCGCCGCTGGAGATAGGTAAGGTAACAGCTACGGCTGCAAAACGAAAAATGACAAACACCGTGACCACCGTAGCAGCGCCCACGGACAGGGTGGCGGATGAGCTCGCGCTCGGGCCGCGGCTCTCCATTATCAGGCTCGTGAGCTTGCTCATCGAGGAGGCGTACGCCCTCCGCGCCTCTGACATCCACATTAACCCGAAGCAGGATGGGGTGCGTGTGCGATTTCGAATCGATGGCATCCTCCGAAACGTTCACGTGCTCCCGAAGGCGATCCACTCCGAGGTCATCACCCGTATCAAGATCCTCGCAGGGTTGCCGACCGATGAGCACCAGGCGGCGCTCGATGGTCGTTTCCGTTCCGAGGTTGAAGTGGTCGGCGCAGTAGATATCCGCGTGTCGATTGCCCCTACCTACTATGGAGAGAATGCCATCTTGCGCATTCTGTCGGATAAATCGGAAGAGTTTACCCTCGAGTCGCTCGGCTTCAGCGGAGCAAACTTGAAGAAGATCAAGGAGGCCATCGGGCGCCCCTACGGCATGATTCTTGCGACCGGCCCCACCGGATCGGGGAAAACCACCACGCTCTACACGTTGATCAAGATGCTCAATGTGCCGCAGGTTTCCATCATTACCATCGAAGATCCAATCGAGTACGCCATTGCCGGCATTGACCAGATCCAGGTGAACCCGCGCACCAGGCTTACCTTTGCCCAGGGTCTCCGGTCGATGCTCCGCCAGGACCCGAACATCATCATGGTTGGCGAGATCCGCGACTCGGAAACCGCCGGCCTTGCCGTCAACACCGCCCTCACGGGGCACCTCTTGCTCTCGACGCTCCATACCAACGATGCCGCCACGACGCTCCCGCGGCTCCTGGACATGAAGGTTGAACCGTTCCTCATCGCCTCCACGGTGAACGTGGCGATCGGTCAGCGGCTCGTGCGGAAGGTGTGCCCCTCGTGCAAGGTGCGGAAGAACATCACCGCCTTGGAGCGGAAGAGCCTCTCCGAGGTGATACCGGCAGCGGTGCTCGGCGAGACGGCCACGTTCTTTCGGGGCCGCGGGTGCGAGCAGTGCACCCAGTCCGGGTACCGCGGGCGGGTTGGGATACATGAGGTGCTCTCCGTTGACGGTCCCGTGCGCGAAGCGATTCTCAAGAAGGCGCCGGCGCGCGAGCTCAAACAGGTTGCGATCAAGCAGGGGATGGTCACGCTGATCGAAGACGGTTTCCAAAAGGCGAAGGCGGGTATCACCACGATCGAGGAGGTGCTCCGGATGCTCCATGAGTAACCCGTTCAACCGGTTGCCGCTGCAGGACCAGATCCTGATCATCAAGCGCCTGGCCATTTTGATCAAGGCGGGCGTGCCGATCCTGGCGGCGCTCGAGATGCTCAAGTCACAGGCAAGCTCGCGCGTGGCGAGCCAGATGCTCACGAGCGTCATTGCCGACGTGGAGAACGGGCAGTTCCTCTCGACGAGCCTGAGCCGCCACCGAAACATTTTCGGCAAGCTCGCGATCAGCGTGGTGCAAATCGGAGAGGTGAGCGGCACGCTCCATGAGAACCTGAACTACCTCTCGAACGAGCTCGCGAAGAAGCAAGCCCTCCGGAGGAAGGTGTTCGGTTCGCTGGTCTACCCCATTTTCATCGTGGTAGCCACGCTTGGGATCACGGGCCTCCTGACCGTCTACATATTTCCTAAGATTTTGCCCATCTTCCGCAGCCTGAACTTTGAACTGCCCTGGACTACCCGGACGCTCATCTACGTGAGCGACTTGCTCCTCCACGAGGGCGTGTACCTAGTCCTCGGCCTCGTCGGATTGGTGGCTACGGTGGTAGCCCTCTTGCGGGTTCAAGCCGTTCGGTACTGGGTCGACCGGCTCATCCTCCACGTTCCTATTTTTGGTCACGTTGCCCAGAGCTACCTCATGGCCAACTTCTGCCGGACGCTTGGCCTGCTCCTCCAGAGCAACGTGAGAATCGTCGAGGCCACCACCATTGCGGCAGATACCATTGGCAACCTCGCGTACCAGGAAGCGCTGCAGGCAATGGCTGGAAAGGTAACGAAGGGAGAGAAAATCTCAACCCACATGTCGGAGCACCAGAAGCTCTTCCCTCCCATGCTCAACCAAATGGTGATGGTCGGGGAGACGTCCGGCAGCTTGAGTGAGACGTTTCTCTACCTGGCTGAAATCTATGAGAACGAGGTTGAGGATCGTACGAAGAACCTTTCCACGTTGCTTGAGCCCGCGCTCATGGGATTCATGGGATTGATCGTCGGGTTTGTGGCGATATCCATCATCACGCCCATCTATGCGGTTACCCAGAACCTCCACCCGTGATCAGCTGCCTCGTGGGACCCGCGCGCGGCAGCTCGGGTTCACGGTCGTCGAGCTCCTCGTTGTCATAGGGATTATCGTCATCGCGGCTGCTTTCGGCCTCTTCGTGAGCATGGATTTCTATCGGGGGTACTCTTTCTCTGCTGAGCGCATGGTGGTGGTCGCAGCGCTCGAGCAGGCGCGCAACCGGGCTATGAACAACTATGACGAGTCGGCGCACGGGGTTCATTTTGAGAGCGGCCGCTACGTTGTCTTCCATGGCCCGGCGTACGTACCCGGGGATCCACGGAATGAGGTCATTGCGGCGAGCCCCACCGTTTCCGTTTCTGGCCCTGCGGATATAGCATTCTCACAATTGAGTGGAGAGGTTGCCGCGCCGGGGACCGTTACCCTAACGAGTGGCGCCCGCTCGTCCGCAATCACCATTAACCATGAGGGAAGCATTGACTGGTAGCCGACGTCAGGGTGAGGCGGGCATGAGCACGCTCGAGATGCTCATGGCGCTCGCGCTCTTGGTCGTGAGCATCACCACCGCCGTAACGGTTACCTTCAGCAACCAGTCCATCTCGGTGGATGCCGAAACCAACAACCAGGCGCTCTACATGGTGAAGCGCAGCGCCGAGGATGCCCGGGCGACCGCCAGGCAGGATTTCAGCTCTGTGGTGTCACAGTCGCCCTCGACGAACGATATCTATACCGAGGAAACGGCGGTGGTCGACCTCACCGCCTACAAGAAGCGGGTGACAAGCCGGGTGCTCTGGCGTACCGCGCCGCAGCGGCCACAGCTCATCGAACTTACCACCACCCTTACGGATGCCTCCGAGGTTATTGCCCTAGGCGGCGACGACGGCGGTGACCTGCCGGGGAGCACGAGCACGTGGGATAATCCCCAGACCTTCGCCTCCAGCAACTTTAACCCGGGGAAGCCGAGGGGGATTGACGTACTGAACAGAATCGCCTACATGGGTGGAGACAAGGCTCCCTATCTCTTTATTGCAGATGCGCGTAATGCGGTACTCGGCCAGTCGAGCGGTCTCTTTGTAACCTTCGCGAACGGCTTCGATGCTGGTGCAACCATCAACGATATTGATGTCGCGATGTGGCAAGATCCCCTCAGCGGCACGATGAAATACTATGCCTACGCTGCGATGGATACGGCAATAGGCCAGCTCAAGGTAATTGACGTCACCGATATCCACAATCCTATGCTCGTTGCGACAAGAACGCTTTCTCCTTGTGTCGGTAATTCAGAACCGGAGGGTTGGCGGGTTTTCTATTACCGCAATCGTCTCTACCTCACGACACGCGAAACCGCTGGCCCCGAATTCCATGTGTTCGATGTGACGACGCCCATGGCCCCCGCGGAACTAGGGAGCGGCGGCTGTTTGGGTACGAATTTGAATACTACCGTGAACAGCCTCGTGGTGCGTGACCAATCGATCGGCGGCGTCACGAAACGCTTCGCGTATCTGGCGACCACCAACGACAATCCAGAGCTTCGCGTGCTCGACGTTACGGACCCTCTTGCGATCAGTGGCGCGGGAATAGCGGCTGCGAACCGAAACCTTTCCGGCAACCAAGATGGTGAGAGCGTGTACGTAGTCGGTAAGAAACTTTATTTCGGCCGGCAGTCAGCGCCGAGCGGCCCGGATCTCTACGTGTTTGAGATTTCAAATCCGGAAGTGGGCCTCTCGCAACTTGGCGTGCCAGCAGATATCGGGACAAGCGTGATCAGCATTATCGTTGCTGGCCGTTTTGCTTTCTTAGGAACTCAAAAGGTGAGCGAGGAGTTTCAGGTTTGGGATATTTCAGATGTGACCGCAATTGCGAAGGTAAAATCTTGGAATTTTTCGAACATCATTGAGAACGGCTTTGACTACGAAGATGGCTATATCTACGCATCGGCTCAGGGGAACGACGCGCTCCGGATCATCTACAGCCCATGAGGCGGCGAGGTACCTGCCCGCCGAAGCTCTCGCCTTACCAAAGCCTATGGCGACACGCAGGTCGGCGCAGGCGGGGCTTCACGCTCATTGAAACCCTCATCTACCTCGGGCTCTTCGCCATCATTATCGGAGGCGTCATGGTGACGGTCTACTACGTTATCCAGTCAGGCAACCAGACGGTGTCGCAGGCGGTGGTCCAGGGCGAGGCCGATTTCCTGCTCCGCAAGATCGATTGGATCCTGAGCGGGGTTGATGCCATCAACAGCCCGGGGGTTGGTTCGTCTAGCTCTATGCTCTCGGTGGATAAGGTGGGCTACCCGTCAAACCCCATTACGGTTGACTCAGCTGGTGAAGGTGTTCGCCTCAGCAAGGGTGGTGGAGCTCCCGAGCGTCTGAGCAGCAGCGCGGTAACCGTTGGGAACCTACAGTTTCTCCGCGCGGTGGTGCCAGCCGGCAAACCAGCTGCGGTGCTTGTGAGCTTCACGGTGAACGGAAAGGTGTTCTCGATGACTCGATACCTTAGGAAATGAGCCAGCGGGATGGCTTCATAGCGCTCGTCTCGGCCGTGGTCATTTCGGTGCTCCTGATCGGGTTTACCTTTGCGGTTGGCACAAGCGGTTTCGGCGCGCGCTTCAGGATTTTGACGAGCGAGTATAAAGAGCGAAGCCGCGCGCTCGCCGAGGCGTGTGCCGATGCGGCGCTGCTCAAACTCGCCAAGGATGCCGGCTACGCGCCAGCGGCTGAATGCGTCGCGGTGGGGGAGAGTTCGTGTCCAGGAGGACCGGACGTCTGCACCGTCCTAGCCGTGCAGCGCAACATGCCCTCCGCAGGCAAGCACACCATTACCACCAGGGCGACCTTCCAGCGAGCTGTCACGAACATTAAGGTCGTGGTGAACGCCGCAGACCTCTCCACCGTATCGTGGGAAGAAGTTCCCAACCTTCCCTAGGAGAGCCACCGGGAAGGGCCTGATAGCCTGTCGCCTACCTACTAGGGTATGTGTGAACACCCATTCCAGGTTTGCTCAACTGGTATGGCCGGCTGGTCATACAGCTCATGTCACCGCTAGCGGCGAGCGCGGCTGCCGGCAACCCGAGCGGCATCAGTAGTGCCACGTACGATGCCAGCTCCGGGCAATTGAGCGTTTCCAGAACCTATGCCAATATCCCAACGGGAACCAACGAGCGCGTGGCATGCCCCGTTCGCGGGGCATTGCGTTACATACATATTTATGTTATGATATATATGCTATACTATGCGGGTGAAACGAGCACTGAAACGGTATTTCATTCCGCACCAAGGGAACGATCACAAGCCGCATGTGCTCCGGGCACCAGCCGCTGCGGTTATCGCGGCAGCCGTGCTAGCGGTCGAGATTGTTTTCATCTCCCACGTTTTTGTCCTGGCCCCGGGCGCCAATCTCTACGCGCTCATCTTCCCAAAGGTGTTGGTCGATCAGACGAACGATCGCCGTGCTACCGAGCAGCTGCAGCCGCTTGCGGTGAACCAGCTGCTCGAAGCTGCGGCGCGGGCAAAGGTGCAGGACATGGTGCTCAAGGGCTACTTTGCCCACACGAGCCCGGAGGGGCTCACCCCCTGGTACTGGTTCGGGAAGGTTGGCTACCCGTTTACCTTTGCCGGGGAGAACCTCGCCGTGAACTTCTCTGACTCGAAGGATGTCACGGATGCCTGGATGAATTCGCCTGGTCACCGCGCCAACATTTTAAACGGCAACTTTAGCGAGGTTGGCATCGCGACCGCAGAGGGAACCTACCAAGGCCGTGAGGCCACCTTCGTGGTGGAGCTTTTTGGGTCTCCGGCGCCGAGGCAAACCATCCCATCGGTAGCTGCGGCGGCACCGCCTCGAGCTGAACCGGTAACCCGCGTCGAGGCCGAGCGCACCACGCCGGTTTCACAAGATCTTTTCGTTGCGGTGCGGGGCGCCGAGGTAAGCGAACCGTCCTCGGCGGTGGCGGCTCCGGTGGCACGTGAGGCAAGGGCTCAGGCGAGCCCCCTCCAGGCCGCCGCGGCCTCCCCCCGGGCAACCGCCAACTCAATTTACCTCGCCATCTTTGCGTTCGTGCTGACCGCCCTCCTCCTGAAGGTTTTCATTAAAGTTCGCATCCAGCATCCAGCGCTCATCCTGAACGGCCTTTGGCTCCTGGCGCTCGTCATCATCGTAGCTCTCGTGAACCAGGAGCTCGTCCTCTCAAGTGCTGCCATTATCTAACATGGATGCTAGCCGCAATACGGTATGGGTCGTCGGGGGCCTGGTAGCGGTTGCGCTCGCCGTTGCCGCGTTTGCTGTGGTGGGCTCGCTCTCGAAGCGGGCGGAACCTGGTGGCGCTCTCCCCGCTCCACCCCCCGCGCCCACGGTCCCTGCCGGCAGCGCGCTCTCCGAACCCGGGAACGGAAAGCACGTGGTCACCATCAAGACTAATTTTGGCACCATCCAGTTCGCCACCTACGATGCCGATGCGCCGAACACCACGCAGAACTTCCTCAAACTTGCCGAGCAGGGTTTCTATACCAACCTTACATTCCATCGGGTCATTAACGGTTTTATGATCCAGGGCGGCGATCCTCGGTGCAGCCCGGCAGGTAGAGCGCGTGACCCGGGTTCCTGTGGCAGCGGAGGCCCTGGCTACCTCTTTGCCGATGAGCTCAACCCCGAGACCAAATCGTACCAGGAGGGATACGCGCGGGGCGTGGTGGCTATGGCGAACGCCGGCCCCAACACGAACGGGAGCCAGTTCTTCATCATGCTCAAGGACACGCCGCTCCCCAAAAACTACACCATCTTTGGCCGGGTGATTGAGGGGCAGGAGGTCGTTGATGCGATCGGTGAGACAGAGACGGGGGAAGGCGATCGACCCCTCGCCCCGGTGGTGATGGAACAGGTTACGGTGGCGCCGGTCGGGAATGAGTAGGTCGTTTTCTGTGCTATAGTGACCTGGTGACTGCCGGCAAAGGTTTCTATGGGTTGGGCATCGCGCCAGGTATCCTGGCGGTGCTCGACCGTCTGCATTTCAAAAATCCCACCCCGATCCAAGAGCAAGCCATGCCGCTTGCCATTGAAGGGAAAGACTTGATCGGGATCGCCCAGACGGGCACCGGGAAAACACTCGCCTTCGGCGTGCCCATGATCCAGGCGGCCCTCCAGGGTCGGGGACACGGGCTCGTGGTCCTGCCCACCCGAGAGCTGGCGCTCCAGGTGCGTGAGGTGTTCCACGCGGTCGGCTCGTCCCTGGGGTTCACCTCGGCGGTCGTGATCGGCGGGGAATCCATGGATCGGCAGGTCCGGGAACTCCGGAGGGATCCGCACGTTGTCGTGGGAACCCCGGGGCGGATCCTGGACCACCTCCAGCAGCGGACCATTAGCTTCGCGGCGGTGCGGATCCTGGTGCTCGACGAGGCCGATCGCATGCTCGACATGGGGTTTGCCCCGCAGCTCACGCGGATCTTGGCGGCGGTGCCGCGTGACCGGCAGACCATGCTCTGATCGGCCACCATGCCCGAGGCTATCGAGCAGAGTGCGAGCGCCCACAAGAAGCTGCCCGTGCGGGTGGAGATTGCCCCGCCTGGGAGCACCGTCAGTGAGGTGACCCACGAACTCTTTGTGGTGCCCAGAGAGGGAAAGGCGAGACTCCTGGAGAAACTCCTCGGAGAGTACCGTGGGTCCGTGCTCGTTTTCTCGAGGACGAAGCACGGGGCGAGGAAGATCGCGCGCTTCGTGCGCGATCTCGGCCATGCCGCGGCGGAGCTCCACGCCAACCGGTCGTTGAACCAGCGCCGCGAGGCCTTAGATGGTTTCAAGACCGGTCGGTACCGGGTGCTTGTCGCGACGGACATTGCCGCGCGCGGCATCGACGTGAAAGGCATTGAGCTCGTGGTGAACTATGATCTACCGACGAACGCAGAGGACTACGTCCACCGGGTTGGCCGGACCGCTCGCGCCGGTATGCGGGGGCATGCGATCGCGTTCGCCACGCCGGACCAGCGGCAGGATGTTCGAGCCATCGAGCGGTTCACGCGGATCACGCTTCCGCGCACCGAGCTCCCGGATCTGCCGCCATCTCGCGTTTCACTACCTACCCGATTCACCGAAGAGAGGCACCATGTTCCGCGCCCGGGCTACCGCGGACGACCGCCGCGACGTCACACCAGCTACGGCCGACGCGGTGGATTCCGTTCACACACTCACTAGCTAGAAGGTAAGGCTATTGATGCTGTTGATGGCCCGGTACGCTTCGTCCAGGGCCGCCTTTGTAGCCCAGATGGTTGCCACGGTGGCAACGGTGGTCAGTACGGTTGCAACCAGGCCGATTAATTTCGATTTGTGGTCTGGTTGCCGGAGGTACCGCCATCCATACCAGTACCCGAATGGCGGGATAAGGAGACTCACGAGGTAGATGACGGTTTGCTTGAGGATCGTGGTTGAGAGCGGTTTTGCACGGATTACCTTACCACAGTTTGGACAAAAGTAAGCTGAGGCTGGTACCACTGCGTGGCACTTGGGGCAAGAGCTGTTCGGTTGCACTACATCCATGGTCAGCCGAATGTGAAGGCGGTTACCACTCCCGCTGCTTGCCCAAGAGCCAGAAGCGGCCGGACTCGACCGCCTCCGTGGCAAGGCGATAGATGTCGTCGGCTACCTCGGAGGGTTCCCGGTTGGGTTGCTCGCTTTCGGTGGAAGCGATGTAGCCCATGTCAGTTTTTACCCAGCCGGGATCGAGCGAGGATACGGTGACGTTCTTATCCTTCAGGTGGAACGCCAGGGTACGTGTGTACATGTTGAGGGCTACCTTCGCCAAGCGGTAGCCCGTGGAGGTTTCATCGTCGATCGGCAGCGACATCGCTCCGTATGCCGAGTCCACGTTGATGATGTGGCTACCCTTCCCCATGTGTGGGAGGAGCCGCTCGGTGAGGTCGATGAGGCCGAAGAGGTCGACTTCGAATGTTTGGCGGATCTTCCCCAAGTCTGCGGCGGTATCCGTGGCGTCGAGGATGATGCCGGCGCTATTCACCAGAACGTCAATGTGGGGAGCCGTCTCTCGGATTGCTTGAGCGGTTGCCTCGATACTCTCCGGCGAGGCAAGGTCGAGCTGGACGGAAGTCAGGTTGGGGGATTGGATAGGAACCTGGTTGGCTCGATAGGTTCCCACCACACGCCACCCACGCTCAAGGAATTTTTTTGCGGTGGCCAGCCCAATGCCGCGGCTTGCCCCGGTGATGATAATAGTTCCCATAGGTTCATTATAGTATAGCCGCCCTGTGCCATTCGTTAACTACCCATCACGCGGTAGTGCTTATCAGACTGTATCTGGTTCAGGATGCTCCGCACCGCTCCGAGGCTCGCGTCGCTGTAGATTGAGATCGCATGTGCCCCGGGGCTCACCGTTTTCAGAGCCTCAAGTTTTTGTTTTAGCTCGTCGGGCGTGGCGATGTCGCTCTTTGAGAGGAACAGGTGCTCCGGCTTCTTGAGCAGCGATTTACTGTAGTTCCCAAGCTCCCGGCGGGCTACCTGGTAATCTTTTTGCGGGGAGGCGGATTCTGCTGAAATCAAATGGAACAGGATCCGGGTGCGCTCGATGTGGCGCAGGAATTTGATGCCGAGCCCCTTGCCGGTCGACGAGCCTTCGATCAAGCCGGGGATGTCGGCGAGAATCAGCTCGTAGTAGGTTCCCAGGTTCGGCTCGAGCGTGGTGAAGGGGTAGTTGGCTACCTTGCTCTTGGCGTTGGTGAGCTTGTTGAGGAGACTTGATTTCCCGGCGTTCGGGAGCCCCACGAAGCCAACGTCCGCGATGAGCTTCAGCTCCAGCCGGAACTCGAATCGTTCCCCCGGCAGCCCGGGCTCGAACTGCTTCGGTGTGGTGTTCCGCGAGGAGCGAAAGTGAAAGTTACCCCTGCCGCCCCGGCCCCCACGGGCTAGGATCACCCGCTCGCCGATCTTGGTGATCTCGGCCTCGCTCTGTTCGGTGCGGTTGTGGATGACCGTGCCAACCGGAACCTTCAGCACCAGGTCCTTGCCGTCGCGGCCGTCCCTGAACTGCCCCCGGCCATCCATGCCGCTCTCCGCCTGGAACGATTTCTTGTACCGGAACTGCACGAGCGCGCCTAGGTCAGAGACGCCTTCGGCGTACATGCTCCCACCCTTGCCGCCGGCCCCACCCACGGGCCCGAGGGACATGAGGTTCTTGTTGAACGCGACCGAGCCTTTGCCGCCATGGCCGGCTGCGACCGCAATGGTTACGTCGTCGATGAGCATGTGGTTCTGCTACTGTTGCGCTCTGGTAGCCAGCTAGGCATAGCTTTGATTTTCAACACGCGGTTCGGGGAGTTTCCTGGCAAAGATGAGACCGATGAGCACGAACACCGCCATGGCGACTGCGGCGGCGCGGTAGTTGAACGCCCCCGCTCTCGGCAGGTAGGTGACGATCAGCCCCCACGAAATGGGGCCCACGAACGTCATATTGAACCAGAAGTCCGATACCCCGCGGTCTACCACGAGCCACTGCGAGTAGTACAGGAAGAACACGATCATGACGATCGAGTTCGCAAAATCGTACAGGCTCCACAGCACGAGCCGTTTTGTATCAATTCCGTTTTTCATTATGTACACACGGTAGTGACGAGTTGTCGTAGCAAGCAGGTTTCTATGGGTTGAACCTCAGCTTAGTGGATGGGCACTCTGGGCACAAGGCGGGAGAAGTTGGCGCGTCTTTAATGTGTTGACAGGTAAGGCCAGGTGCGGTAGAAGAGAAGGAACTAGTTCTTTTCCACCAAATCAATCACCGTAAGGAGATTCACATGATCATCAACATGTACACCAAGGACGGTTGCCACGATTGCGAGCGGGCGAGAAAGGTTTTGACTGACGCTGGTGTCCAGTACCAGGAGCACTCCATTTTCGACACCGAGGGACGGCTCATGTGCTCATCGCTTCGGCTCGCGCCGAAGACCCCCGTCATCGAGATCGTGCTCCAGGAACCATCCGATGCTACCCTGACCAGCCTTGTGGTAATGGTGCAGTTGGTAGCGGGCGCGGGCGCATAGCCAAACCTGCCTGGCTAGGGAAATCTGCCCCCGACAAACACTGGCTAAGAGATCAAATGAAAACTGCTGGAATTGATTCAGCAGTTTTTCATTTTACGCGCCTCTATAGCCCTGCTACATCATCGCTACTCGCATTTAATTGATCAGCT
>CAYJQO010000017.1:0-13889 GCA_964372445.1 uncultured Candidatus Saccharibacteria bacterium
GTTACAATGCAGAAGTCGTTTGATAAAAACAAGCCGAAGTCCCGCCGAAGCTTTACTGTGTCCTTTCGTAGCCGGAGGCGAAGGAGGAGCGAAGGCGGATGAGCAGTGCTATCAATCAGAAGTCGTTTGATTGATCCTGAGCTACGTCGAAGGACCAGGCGGAGGTGGTGTAGGGCTACCAGGCAGGGTGGTATAATGTTAGGGTAAACCCCGCACCTTTTCAGGACTAATTCCCATGTATTACGTGTACTTCCTGAAGAGCACCAAGGTTAAGACGCTCTACCTCGGGTGCACGAACGACCTCGAGCGAAGGGTTGCTGAACACAATAGTGGATCAACATTCAGCACCAAAAGGTACCTTCCGTGGAAGGTCGTGTACGTTGAAGGCTACGCCGATGAGGGTGATGCCAGAGACAGAGAGAAGAAGCTGAAGCAGTTTGGGAAGGTGTACGCCCACCTCAAGAGAAGAATCAGGCGTAGCCTTCAGTCCTGAAAAGGTGCGGGGAAAGGTCGGGGTGGGTGATACCTTACATCACGGGGATATGATTTTTATCTACACAACTTCCCCGAGTCTCGAGGAAGCCAAGAAGCTCGCCGATGAGATCATCAGCCGACGCTACGCCAGCGCGGTGAACTACTGGCCAACCAAATCGGTGTTCATGGTCAAGGGCGAACGGCGGGAGGGAGAGGGTGCCGTGCTCTTCATCCGGTCGCTCGAGAAGCGGTTGCAGGATATCGAGGACCTTATCACGGCGCACCATGGGACGGCGATCCCGTGCGTGGCGGCAGTGGGCGTCGACCGGCTGAACCGTCACTACAAGGAGCACCTCGTCGAGTGCATCGGGTAAGGCGGGGTCCGCCCCGCGCTACCCAGCGAAACGCACGCGGTGCGCGGTGGGGGACCGCATAGTTCCAGGCGTGTCCATGGCCATCCCCGAGACCAAGCAGTGCCAGAATTGCAAGAGCAGATTCGTCCTTGAGGACGATGATTTTGCGTTTTACCAAAAGATTCAAGTTCCGCCGCCGACGTTCTGCCCCGAATGTCGATTGATCCGGCGGATGTCGTTCTGGAACGAGCGATTCCTGTTCAGGAAAAAAGAGGCTCGAACCGGATCTGAGCTTTTCTCGACGTACCCCGAGGCGGCGCCGAACCAGGTATACGACCACGACTTCTGGTGGTCCGACGGATGGAACCCATTGGCGTACGGCCGTGGCTACGATTTCACGAAGCCATTCTTCGAGCAGTTCCAGAAACTGCTCTACGAGGTGCCGTGGCCAGCCCGTTCCATCTGGCGTCTCGTGCACAGCGACTATTCCAATAATGCATCGAAGCTCAAGAATTGCTACCTCTGCTTTGACTGCGATGAATCCGAGGATTGCCTCTACGGCGTCGCGTTCCGATACTCGAAGGGGTCGATGGATTTCGGCCACGCCGCGTACCTCGAGCGGTGCTACGAGCTCTTCTCATGCGACCACTCCTTTCAGACGTTTTTCTCGAACGAGTGCAGCAACTGCCGGGACGTCTGGTTCTCGCAAGAGTGTGTGGACTGTAGCCACTGCTTCGGCTGCGTGAACCTCCGGCACAAGCAGTACCATATCTTCAACGTGCCCTACAGCCGGGAGGACTACCTCGCCAAGGTGCGGGCCTTCGACCTCGGCTCGTACGGGAACCTCCTTGCCATGAAGGATCAGGTCCGGGAGTTCCGGCTCCGCTTCCCGGTGCGATACATGCACGGGGTCCACAACGAGCACGTGGTGGCGGAGTACACCTACCACGCGAAGAACGTGCGCTACTGCTACGCGCTTGATAAGGATATCCGCGACCTCAAATACTGCCAGCGGGTCGTGAACGGCACGGCGAACGCCTACGACTACACCCACTGGGGGGATAACTCAGAGCTAATCTACGAGGCGGTCACCTGCGGCGAGAACTGCCGGAAGCTGCGGTTCTGCTACGAATGCTGGCCGGCCTGCGAGGACCTGGAGTACTGCATCCATTGCCATTCCTCCACGAACTGTTTCGGATGCGTGGGGCTGAAGAAGCAATCGTACTGCATCCTGAACCGGCAGTACACCGAAGGGGAGTACCGCGCCCTGCGGGCACAGATTATAGAACACATGAACTCGATGCCGCACCAAGACGCCCGGGGCCGTACCTACCGCTACGGTGAATTCTTCCCGACCGAACTCTCACCTTTTGCATACAATGAAACGATCGCCCACGACTTTTTTCCGCTCACGGAGGCGGAGGTGGAACGTAACGGCTTCACGTGGCGCAAGCCGCAGTGGCGAGAGCATGAGGTTACCCTGCCTGCTGCCGAGCTGCCCGATCACATCAACGGTGTGGGGGTGGGTATTACCAAGGAAACCATCGGTTGCGCTTTGTGCCGGCGCGCCTACCGCGTTCTCCCGGCCGAGCTCGAGTTCTACAAAAAGTTTTCGGTGCCACTCCCCCGGCTGTGCCATAACTGCCGGTTCACGGAGCGGATGCGGCTCCGGAACCCTATCCGCTGGTGGCGTCGGCAGTGCCAGTGCGCCGGATCGAAATCCGACCCTTCGACAGGCTCAAGGCATGGGATGGCCTACCAAAACACCGTGGGCCACCCGCACCACGGCACCTCGCCTTGCCCGAATAGCTTCGAGACGACCTACGCGCCAGATCGCCCGCAGATAGTCTACTGCGAGCAGTGCTATAGGGCTGAGGTGGCATGAGCACCCTTTTTGAGAAAAAGTTTTTTACCAGAGGTCAGTATCAACGCGTGGCCGATGTTTTTGGGTTGGGGAGCGTACAGAAGTTTTTCCATTTTGATACCCATGGTTTCGAATCATCGAAGACCATGCTCGAAACTTCGAGGGGAACGTTTATCGTTTCGATCCACCGGCTGCCGAAGAAAGGTGATAAGGTTGGCAAATCGAGATCTTCGATCCAGTACGAAATTGAATTAACCAATAAGCTGAAGGGCCTGCCGGTGCCCCGTTATATCCAGTCCGCCAGCAACGAGTTTATCGTGCATATGTTCGGTGCAATGGTTACCGTTTACCGATATTTACCCGGCCACCCGCAAAAAAAGATTACCCCGAAGATGGCTTACCAGTTGGGCGCCTTTTTGGGTAAATTTCATCAGCTCGGCAAAAGATTCAGGGGTGTCCTCAGGGGGAGAAGGAAATTTTATGACCTGCCTCCGGCTGTGGTAGCAACAATGGATAGATATGCGAGAAGGCAGACCCATCCGCTTCTCAAGGCCGCGGTACGGGAATGCCGCGATGGTGTGTTAAGAAATCGATTACCTAAGGGCATTCCAAGCGGACCAATTCATGTTGATGTGAAGCCAGAGAACGAGCTCTTTACTGGTGAAAAACTTACCGGCGTAATCGATTTCGGCATTTTCTACCGTGATGCTCTACTAATCGACGTGGGGAAGACCGTTATGTGGAATTGTTGCCGTGGTAGCACAATTGACCAAAGACTCTTCAGCAGCTTTATGAAGGGTTACCTTTCTAAGAGGAAATTAACCCCGACAGAGCGATCACTGTTGCAGCAAGCGATACTCTTTGGTATTTACGCGCATGTGTACGTCGATTTGTACCATATTCCCCTGAAGCGAGTACCAGAAAGCTACACCCTTTCGTTGGTGAAGACTTTTCTGCCCGTGGCAAGATGGCTTGAAAAAAACGAAATAAGAATATGAATTCCGACACCAAAACCTGCCAAAATTGCAAACAGAATTTCGTCATTGAACCGGAGTCCCTCGGCTTCGCTCGGGATTTCGCCACGATTATCCATGAATAATACAAACTCTGAAATTAGACAATGTCAGAATTGCAAGAATGATTTTGAGATTGAGGCTCAAGATTTCACGTTCTACGAGAAAATAAAAGTGCCGCCGCCGACGTTCTGTTCACGGTGCCGGCTCCAGCGGCGGCTTGCATTCTTCAACCTGACGAACCTCTACCGCCGTACGTGCGACCTCTGCGGCGAGGAAAAGATTTCCATGTACCCACCCGCCACGCGAGCCAGCACGCTGGCGATGCGGGCGGGCCCGCCCGACCTGCCTGCCGGAGAGGCAGGAGCTCCGTACAAAGTCTACTGCCCGCAGTGCTGGTGGTCAGATAAATGGGATCCCTTCGAGTATGGCCGAGACTACGACTTCTCACGCCCGTTCTTCACCCAGTTCAACGAGCTCTGGCACGAGGTGCCGCTCCTCGGGCTTTCACTTGACTTGCCGACGACACTTTCCTCACCGCACTGCAACCACGCCGGGCATCTCAAGAACTGCTACCTTCTCTTCCATGCCGACTTCGTCGAGGACTCCGCCTATGGGTTCTACCTTTTCCACTCGAAATCACTCCTTGACTCGTCCCTCGTCATGTCCTCGGAGCTGTGCTACGACTCCATGAACGCTTTCAAAGATAGTCGGTGTATCGGGGTCAAGGACACGATCGAATCGCTTAACTGCGTCTTCCTCCGCGACTGCACGAACTGCCAGAACTGTTTCGGCTCGGCTGGCCTCCGCAACAAAAAGTACCACGTTTTCAACAAACCTCACACGAAAGAGGATTACGTCCGTGAGATTAAAAAGTGGGACCTGGGGTCGTACCGCCGCTACCAAGAAGCGAAGCAGCTCGCCCATGAGCACTGGCAGCAGGTTACCCCGAAGCCACGCTTTGACGAGATGAGCGTCGGCTGCACGGGGAGCTACGTGTTCCAGTCCAAGAACTGCCACGCGTGCTACGAGGTGGCGGGCACCGAGGATTCGAAGTACCTCTTCATGGTGTCGCAGCCACCGAACAAGGATTGCTACGATGTTTCGGCGTGGGGGAACAACATGCAGCGTTGCTACGAGGGCTGCGTGGTGGGGGAGAACGTCTCGGATGTCCGCTTCTGTCAGGAAACGGGGATCAACCTCTACGATTCGGAGTACTCGAAGCTCTCGACCGGCGGCTCCCACCACTTCGGGTGCGTGTCTGTGAAGAAAGGTGACCATGTGATTCTAAACAGGCGGTACGATGAGGAATCCTTCAACAAGCTGCGGGCCAAGATCGTGGCGCACATGGACGAGGTGCCCTACGTGGACCGGCGGGGCCGCACGTACCGGTACGGCGAGTTCTTTCCGGTGGAGCTCAGCCCCAACCCCTACAACCAGACCATGGCTCAGAAGTTTTTCCCGCTCTCACGCGAGACAATCGAAACCGAGGGGTGGCGGTGGCGCGCAGATGATCGACACGATCACGCGGTGACCAAGCCAGCCGCCGACCTCCCCGACCACATCAAAGATGTCCCCGACTCGATCGCGGGCGAGGTGGTCGGCTGCGCGAGCTGCGGCCGCGGGTTCAAGATCATCCCCATGGAGCTCCAATTCCGTCGAGCGATGAACGTCCCACTGCCACGTGAGTGCCCTTTCTGCCGCATTGATGCCAAGTTCAGCCGGTGGGTCACCCAGCTCCGCTCTTTCTGGCGCACCTGCCCCCGCTGCGGCATGAGCTTCGAGACCCACTATCCTGAAACGGAGGTAGCCCACCTCCTCTGCAAGAAATGCTACCTCCAGGAAGTTGTATGATCTCAAAAACCCCGCAATTCGATCGTGCGCTCGACGCGATCCTCAAAGACTTGAAGCCGCATGACCGGCAGTGCAAGGAGTGCAACGGAGCGTTTCACATCTTCCAGGAGGACATCGAGTTCTACCAGATGCTCCGGGTGCCGCCGCCGGTGCATCCGTGGCACTCCTCGTGCATGCCCTACGAACACTCTAGTAGTCGCATGCTATAATGGGAGCGGTGACCAGTCGATGGCTCGGCAGTGGCTTCGGTTTCCTGAGGCGCTCGAGCGAGCGGTACCTTGTGGCGGAATCAGTAGATCGTCGCTTCGAGGTCACCGCCGCGACGGTGGATCACCTTACCAATACCATTCGCATCACCGACCACCGGGAGGTGCGAGACCTTGAAGCGGTGCAGCGTCCATTTCTCAAATCGACTCGACTCGTGGTGGCGCTCGATTCGCACCAGGCGACGACGGTTACGGCGGTGGTGACCGTGCACCGTTCGCGGCCACAGGACCTCATTGGAGAGGCAGAGCTCGATGGGCTTACCTTCCGCGCCCTCTGGGAGTTTCTGAATCGGTATCGCTCCTGGGCGGCCAAGAAGATGGGTTCGAACGAGCTCGATCTGGTGCTCACGGGAACAGAGATTGGAGGCGTCGAGATTGATGGGCACAGCGTTTTCAATCCGACCGGGTTCAAGGGGAAGAGGCTTGCCGTACGTCTCTGTGGCACGTTTGTGCCCCGGGCACTCGTCTCACCGCTCGAGCGTTGGCGTAGGTGGACGCGGAGTTTCCATGTGCTCGAGAACGGGAGTGCGCTCGCCGAGGTGCTCACCGCGGCGAACGAATACCTCGTCCTTGTCATGGATACGGCCACCGCTATATACGGCGGTGATGATCGTGAGCGACGCTACGTGGCAGAGCTCCCCTGGGGGTTTGACAAGGTAGCCGCGGCGCTTGCAGCCGAGTACCGTGTTGCGCCAGAGGAGGCGCGTGCCATGATTGAACGGTACGCGAGCGGTGATGTGTCGGCTCGCGCTGGACGGCTTCTTGACCGCACCATCCGTGGCGCCTTCGATCAGCTCATTACGCTAGCCAAGCCGGTGCTACGTCAAGGTGCTGCCCCTCGGCGAGCAGCGATACACCTTTCCTTCCGTTTCCCCATGCCCACCATGACCTACTTAGAAGAGGAGCTCCGAGCCAAGTCGGGGCTACTGCTCAAGCAGGTGCGTGATCGAGGCATTACCCTTGAAGTGCCGCCGCGCCTGCGCCTGGAGTTCGAGCCGAAGATTCGAGAAACCACCGTGGCGCTCCTCGTCTACCCGTACCAGCACCCGCAGTACTTGTTCATGAACCAGCTCCTTCGGCGACGGGCGAAGTGGCTCATTACACTCACCTAGCATGAAAGCGGAGAAAAAAATATTCATTGATCGGCGTGATACCCTCGAGGGGGTGATCAGCCGCATCGGCGCTACGGCCGCTGAACGCATTATCCTGAATATACCCCGCGACGCAGCGGTTGGATCGTCGGTCAGCAATTTTCATACCCTGAAGGAAAAATGTGCGAGCGGCCAGAAAGAGCTCATCGTTGAATCGGTGGATGATCATATTCTCGAGCTTGCCGCGCTTGCCCGCGTGGGCGCCGTGAATCCAATATTCCGCACCCGCGAGCGGGCTGTTTCCGATATTATACCGCGCGCTGCAAAGACGGTTCGGCCGCACCCGCTTCCCGAGCGACACGAGGAACGTCCGGTACCGGGGGTGCCGCCGGTTGCTGCTGCGATTCGGCCAGAGCGTATCGATGCGCTCGTCCATCATCTGCCGCCCCGTGACGCAGTGGTGAAAGTTGAGCGCCATGCCCGACCTCGTGGCAAGCTGCTCCTTCGCTGGGCCACCGCCACCGCTGCCGTGGCGGTAGTTGCCGCCGCAGCGTACGGGCTAGCGGCATGGGTGCTCCCGCGAGCTACCGTGACGCTCGTGGTACGGCAGGTTCCGGTTGCGGTTGGGGAAACGGTGAGCGTCAAGGACAAGGTTCAATCGGTAGACGTGAGCGGATCCCAGGTGGTGCTCCCCGGTGAGCTCCTGGTTGCTACAAAGAACGCAGCGGTACCGTTTTCTGCCAGCGGTCGCGACACGATCTCGACGAAGGCTACCGGGACGCTCGTCATCTCCAATGGGTTCAGCACCGAATCTCAGGTTCTGGTGGCCACGACGCGGTTCGAATCGCCCGAGCGCAAGGTTTTTCGCTTGGTGGGGCGTGTGACGGTACCTGGCGCTACCTCAGCCGGTGATAAAATCCAGCCATCAACGATCCGGGTGGCCGTGGTGGCTGACCAGGTCGGTGAATCGTACAACGTTGGCTCGTCCACGGGGTGGCGCATCCCCGGGTTCCAGGGCACGCCGAAGTATGAAGGCTTCTCTGCTGCGGCAACCGAGCCGATGACCGGCGGATCAAGCGGCGAGCGCCCCGTGCCAACTCCTGCCGATCTTGCGGCGGCCAAGCAACGGCTCCGGGAGATCCTCCGCGATGCGCTCGAGAGTCAAATGTCGGTGCTCCTCTTGGACCGGTTCTCGTTGCTGGATGGCGCATCTGGGTTCACCATGCTCCAGGAGCAGGTGCAGCAGCAACCCAACGATGCCGCGAGCTACAGCATATTCGGTGAAGCCGAGATGCGGAAGCTAGTGTTCGATACGTCCATGTTCAAGAACGCCATCGTAAAGAAGGTTGCAGGGCAGGTCGACCTAGCAGCCGAACCTGAGCCAAAGGTGCGAGCGTTCAATGTGGTGCCCTTGGCACCACAGGTGAACCTCCGGGATGGGGCCATGACGTTCACCGCAACCGGCTCGATCATTTTCGAAGCGCCCGTGGATGTGGAAGGGTTCAAGCAGAGTTTGCTCGGGACCGATGAGGCGACGCTCCGTGCCAAGGCGCTCGCCATTTCTGGGCTGGAACGGGTACAGGTGTCACTCTGGCCGTTCTGGGTGAGCCGGGTGCCGGAGAATCCAGCGAAGGTGGAGGTGGTGGTGCGGTAGCTACACCGGTTGGGTCTTGACGATCCCCAAGAAGCCGTGTACCATCAAACTGTTTACAGCTACGACCAGCAGCCATAAATGCCACCGGATCCACGAGCCGTACGGGTTGAGGGAATCGTGATAGAAGCGTTGCCAGGTCTGCACTTCAAGGTACGGCTGCGGGAGGGGGACCAGGAGGTGAACGCGCACCTTGCGGGAAAGCTGAAGCTGAACCGGATTCGAGTGATCCCCGGCGACCGAGTGCTGGTTGAAATGACGCCGTACGATGAGGCCCGCGGGCGCATCGTCCGACGGCTGTGACACGGGTGCCAATACCGGCACCAGATGACGCCTGAGGCGTTTTTATTTCTCTTCTACCATGAATCCCGTTAGAAAATCGGAAGGTGGTGCAGTTGTGTCGCAAGGGCCACGAACCGCCCGAGAGCGCCACGTATTTATATTTGGAAAGTCGCGTTGTTTAATTTTCTAACGGGATGAAGGTTCGCTCATCGGTGAAACGGATCTGCGGAAGCTGCAAGGTAGTCCGTCGCAAGGGACGGGTGCATGTCCTTTGCGTGAACAAGAAGCACAAGCAGCGACAGGGGTAGCATGCGGGTAATCGGAGTCAACATACCTGATGCCAAGAAGGTCACCGTAGCCCTGACCTACCTCTACGGGGTTGGGTTGGTGAACGCGGCCCGCATCATCGTCGCAACCGGCATCAATCCGTCGAAGCGAGCCAAGGAGCTCACCGCGGATGAGGTGAACAAGATCCAAACGTACATTGAGTCCCACTACAAGGTTGAGGGAGAGCTCCGACAGGTGGTTCGCCAGAACATCAACCGCCTGAAGGAGATCAAGGCGTACCGAGGCGTGCGCCATATGCGGCGCCTACCGGTTCACGGGCAGCGGACGAAAACTAATTCACGAACCGTGCGTGGCAACGTTCGCAAGACCGCAGGGAGCGGTCGGCGCAAGGTGGAGCTGAAGTAAACCGGTATGGGAAAGAAAAAAATAGCACAAAAGACGCAGGAGGTGCCCAAGGAACCAGTAGCCCACCCGAAGGGTGCTACCGCGAACAAGGCTGAATCAGGGTCGGGCTCGAAGCTTCGGCTCGAGAACGGTCGGATCTACGTGCACGCGTCCTACAACAACACGATGGTAACCGTCACCGACCCGCAGGGAAAGGTGGTCGCATGGCTCTCGGCTGGATCGCTGGGGTTCTCCGGGCCCAAGAAGGCAACTCCGTTTGCAGCGTCGAAGGTTGCCGAGGCTATCGTTGAAAAGGTGCGTCGGTCTGGCCCGGTGAATGTGGATGTGTTCGTGAACGGCGTCGGGCGAGGGCGTGATTCCGCCGTTCGCTCACTTGCGGCACGTGGGTTCAATATTCTCTCCATCAGGGACGTTACACCCGTGCCGCACAATGGGCCAAGGCCGCGGAAGGTACGGCGGGTATAGTTTCCTACGGCAGAGCAGCCACCATGAAACGGATAACCGAAAAAAGAGAACGATCACTCGGCGTCAAGCTTTTCGTGAAGGCGGAGCGGTGTAACTCTCCGAAGTGCGTGACCGTGCGTCGGCCGCAGCGGCCTGGCCAGCACGGTCAGCGCCGCACCACCGTGAGCGAGTACAGCCGGCAGCTTCACGAGAAACAGAAAATTCAGGCGTACTACGGTTTGAATAACACCCAGATGCGAAAGCTCTTCCAAAGCGCGGCGGGGAATGTAATCGTTGCCCTCGAGCACCGGCTTGATCAGGTGGTGTTCCGCCTTGGGCTGGCGGCTTCCCCGCGTATTGCGCGCCAGTTCATCTCCCACGGGCACATTGCGGTGAATAGCCGGAAGATGACCATTTCGTCGTACCGTGTTAAAATTGGAGACACCGTTAGCATCAGGCTGGAGTCACGCGGGTTGAAAACGTTCGAAGATATCCACGTTCGGCTGAAGCAGTACGAACCACCGTCGTGGCTCGAGCTCAATCGGGAAGCGTTGCAGGGGAAATGCCGTGCCCCCGTAACCTCGACCGATGCACAGTTCCCCTTCGATGCCAGCCTAGTGGGACAATTCTACTCACGGTAAGCCTAACGCTAGCACACTATGAAATACACACATCTCAGCGAAACCGTTTCAATAAAGAAGGTCTCCGAGGAGGGGAGTCGTGGTGAGTTCCACGTTGAAGGGCTCTACACGGGTTACGGAACGACGCTCGGCAACGCGCTCCGGCGCGCCCTGCTCTCGTCGCTCCCCGGAGCGGCCATTACCCAGATTAAGGTAAAGGGAGTTGACCATGAGTTTTCGACCATCGCCGGAATGGTTGAGGACGTGCTGGAGTTTTCCTTAAACCTCAAGAAGGCGCGCTTTCACTTCCTCGCCGAAGAGCCACAGGTGCTCACCCTCCACGTCAAGGGCGATCAGGAGGTAACCGCGGCGGATATCCAGTCAAACACGTTTGTCCAGGTGGTGAACAGAGATCTCCACCTAGCCACCCTTTCGAAGAAAGGCGCCGAGCTAGATATGGAGCTCACCGTAGAGAAAGGCCTCGGCTACGTACCCTCAGAGGCTCGCCGGCTGGAGCGTTTACCGGTCGGCACGGTCGTCTTGGATGCTATCTTTTCTCCGGTGGCTCGGGTTTCCTTCACCGTAGAGAACATGCGTGTCGGAGAACGAACCGACTACGATCGCCTAAAAATTGAGATAGAGACCGACGGTTCCATTAGCCCGTCGGAAGCAATGCACAAGGCCGGGAATATTCTCAGGGACCACTTTGAGAAGGTAGCCTCGATGGAGGTAACGAAGGTCGAGCTGCCGTTGGTGGCCAAGGAAACGAAGCGTAAGAAGCGGTAGCGCGCAATCGACCCATGCGGCACCGTAAGCAGGGGCGAAAGTTTGGGTTGCGTCGCGGGCAGCGACGGGCGTTCCTCCGCAACCTGTCGGTGAACCTCATCCGCCACGGATCAATCGTAACCACCGAGGCCCGTGCCAAGGAGCTCCGCCGGTTTGCCGAGCGTCTGGTTACCTATGGAAAGCGACAGGATCTTGCTGCGCTCCGCCTGCTCCGGCAGCACCTGCCGCAGGTGGCGGCGTACAAAATGTACCATGAGATCGCGCCGCGGTACGCCGATCGCCGGGGCGGGTACACGAGGGTGGTGAAACGTGCGGCGGTTCGGCAGCACGACGGATCGAAGATGGCAACGATATCGTTCACCTGAAGCCATGGACTACGTCATTGACGCGAAGCACAAGCGGCTGGGGCGGGTTGCCTCGGAAATTGCGGTGATCCTGCAGGGTAAACACCAGGCAACGTACGACCCCCGCCTCTCCGGATCTGATCGCGTGATCGTAAAAAACGTTCGCGCCATAACCGTAAGCGGGAGCAAGGATGTACAGAAGTTTTACTATCGCCACGCGGGGCCACTCGGCCATCTGAAGGTTCGGCGGTACCGAGAAGCGTTTGCCAAGAAACCCCACTGGGTGCTGCGGCATGCGGTCAGCCTCATGCTCCCTAAGAACCGGCTCCGCGCGAAGCGGCTCCGGCGGCTCATGATGGATAATTAACAGCCTAACTTATGGTACGCAAACAGGCGCACCCCAAGGTGGCACGGAGTGTGAAGGCGTCAAAGCCCGCCGTCGCGGGCGTTCGCTCGCGGTACGTTGAGGCAATCGGCCGGCGGAAAACCGCGGTGGCGCAGGTGCGGCTCTACGACGGGAAGACTGGTGCCGAGGTTCCGGCGGGGGTCCACGTGAATGGTCAGATGCTCACCCGCTACTTTCCTCTCCCGAAGCACCGGCAGGTGGTGCTCGCCCCGTTCGCGGTGCTCTCCCTCAAGGATTACCGGGTGACCGTGAAGGTGGGCGGCGGCGGCACCGGCGCCCAGGCCGAAGCGGTTCGGCTCGGCATCGCCCGCGCCCTGGTTGCCTCGGACCCGTCGCTCCGCCCGCGCCTCAAGGCGCACGGCTACCTCACGCGCGATCCGCGCATGGTGGAACGTAAGAAGCCAGGCTTGAGAAAAGCACGGCGGCCACAGCAATGGAGAAAGCGGTAGCTTCCGACTTTGCGGATACCACCTGCTAGTTGCTACAATTTTGGTACAACCCAAACCGGGAAAGGTCGAAGGTGAGTAGTATAGATTTGCTATGGAGAAAAAAACAAATACATGGGTATGGGTTATCGGCGTTCTCGTGGTGGCGATCGTGATATACCTGGTCGCAACCTCGGGGAACGTACCGGTACCGGCAACTGGCCCGTCGCCCGCCGGCGGTGGGCAGGGCGCGGTGAAGATTGGGGTTATACTCCCGCTGACCGGTGACGCGGCAGTATATGGGGAACCCCTTGGCAACGTGCTCCGGCTCGCGTTCGAGGAAATAAACGGTGCCAGCGGTGGCGGGAACACAATCGAGGCAATCTACGAAGACGGCAAGTGCAACGGCAAGGATGGGGTGAACGCCATGCAGAAGCTCGTGAACGTTGACCAGGTGAAAGTGGTGATTGGCGGCTTCTGCAGCAGCGAGTCGCTAGCTGCGGTACCGATTGCGACGTCGAACAAGGTACTGCTGTTCTCGCCCGGTTCATCGAGCCCCGATCTCACGGGTTCGAGCCCGTACTTCTTCCGGAACTACCCCTCGGACGCTGCGCAGGGTAAGGTCTTAGCAGAGATTGCCTACACCGACAAGGGGTGGCGGAAGGTGGCCTTCATCCAGGAGCAGCTTGACTACCCCCTGGGTATCTACAAAGCGTTTTCGGCTAACTTCGAGCGCCTCGGCGGCAAGGTGGTGAAGGAGGAATTCCCCTCCGATGCGACCGATTTCCGATCGCCGCTCACGAAGCTCCGGAGCCAGCAGCCGGATACTCTCTTCATTGATACGCAGACGCCGGCGGCCGCCGAGCGGGTCATGAAGCAGCTCGCCGAGCTCAAGTGGAAGGTCCCGCTCCTCGTTTCTGATGCGGTGAGCGGTGATCTCGCTACCGTGGGGCGCAACGCGACCTTCCTCGAGGGCACGCTCGCCGCTGAGTTTAGCACCGATTCGAGCAACCCGAAGTTCCAACACCTCCTTCAGGCGTACCAGCAGAAATTCGGCGTAGCGGTGCCCTACCAGAGCTACGCGCAGACCGTCTACGATGCGGCTTACATCATCCGCGACGGCATTGCCGCCGTTGGCTATGATGGGGAGAAACTGGCGGCGTGGTCGAGGACCATCAAGGACTGGCCGGGTGCATCTGGCCTCGTGACGATAGGTGCCGACGGTGACCGGATGAGTGGCCATGTGGCGAAGGTCATCCGCAACGGAAAGGTGGAACTCTACGCCAAGTAGCTACTCTTGGTTGAAACAGAAAGAACCCGGCA
>CAYJQO010000018.1:0-13425 GCA_964372445.1 uncultured Candidatus Saccharibacteria bacterium
TTTTGAGTTCGAGTCCTGGTGGGAAGGCGTAAGAAAAACTGAAGCGTCCGCAAAAGGAACGCTTCAGTTTTTGTCCCCCCACCAGGACTCGAACCTGGAACCAGCTGCTTAAGAGGCAGTTGCTCTACCAATTGAGCTATGGGGGGCCTGTATTATATTACTCCGATCTTTGATTTTATAAACTCCCTACCGCGGAAACTTTTCAGTTCTCTCTCGCGTCGCATCGCTTCTTGCCGCGTTGCATATTGTTCCGTATACACCAATTCCCAAAACCCTTTCTGCTTCGCCGTGTAGGATGTGGATTTGTTTTTCAAAAAGCCGTTATGTCTAGCAAGGCGTTTTTCAAGATCTTCCGTTTGACCGATGTAGATTTTTCCGCTCAGCCCGTTTCGGATTACGTACACGGTAACCATCTGCTGTGAGTCCGCCAGTTGGCGGATCTACCAATTGAGCTATGGAGGGAAACGTTTCCCGACCCCTGTCTCGGACACCTTTGGGTTTCCGACCGTCGCTTCGCTCCATGCCTTCCACCACGGGAAACGTTTCGGTAGCGTAGCGCGTTCCCCAACCCACGGTCTGGGGGACCCTCGGTCCCCCACGCTCTCCGCCGGCTGGCGGATCTACCAAATGAGCTATGGGGGAGACGGAGACAGAGCATAGTATATCTGATACACTGGAGCAAGTTCAACCACATACACAGTAGGAAAGGAGGTGCGCATGTCGCGAAGGCAATCTCAGAGCAGACATAAGCTGTGGCCGCGTGGCCTGACGAAACGCGAGCGAAAACGCATCAGTGAACTCAAGCAACGTCTTGCGAGCGGGAAAATGAAAAAGTGGACGCTCGCGACACCGGAAGAGCGCGCCGGTACCTGTGCCGGGGATTGATAGTGAGGCCACACAACCAGGTGCGGCCTCTCTTTTTGCGATCCTGCGCCTGTTGATAAGTGTACGTTCCATTGCCTCGCCCGGCGTCTTACAATGACATGAGATGGATCAACCGGCCCAGGTGGTGGTTAGCGTGAAGTCGAAACTTCCTCTCATGGTGGAGATTGGCATCGCTGTCGTGGTGGCCGCGGGGCTTGTGGTGTACTTCATTGTGCAACCAGGCAAACCAGCGGCACCTTCTCCCTCGCCGACGCCTCCGCCTCCAGCCGCGGCCGTGCCAGAGGGAGACCTCGGGAGCACGATCTACAGCAAGACGCAGAACCCGATCGAGGATAAGCTACCGGATACGGTGGCCCCTGTCCCGAACCCGCTCCAGAACGTGTACAAGAACCCGTTCCAGTGATCCCCATGGCTACCATCAGGAAACATAGCAGCGTGCTCCTCTCGGCTGTGATCCTTGGGTTTGGCGGCTTCGCGAGCTATGCGATTTTTGCGCACGCGCAGACATTGACGCTGCCGGGGCAGCCCACCGACGAGGCGGTAGCCGCGAGCGGCATCACCTTCCCGGTTGCCGAGCTGGGGAACTGCGGCAGCAAGGATACGTGCCGTACCTACTGCAACGATCCCGCGCACATGGATGCGTGCATCGCGTTCGCTCGAGACCACGGCCTCATGAACCAAGAGGAAGCCGAGCGGGCCACTTCCTTCAAGCGGAAACTTGCGGAGGGCAGCGGACCAGGCGGTTGCACAACGCCGTCGGAGTGCGAAACGTTCTGCCGCGACATCGCGAACATCAACACCTGCATCGCCTTCGCCGAGCAGCACGGGCTCAAAGACCGGCACGTTGAGGAAAGCAAGAAAATCCAGGCCTACCTCCAGTCTGGCGGGAAAATGCCGGGAGGGTGCACCAACCAGCAGACGTGTGAGGTGTACTGCGGTGACTTCAGCCATGCCGAGGAGTGTTTCAACTTCGCGAAGCGAGCAGGTATCGGGCAGGGCGGGCCGGATGAGCGTGGGGATGCATTGGGTGAGGATCGGTTCAGGCGGGGTCCGCCGCCGGAACAGTTCCAGAAATTCCTCGAGCTGGCGAAGAACGGCGAGACGCCAGGCGGGTGCGCTTCAAAGGATGCATGCGAGCGTTACTGCCAGGAGCCAGGCCGCCGCGACGAGTGCGTCGCCTTTGGGGTGAAGGCCGGGTTCATTAAGCCGGAAGAGGTGGAGCGGATAAAGTCCATTGGTGTCCAGGGGGGACCTGGTGGCTGCAACTCGCCGGAGTCCTGCGGCGCCTACTGCAACGATCCAGTCAACCAGGAGGCGTGCTTCACATTTGCGGAGGAGCATGGATTGATCCCGCCAGAGGAGCTCAAGCGGGCGAAGGAGGGGTTCGTCCGGCTCCGCGAAGGCCTCTCACACGCGCCGCCCGAGGTGGCAGCGTGCCTCAAGTCTGTGCTCGGGCCGACCGTCCTTGACGATATCCAGGCAGGCAAGCTCGTACCGGGCCCTGAGATCGGGGATCGGGTACGTGGCTGCTTTGAGAAATTTGGCCAGCGTGGTGACCCAGGGGAGGTGTTCCAAAAGGCGCCGCCCCAAGTGCTCGCGTGCCTAGAAGAGAAACTCGGCGATGACTTCGAGCAGGTCCGGTCGGGAGCGGTGCAGCCAACACCGGAGATGGCGGATACCTTCCGCGTCTGCTTTGAGCAGGTGCGCCTCATTGGGCCGCCGGTGGAAGGGGTGTTGCGTGGCGAAGGGGGCCCCGGTGGGGCATCACCCCGCGGCATGCAGGATTTTCTCCGCACGGCACCACCGGGGATTGCGAAGTGCTTGCGAGAGAAACTCGGCGAGCGGTTCGATAAACTCCAATCCGGTGAGCTCCAGCCGGGACCCGAGCTTGTAGAGACCATGCGGAGCTGTTTCCAAGAGTTTCGTCCCGATGAGCACCGCTTCGAGGGTGAACGCGGCGAAGGAGTTCCCGGTGGCTTTGGCATCGGTGCGCTTCGCGCGCCGTTCGACAATCTTCCACCACAGGTTCTTGAGTGCGTCCGGTCGCTCGTTAGCGAGGAGGTGCTCGAGAAGGCGAAGAGCGGCGGGCAGTTGCCGGCAGAATTCGATGAAAAGATGCGTGTCTGTTTTGAGAAGTTCCGCGGAGCATCAGGAGCCGAACTGCTGCGGCTGCCCGGAGCCCCCCAGCCGGGGCCCGTCGGGATAGAGCCGCGGCCGGCACCGGGGTTCACGGCAGCAATTCCACCGGTGGTTGCCGAGTGTCTGAAGGCGGTCGTTGGATCAGAGGTGGTTGAACAGGTGCAGCGGGGCTTGAAACCAGCTACAGATGTTTCAGAGCAGCTGCGCGCATGCTACCAACGATTGCAGGGAGAGCCGACGACCATGGTGCGACCGCTGCCGACGACCGACCAGCTGCAACCGGTAGGTGGCTCGTTTAGACCCGGGCCTGGGGGCTGCCTCAGCCCCGAGGCCTGCCAGCGCTACTGCGTCGAGCACGGGGATGAGTGTCGTGCCTTCTACTCGGGCGGCGCACCCAAACCGGTGGTGCCTACAGTGCCGACCGCAGAGCCGGCGCCCTACCAAACGCCATCACAGCTGGCTCCGCCGCCCACCGACACGTTCAAACCAGGCCCCGGCGGATGCGCCACACCAGCGGCATGCTCGGAGTACTGCCTCACCCACGAGGTTGAGTGCCGATCGTTCTACTCAGGCGGAGTGCGGCCGCCGCTCCCGCCGCAGAGTGTCCTACCTCCAGCTGGCCTCTTCGGGAATCTACTCTTCCTCCTCCAGCACGCGTTGGGTCTCTAGGCTTCAGCGGCTGGTATTGGTGATCGCCGAGAGCGCGATCACCGCACCGATCGCGAGCGCTGCCCCCACCACCTGGTGGGGCTTTAGCTTTTCGCGGTTCACGAAGATGCCGAGGATAGCGGCGAGGGCAATGTAGCTCTCGCTTATAGTCATGGCGATTGAAATGGGGATGGTCGTCACCGCCACGGCGTAGAAGACCCAGGCAGCGTTATCAACCAGCGCTTCGGTGGCGATCAGCGTGGGGTGGCGGGCGAGGTCGGGGAGGAGCGTTCGAGCTTCTCCCCGTGCCGCGAGGTAGGCGAAGCAGAGCACGGCGACGAGCGAGTGGGTGAACCAGATCGTGAGGAGCGGTGAGGTGGTCTGGCTTGAGACGCCGATCAAGAAGTTCACGAGCCCCATGCCGATCGCGCCCAGCCCGCTCCAGAGGACGCCCTTCTCAAAGATCCGGCGGTGGTAGAGGAGGTGGGTATGGTGGATGGTGGCCGCGAGCACAATCCCAATGAAAACTAGGGTTGCGAGGAGCGACTGGGTAAGCGAGAGCACCTCACCCCAGAGGACGACGGCGAGCCCGATCGTGATTGGAAGCTCGATGCCGAGGATGGGCTCCACAATGGCGAGCTTTCCCACCTTGAGTGCCTCGAAGTCGAAGAGTGCCGCGAAGAGGACGACCACGCCCGCGAGCATGAGGAGCAGGAAGTCCTTCGGGTGTGCCACGAGCTGCCAGAGCTCGCCCCGCACGAACGGGAAGAGGCCGATGCCCGCCGTGATGCCGATGAAGAAGAGCGTCTTCCAGATGCCGATCACCCGGGTAGTCTTCTGGATGAAGAAATCACCAAACCCCCAGGCAAGGAGCGCGAGCAGTGCGAAGGTGATGCCAGCGGCCATGGATTGACTAGATCCCGATGCTGTAATTATACACCTCGCTCAAAAAGGTTCTCGCGGAGTCGTATGATGGTACGAAAACTTGACGGTAAGGCCAGGGCCGGTATAATTTTCACTGGAAAGGTGCTACTATAGCTCCATGGCCTTTAACCCATTCAAGCGGTGGGAAACGCCACCCGAGGAGCAACCGGGTGCCCCGACGCCGGAACGAGAAACCCCAATCGCACCGGAGCAGCCTCCTGCGGATCACTTCGACGGCCAGCAGTACGAGGCGGAAAAAATTGCCTCTGACCCTCTCCATTTCACTCTCCGGGAAGCTGGTGCAGACCTGCCTGAGTTCAATATCCACTATGAGGTGGTGACGGCGGTCACACCCGATGAGAAGAACTCCAGGGAGGTAGTGGCAACTATTAAGACGTTCTCGAACTACCACGATGCCTTGAAGTGCCACCAGGGTCTCACGCCTGCCGAGCAGGAGCGGGTGAAGACGTACCGGTGGGCCGAGGTAGAGCACCAGGGCGGGATTGCGCTCCGCGCCGACGATAAGCTCTGGAAACGGCTCGGCAGCCCTGACGATTCACTCCACGCCCAGGAAGGTCGTATCGACAGCACCATCGCCGCGATCGAGGCCGGAACCTACGGGGACGCCTACGCCGCGAAGGTTGCAGATGGTCAGATTGAGCCGAGGCGGGGGCGGCCTAGTCGGAAAACCGTCGAGCTCGAAACCCGCACCGAGTCTCAGTCGAAGTTTGAGGCTCTTGGCGAAGGCGCAGTCAACGAAGACTTCGAGAAAACCTTCCGCATCAAGCAGGAGGAGCTTAAAGGTATCGAGGGTTGGGGGAACCTCTCGCTCGGCCAGCAGGCGCTCGTTCTCGAGAACCTGAAGCAGTTCACCGTAGGCCGCATCCAGTCTGAAGCCATCAGCAAGTTCAAGGAAGAGGTTGGGGCGCTCGCCCCATCGGGGGAGGGTCTCGCGAAGCTCGGTGAGAAAAAGTTCTACCAGCAGATGTGGCGGAACATCGCGAAGCCTTTCTACCTCGCCCGGGCTGAACGCCAAACCGCCGAAGCGGTCCAGTACGGCGGCATCAAGGAGCACGGCGAGATCTTACGGCAGCTCGTCTCGCGTACCCGCGAGAGTGGCGTTGATGCTACCTTCGGCGAAGACGGTTCCATCCAGGTTGCGTACGTGAAGGTGCCGATACTCGAGGAGACGCCGGAAGGTAAAACGCTAGGCCCTGGCGCTATCGAGGCGCGGCAATTCAACGAAGCGGCGAACCGCCTGGCGAAGGTCCCGCATGAGTGGTCAGAGCCAACGGCCACGCGGGCGCACCGGAAGGCGTACGAGGCGGCGCTTGCTGGCTATGCAAGCGCTACGGTGGCCATTCTCGAGCGGAAGAAGCAGGAACTTGCTGATAACCGAGGGGCTGCACTTGCCGTAGCTGATTTCGACCGTAAAGTTCAACTCGACCGGTTCCTCACGGCAAACCCGGACGTCGAGGCGGCCCTGGAGCAGGTGCACGAGGCGAAGTTTTGGAAACGTGCCATGAAGAGTATGGCGGCAGAGCGGGGCAGCTACATGGCCTTGGGTTTCGCGACTAGGACCGCAACCGCTCATTTCCTTGGCCTGGTGGCCGCTCCCATCGTCGCCGCGGGCATGGGCGCCTGGATCGCCCGAAAGCGCACCATTGAATCATTCCGCGAGGAGAAAGCTATGGCGGGCCGCGGCAAGCGAGGCAAGGGCGCCGAGGCCGAGCTCATGACCATGGTTGACGCGACCAACCTCGACAAGAAAATTGACCAGCTTATCCTCAAGATTGGAGCCACCACCGACGAAGCTGAGGCGAAGAAGCTTCGTGGGGAGCTCGATACTCGGTTAAACTACAGCTACCTGAAGCTTGAGAAAGGCCTCGTGAACTTTGGCGGAGACAAAGAGCAGCTTGCGAACCAGTACAACCTTTTGAAAAGATTTAGTGAAGCCGAAGTAGCTCTCCAGCTTGGCGAGCAAGAGGTCCAAGCGGCTCTCCAGGAACGGCTCAACGGATTCCTCGCCTACAAAGATAAGAAGCTCGAGAAGCACCTCACGAAGAAGATGCTTATGGGCGCTGGAATCGGCGCAACCTTTGCCGTTGCCGGTTACGGTATCCGAAGTTTCTTCAGCGGAGGTGGCGCGGCTCGGGAAGCTGCGCAAACAGGCGGCGGGAAAGGGTATATTCCTCCCGATCACGGCGGGCCTTCCAGCCGTGACTACGGTGCCCCGCCAATCACCGAGACCACGCATGGTGCTACTCCGGTAATCCCGGAATCATTGAAGACGGGAGCCGTGCCACCTGAGAGCTTGCGGATTGGTGCCGTAACCCCTGAATCGCTGAAAACTGGTGCAGTCCCCCCAGAGTCTTTGAAGACCGGTGCGGTTATGCCGGAGAGCCTGAAGGTAGACCTCTCGACTGGTGAGGGAGTCAAGAATTTTATCGAGGCGGAGCACCCAGGTCTCTTGAGCGACACCACGTGGCAGATCGACAACCAGGGGGGGATCTCCCGGTCAGGCTACGAAGGGTCGTACGCCATCGACCAGGACGGCAACATCACCTACACGGAAGGCGGCATCATGGAGGAGCTGAAGCCCGGCAGCTCGACCTGGGAAGCGGTCCCGCTGGGGAAATACATGGGGCCGGACCAACTCTGGGAATTCTTCGCTGGCAAGCACCCAGCGTTCGCCAACGATTCTACCTGGAAGTTTGATTCCACAGGCATTCACCGGGAGGGTTACACAGGGACGTACACGATGGATGGCGAGGGCAACCTGCACTACGAGGGGCCGGAGGTTGAGACGCCAAAGGTGCTGAAACCTGGGAGCACTGACTGGGTGCCCATCGAGGAACCGAAGGGAGCTGGAGCCGCAGTGGCATTTGAAATTCCTGAGGAGCTCAAGACACCCGAGTCCTACATCGAAACCGCCGGCAAGGGGTCCTCCGTGTGGAGCATGATCGAGCACCAGCTCAAGTCGCGGGTGCCAAACTTCGAGAACCTGAAACCGGCGCAGCGCACCTGGCTCATTGACTACTACAAAGACCAAGTGGTGGCTCACCCGGAGACCTTCGGTCTCAAAGACCCCGACCTGGTTCAGGTAGGCCAAAAAGTTAACCTTGGCAGGCTCTTCAGTGGTGTTGACGCAGAAGCCGAGCTTGCAAAGGCCACGGGCCGGGCCCAAGGCCTCTCCGAGGCAGCCATGAAGCATATCATGGAGTACCGGCAGCCGGGTGCCGCGGCGCATGAGGAGGTGGTTGAGGCAGCGCACGGTGGCGATGCGGCCACAGAGGCCGTCCCCGCTGAATATGTGCCAAACCCCGAGCAAGTAGCCCAGGCTATCCAGGAGAGTAACGATATGCTTCGGGGGAGCCTCGAGAAGCTCAAGCATTTCGATGACCTCTCGCTCTTTGAACAGCGGGTGACGTTGCACACGATCGAAGACGCCAAGTATATGTTCGACCACCTTGGTGTTGATACCGCGAGAGTTTCCATTTTCAGTGAGATCGACCAGTTGAGCGGGAAGGCTGCCAGCGAACTACTAGAAACCGAGAAGGCGTTCAGTAGCCTCCTCGAAACCATCCACAGCGGCATCAAGCTTGATTGGACAGCGATCGGCTCTAAACGGGTAAGCTCGATTCTGGAGATCGCGGGAACCGAGGCACCTGACCAGCTCTCGAAGGGGGCGCTGAAGCTTGTCGACGTGATCCGGGAACTGAAGCCGAATGCCTACGAGAAGACCCTCACCTTCACCAATTTCCTCATGAGCCGGTTCACGGGCGGTGGCGACGGCGGGATCAAGAAAATATTCGACGAGGTGATGCGCCGGGCCTACTAGCGCTCGGCGGCTACGCCGGTTAGCATGGATCGATTTAGATTTTGGTGCCCTCGCCCCGATTCGAACGGGGAACAGCTGCTTCGAAGGCAGCGGTGATATCCGTTTCACCACGAGGGCGCTCGTCGTCATTCTACGACGGGTTTTCTAAAATATAAAGCCCCGGATACAATGCCGGGGCTTCTGTAATCTCATAACTGGTTACCTGCCGAAGCGCATGGTGGTATGCCCTCCCAACTGCTCGCCATGTTCCTTTTCCCACCGTTCGAAGCAACTTCCATTTCTGTCGTCGTGGTGCGGGTAGCAGAAAATCAAGGTCCCGGCTCTTGCGACAAAGATATGCTCGCCGGGGTCAAACGTTCCCTCGCAGCAGGCGCATTGTTTTTCCGGCCCTTCGTAGCGCTCAATTGTTTTCGCCGCTTTCAATCCTTCTCCCATACCCGATGCCTTTCAGCTGATGTGTATGAAAGTGGTATGCTTGCACTAGCATACTAAGATAGTGCAGGTGTGTCAATTCGCGGTACCATGAGAGTGTACTTGAACTCCCGCGTTCCTCCGACCACCCTACACACACTCCCAATAAAAAAGGAAAGCCGCGGTGGCGGCTTTCAAAAAACTGCGGTTGAGGCAACGGCTCGACACATACCCTGCTACTCAGAGCTCCTCGTACGTGAGCTCCGCCGGTTCAGCCTCGAACCCTCCTTCCTGCTTGAGGAGCCAAGGGTCTAGGCAGTTCCCGGTCTGTCGTGCATCCTCCCTCGTCTTGAGGCAGAACGGGAGGATCTGCCCGTTTGTCTCAACAGCCTGGATGGTTTCCCCTGTGACAAACGGTCGCTGGCAGGTGGTGCATTTCACACCCTTTCCGGAATACGTTCTCATCTGGCACCTTCTGAACGGTTGCTAGTTTTGAATTGGCCTGCGGGCACCTTACGACGATTGGGCAACCCTGTCAAATTTAGCTAGAATAGTTTGACATGAAGCTGTCGACGCCCCCTGAGGTGGAGCACATTGCCTCGAAGCTCCGGGGGGCAACCTTCCAAGCGTACCTGGTCGGGGGCTGCGTCCGAGACCTGCTCCTCGGCCGCCCGCCCAAGGACTGGGACATCGCGACCGATGCAACGCCTGAGGAGATTCAAAAGCTGTTTCCCGAGAGCGTGTACGAAAACACGTTCGGTACCGTGGGCGTGAAAACCGATGCCGAGGATCCGATGGTGAAAGTGGTCGAGGTGACCACGTTCCGGCTCGAGGGGCGGTACACCGACAAGCGCCACCCCGATGAGGTGCGGTTTGCGAAGACCATCGGGGAAGATCTCTCGCGACGTGACTTCACCGTGAACGCGATTGCGCTCGAGCTCCCGGGTGGAGCGATCGTTGATCCGTATGGCGGCCAGGATGACATCAAGGCGAAGCTTATTCGGACGGTTGGTGATCCCAAAGCCCGCTTCAGCGAGGACGCGTTACGCCTCATGCGGGCGGTGCGCCTCTCAGCCGAGCTTGGATTTGAAATTGATGCCGCAACGGCGAAAGCGGTGGGTACCGAAGCGAAACTCCTCGAGGTGATCGCGCCGGAGCGAATCCGCGACGAGTTCCAGAAGCTCATCATGAGCGACGGCGCGGCGGAGGGGGTGCGGCTCCTCGAGCGACTGGGGCTCCTCCGGTTCATTCTCCCAGAACTCCGTGAGGGGATTGGGTGCCGCCAGAACAAGCACCACATCTACACGGTTTTCGATCACAACGTGCGGGCGCTCGAGTACGCTGTCCGGCAGGGGTACCCGCTTGAGATCCGGCTCGCTGCGTTCCTCCACGATGTCGGGAAACCGCGCGCGAAGCGTGGGGAGGGTCCCGATGCAACGTTCTACGGTCACGAGTACGTCGGTGCCAAGATGGTGCTCAAGATGCTCGACCGGCTCCGCTTCCCCAAGGTAACCATCGAGCGCGTCGCGCATCTCGTGCGGAGCCACATGTTCTACTACAACACGGGCGAGGTGAGCGCGGCGGGCGTGCGGCGGTTCCTCTCCCGCGTGGGACCGGAAAACGTGGACGACATCATGAAGGTTCGGGAGGCGGATCGGATTGGCTCCGGCGTCCCCAAGGCGGTGGTCTACAAGATGCGGCACCTCCTCTTCATGATTGAGAAGGTTCGCCGCGACCCCGTTTCGCCGAAGATGCTCGCGGTCCGCGGCGATGACGTGATGCGCATTGCCGGCATCGGGCCGAGCCCGAAGATCGGACAAATACTTGATATCTTACTCGAAGAGGTTATCGATGATCCGAGAGGGAATACCAAAGAACATCTTGAGGCAAGGGTAGAGAAACTTGCGGCGCTCTCGGATGGGGAACTCCAAGCGATGCGTGCGAAGGCGCGTGAGCGGAAAGAAGAGTTTGAGTCCGGGGTCGAGGATGAGATGAAAAGGAAATACTATGTTCAATAAACCCGCGGCTACCGGGAGTGGCATTGCACCGCCGCCTTCTATTTGGTTTGAGACCCTGCCCATTTTTGAGAACCAACTTAGTGGCGATTTTACCTGTGACACGGCTGTTGTTGGGGGAGGTATCACCGGGATATCCGCCGCCTATCACCTGGCGCGGGCAGGACAGCACGTGGTGGTGTTGGAAAGGTATGGCATTGGGGAAGGGAGCAGCGGGTTGAGCGGTGGTTTCACTGCTGCCACATCGTCGCGGGATCTTCGGACGCTGATCGCGATGCGCGGAGAGAACGATGGAAAAGCGATTTTTGACTCAATTATTCATGCCATTGCTGGGATGGAGCATGTCATGCAAAAGGAAAAAATTGAATGTGGTTTTCAGAGAAACCATTCCCTATATTTTGCTGCCGAGAGGTCGCACGTCGGCGTCTTGGAGGAGGAGTACAAGTGGCGCGCGAAAATGGGATACCATGCTGAACTGTACGCGGCAGGAGATGCACGTATCCCGGTTGCAGGCGCCTACGGCGCACTCAAAACATTTGGAGATGCATCACTGAATCCCGCGGCGTTTGTGCGTGGTGTGGCGATCGCGGTTGTGCGCTACGGCGGTGAGGTGTTCACTCACACATGCGTTGTGAAGGTAGAGGAGGATGGGGATGGTATCACCGCATGGACTGCAAAGGGTAATCGTGTGCAGGCGAAGCATACGGTTGTCGCGACCAATGGCTGGCACGATCTGCTGAAGGCGATGCCACACTTAAAGTACGTGTCGGTTCCGTACGTAAGCCACATGATCGTAACTGAACCGGTTCGAGGCATCGAGGAAAAGTGGAGGGGGGAACTTCTTTGGGACACGTATGAGGTGTACCACTACCTGAGGTTATTAGAAGATGGCCGTATCCTCATTGGTGGCGAGGATAGGTGGTTTGGGGAACCATACCACGGATCACTACCGGGAAGCTCGCGATACCATAGGCGGCTGCTCAATAAGCTTCGGGAGTATTTCCCGGATTTTGAGATCACGTGCTCTCGTGGATGGAGTGGCTACCTTGCCGATCCAATCGATGGCCTTCCCTTCATGGAAACGCGCGGCCGCGTGACCGCCGCGATCGTCGATGGCCTGCCCATTGGATGGAGCGTTGGCCAGGCCATTTCTGATCGGATTGTGCGTAATCACTCAGCGCTCGATGTGCTCTATGATGCGGTACATCGCAAGTTGGGGTTTTGGAGACGCCTCTTTGTAAGAACGCCGCTGCCCAGCCGCTTCAAGGAAATCTTGCTGAAGATCGCGGTGGTAGTAGTACGCGCGCTCGACGAGCTAGATAAAAAGTTTCGGTACTAGCCCATGCTGCCGGTGATTATTGCGGTTTCGTATCGGTGGAGCTGTGCAATCCGTTCCAGTGCATAGGTTTCTTGGGGGAGCTGGGTCCTGGAATTCCCGTACTTTCATCCCATTGACAGGAGGAATCATACATGGTATCATTGTACCGTAGTTCACTGATCTTTCACAACATAAACATAAAAAGGAAAACCTATGACAGATAAGAAAGCGGTAGGCATTTTCTTCGCCACCATCGCCGTACTCCTTGTTGCGGCGGTAACCTATGCCGTGTTCCATGGTATCCCCCAAATGAGGGAAGCTGAGACGTACGCAGCTGTAATCGAAGAGGCGCTCGATACGTACGGGGTGCGCCTCGGCGATGACAAATTGCGTCTTGTGGCTGCCGAGGCCATGCAGGAGCAGATCGGCCCTAGCACGATCAAGAAGGCGACCACGCTCTGGCCGCTGGTGAATAACTTTTTCATGGAGGTCGATGCAATCAAAAGGTCCGGCTTACCCAACGGGACAGGGCCCCAGTACCCCGAGGTTCTGCACGGCACATTTGCGATGACGTGGGATCACTACCGACCGCTCCTTGACCGGGGGACGGTAGTGGAAGAGATACTCACGTACATTGACCCTGAGGCAAAAGAGAAGCTCGGCGTTCTTCGAACATTCGCCGGTGACGCGTACAGTATCTTGCTATAGCCACCATACCTGATTTGGAGCAGCCGCATCGATGGTGCGGCTGCTTTTGTTTTTGTTGACCAGCGAGCCGCGGCGCGCTACCCTTTGGTGAGAACGGGCCGTTACCTCGGAGTACACCTTGGCAAGCTCGGTGACTACGGGGCAGGCAAGTCAATTTGCGAGAACGGGGTGGAGTATGACGGCAGTACGCACGCTTCGGGTGCGTGTAGACTGGGTTCGACTCCCAGCACCCCGACCAAGTTAGACATTGAGAGTTTTCGGAAGAAGGTACGCGGAGGCAAGTACGCAGAGCATATCGAAGCCGACTATCAGGATGCGATCGCCTCGGGAGGGACTGGCACTCCTTACAATGTGGTAATTGCTGAAAACGGCAAAAAGTTCGTAGTGTCTGGAGCACAGCCATATTCGGCGGTAAAATCAGTCATTGATGTTGCACTTCAAGAAAAATAGCCGAAGGGCATGCAAAATCAATAATAAATTTATGAATACAAAAACAGCAATTGCTATAGTCGTTGTCGCAGGCGCTATTCTCGGCG
>CAYJQO010000019.1:0-12322 GCA_964372445.1 uncultured Candidatus Saccharibacteria bacterium
ACGTCTACGAGAAGGATATCGCGATCCTGAAGGAGAACGCCTGATTGCTGTGTTGTATTTGAGTGGAGCATAGGAAGCTCGACAATTTCTTTTCGAGAACCGCGGTTGAATTTTCTCCAGCGGAAAATTCACCGCTGCCTCTCGGCAATTTTAGTCCGACCGATGTCGGACGCCAAGCTAAAATTGCCTCCGAGAGCTTCTCGAGAAAGAAAATGTCTCACCAATGAGTATTTGCGAGAGTTGCCGTCAAGTGGCAACGCAAAGTTTATTGAAAAAGATAAGAGCCGTGCGAAAAACTTAATTGATTCGCTAGTACATTTGCATGCAGGACTTGATTTGTCGCTAGAACAAATCAAGTCCGGTTCGAGAAAGAGAATTGCCGAGCCGGGTTATTTCTGAAACGCTTTCACCACAGGGTCAAAATCCCCTTCGAGTATTTTCTCAATATTATGCCATTTCTTGCCAATACGATGATCAGTAATTCTGTCTTCGGGGAAATTGTACGTTCTGATTTTTTCGGCGCGCTCCGCGGAGCCGATCTGTTCACGGCGAATCTGATCAACGGAACCCACAGATTGCTCGCGTTGAATTTCAAATAATTTTGCTCGGAGCATTTCCATTGCATGCTCGCGATTCGCATGCTGGCTCCTCTCCATCCGGCAGGATACTACCAGTCCCGTCGGCTTATGCGTGATCCGCACCGCCGTTTCCACCTTGTTCACATTCTGTCCGCCCGGGCCTCCCGCGCGCGAAAAAGTCACCTCAAGATCGCTTTCCTTGAGCGGCACTTCCCTTGCTTCCACGATCGGCAAAACCGCAACCGAGGCAGTGGAGGTATGGACCCGCCCAGACTTCTCCGTATCAGGGATCCGCTGCACGCGGTGCACACCCGACTCATGCCGCAGCGCATCGTACACCCCAGGCCCTTGCCCTAAGCTAGTCGAAGGGCCCGATACCTCTGCGATGAATGTCTTGTACCCGCGGAGCGAGCTCGTGCTTGAGTCAACGACCGTGCACCGCCAGCCCCGCTTTGCGGCGTAGCGCTGGTACATCCGCGCGAGGTCGCCCGCGAAGAGCGTCGCCTCTTCACCGCCCGTCCCGGCACGAATCTCCAAAATAACCTTTTTGATGGTGTCGGTCATACGCCCTCTGTTAGATTCGGCTGAAGAGCCGGAGCCGGTTCTCCACTATGCGCCCCATTTCCTCAACCACCGTGCCCATGAGCTTGTACGGGGCCACCTCGCTTGGGTGCTCCCGGAGCACCCGTTCCAACCCTTTCCTCCAGGCGACCCGAAGCTCGGTGGAGATGTGGATGATGGCAATGCCGGCTTCGATGGCGGCGCGAAAATCCTCATCCGAGATGCCTGACCCGCCGTGGAGCACGAGCGGCACCTTGGCTGCCCGCTTGATCGCCCTGATCCGTTCAATATCGAGGCGCGGGTTGGGAGCGTTTGCAAACATTCCGTGGATGTTGCCCACCGCCGGCGCGAGGAGATCCACACCGGCTTCCCGCACGAACCGAGCCGCGTCCTCCGGTTTCGTGAGATCCTCCGGCCGGATCGCCGCCCCTGCCGGGAGTTCCTGGAGCACCTCCGAACTGCCCCCGATGTAGCCGAGCTCTCCCTCCACCAGCACGTGCCGACTCATGGACTTGGCGAGCGCCACCGCCTTCTGCGTTTCGCGGATGTTCTCCTCAAGGAGCAGTCTCCCACCATCGAAGAGCACCGCATGGAATCCCACCCGCGCCGCCTCGCGCACCTGCTCGAGGGAGTGCGTGTGGTCGGCGTTGAGGTATAAGCGGAACCCGCGCTCCCGGGCATGCTCCGCGTTGTAGCTCGCCATGAGGTCGCGGACGTGGTGCAACCCGAGGTACCCCCGCTCACCCTCGGAAACCCCGATGATAACCGGCAGGTCAAGCTTCATCGCCGCCGCGGCGATCGCCTTCAGCTGCTCGAGGTTCGAGATGTTGAAGTGGCCGAGAGCGATCCCGCGCTCCCCCGCTTCCCGTATGGTCTCCCGGAGCGAATCCATGTGAGCTTACATCGTAATAGTCCCCCGCGCGAAGTGCTCTGCCAGCGCTTGCTCCATCTGATCCTCGCCGCCAACGTACTCCATGAAGAGCTTGCTCCAGAGCGCCTCGCGCTGATGGTAGGTGTAGCACGCTCGCTGCCCCTCCATGAACGATACCGCGGACATCACGTTGTCCTCAAGGTCGAAGCTCACCAGCTCTCGCCCGGCTCCCCCCGGATAGAAATCTGCCACCCAGTCGAGGCCCTCCCAGAGCTCGAGGCCGAGATCGGCCCGGGCTGACGCAAACCGTGCGAGGTCACGCTCCGCTCGGATCCAGTGCAAAGATTCCGGATTTACCCGCGGCAGGGAGAGGCGCGAGTCTTCCGGATGCTCTTTCCAGAGGTACTGCTGCACGATGAGCCAGGTTCCCGGCGTCGATCGCGATGCCTCCGGCACGTCGCCCCGGAGGAGCGACCGCAGGCGATCGGCGAAGTTTGGCTCGCCGCGGTAGCGCCGGAAGAGCTTCGCGTAGAACTCAATCTCGTGGCAGTAGTGGAGGAGGAGCGCAAAGTCACGCAGGAACTTGCCGGGAATGTCTTCGGAGATCGGGTTCAGGAAGATCACGCCGAACTCCTTGAGGTGCGAGACGTTGTGGTGCTTCTTCTCAACAAACCGCTTGGCGACCTCAAGCCACTCTGGGCCGAGGACGCGGAGCTCAATCGGACGCTCCTCAAAGTCGGCGGCGGTGAAGCCGCCGTAGGCCGCATCGAAGGTCTCGTGCATCCACCGGTCGCTCTCCATGAATCGGAGGGCGCTGAACGACTCGACCACATCTTCCTTTTCTAGGAGCTCCCGTACGTCACGGTAGCCAAGGTAGTGGATGAGGTGCTCCGGCGGTCGCTTGAGCAGGATCTCCTTGGCAAACTCTCGCTTGAGGAAGAAGCCGCTCTTCGCGGTGGCAACCTGCCGCGCCAGCGTGATGGTCTTTTCAAACTGGCTCGCCCCCGCAATGGAGGAGAGATGTGAGAGGAGCTGCCGCTCATGCGCGAGCACCGTTTCGCGGAGCGCCTGCCGGAGCGCTGCGGCGCCAGCCTCCTTTGGCTCCACCGCCCGGACCGTCCGCGCAATCCCTTCCCCAACCCCCCGCGCCACCCCGTCGAGGACGGCACGGCCTCCAGCGGTATGCCCTTCCATTGCCCGATCGAGACGGTCAATGAGCTCTGCCGGTACGCCGAGGAGTTCGGCGATGCGGTCGGTCGGCATCCCTCACCCTTGCGACCGCAAGGAATATTTCAGACGACCCTTGAGCGCGGCGAATCCCTTCGCGAAGCGCTGCAACCGCTTCTCGCGAATCGGCGCATCCTTTTTCGATTTATACAGCTCGCAATATACCAATGCCACAGGAAGTTTATTTTTTTGTTGAAAGCACCAGACCGTTGTTATGTTTTTCGATTCGCTGCTTGATAGCTTCGGCAAAGCCAATGTGAAAACTCTTATCCAGCTTCGATCGCGGTACATAGACGAAAAACATACGAACTGCCGCAAGGGTGAGGGATTAAAGCGGCTCGATGTCCAGGTCTAGGTACTTCCACCGGCGCTCGCCGAGGTCACGCCGCTTGAGAACGCCTGCCTGCGCGCCGATGCACTCCACGACGGCGGTGGCGTTCGCCGCGGCAACCCGGAGCGCGTGGTGGATGTCATTCCGCTGCATCAGCCCCGCGACGAACCCAGAGCCGAAGGCGTCCCCGGCCCCCGTGCGGTCGGCAAGGCGCCGTTCCCGGTACACGCCAGCGCTGTAGAGGTACTTGCCGTCGGAAACGCGTGCACCGCGCGGCCCATCGGTCACCACCGCAATCCCCGGGACCAGCGCATCAAATTTCTTAAAGATGTCGCGCTCACGCCCGTAGGGAACGCCGGTGAGGTCGGACGCCTCCTCCCGGTTCACGATGACCACGTCAAGGTACCGCAGGAGCCCCCGGAGACGTTCCCGGTGCGCGTCGAGGTAGTACCGGGACGGGTTCATGGCTACCTTCACCTTTCGCTCCTTCAGCTTGAGCAGGATGTCGCGCATAAGCGGAGGCGACGTGTGGCTCGGCGCAATGTACGCCCAGCGGGCGGTAAGCTTCCGCCACGGTATTTCCCGAGGGGTGAAGCCCTCCGATGCACCGCGGTAGACCAAGACCGTCCGCTCGCCACCCGGCGCGAGGAGCACCGTGGCGTAGGCGGTGCCAAGCTGCTTATCCACCACGGCGATGGGAACTACGCGGTTGCGGCGCAGGTCCGCTACCACGTCTCCCGAGAGCCCATCGGCGCCCAGCCGGATCAGCGCCGCGGTCCGGAACCCCTGGCGGGCAAAGGTGGTAGCTGCGTTCGCAGCCCCGCCGCCGGTCGCGAACACCGGGCTCCCGATATCGAGCTTCGCACCGAGCGCGAAGCATTCGGCCTCGCCGGTCTTGAACCCCAAGCTCGCGAGGTGCTTCGGGTCACGGAGCACCTTTAGAGCCTGGCTCGTGAGGAACACATCGCGCGTGGCGGTGCCAATCGTGAGCACATCAAACATGGAAGGGAAGCATAATGGCTTGTTTCTATCATTATAGATGAACCCTCCGAGTTTATCCACAGGGGGTTCGGCAATTCGCTATTGATTATGGTACACTGGTTACACCTTAGAACCCCATCCATGGGAGCAAGTGAACGGAAGGGTCCGAGCTTAATGCTGGAGCTGTATGCAAAGTAGGAAAACATCAACCAATAAAGGGTTCACCTTGATCGAGCTCATCGTGACGGTGAGCATTCTGGCGGTGCTCGTCACCATCCTCGTCGTGGCGATCAACCCGGCCGAGCAGCTTGCCCGCGCCAGAGATTCCCGACGTGCCGCAGACCTGGATGCCCTGAAGAGCGCCATCAACCTCTACATTGCGCAGGCAACCACCACGCCGAACCTCGACGGCGCCGTGAGCGCCAACAACCGGTGCAAGGGTGACACCGTCACGAGCGACCAGCCAACTATGTTCGCGAACAACACAGCGGGTAACGCCACCTCGGTGAGCGCCACCTGGATCTACGTGACGACGAGCACACTCCAGGACATTATATCGAGCGCGGCAGCCTCATCTACCAATAATGCTATAAGCTGGCTCCCGGTGGCCCTCGGGCTCACCCCGGGTGGATCACCGCTCGAGAAGGTCCCGCTCGATCCGACCAGTGGGGACTCGTCGTACTACTACTCGTTCGTCTGCGACATCACGAGCGGTGTCAGAAACTTTGAGCTCAACGAGAACGCCTTCGAGAGCACCTACTTCAAAACGGACCTCGACCTGGACGGCACCGACGGCGGAAACAGCGCCACGAAGTATGAGGTTGGCAACGATCCTGGCTTAGACCTCATGCCATAGGCATCCCTTCCGAGCGACTCCTCACAAATACCCCAGCTATGGGGGGTATTTGTTTCGATGATCTGGTATAATACCGAAAAGGTATCTATGGTGACACGCGGGACCAACCGAGGGTTTACCTTGATCGAGCTCATCGTGACGGTGAGCATCTTGGCGATCCTCGTGACCATCCTCATCGTCGCCATTAACCCGGCCGAGCAGCTCGCCCGAGCACGCGACTCGAAGCGGGCCGGCGATCTCGACGCCATCCGGAGCGCCATTACCCTCTACGTTGCCCAGGCAACCAGCACGGTGAACCTGAGCGGGGATGTGCAGGTGAACGGACGGTGCAAGGGCGACACGGACGGTACCGATAAACCGACCATCTTCGTGAACACGTCCGGCGCTCCGGCGATCACCATAACCAACTACCCCTACCTCCAGTCAGCGGTCACCCAGGGTATCGCCACCACCTCGCTCGCAAGCTCCACCATGAGCACGGTTACCTGGATGCCCGCGCTGATCGGGGCCTCATCAGGTGGATCCACGCTTGAAAAGGTGCCACTGGACCCGACGAACGGGAACGGTAGCGGTACCACCTACTACTACGTCTATGTCTGCGACGTCACGGGCGGCACCACCAGAAACTTTGAGCTCAACGCGACCTTCGAGAGCACCTACTTCAAAACAGACCTTGACCTGGATGGCCTCGACGGGGGCAGCGATAGCGCCAAGTATGAGATCGGCACCGACCCCGCCCTCGACCTCCTCTAACCCCTTCCCGTGGCTCTCGCAAACCAGACCATTAAGCAGATCCTCATCGGGGCAAAGGTCCTCACGGTGGAGGAGTTTGATACCGCCGAACGGGAAGCCACACGCAGCGGCATACCCGTCGCGCGGATTCTGATCGCGGGGAACCGCATCACCCAGCAACGGCTCCTGGAGCTCGAGAGCGCGTTCCTCAACATCCCGATCTTTAAGCCAACTGATCAACCCCTCCGCTTGGATCTGATCGGCGTCCTCCCTGAAACCATCGCCCGTCAGAAACAGGTCCTCGTCTTTGCCCGAGACGCGCAGCGGAATACCTACCAGGTCGCGATGGAGGACCCCACCGATATTGAGAACATCAGCTTCATCAAGGAGTACCTGAAAGGCGAAATCCAACCCTACCTCGCCTCACCGGACTCGCTCCGGCTCGGCTACCAGCTCTACAAGCGGCGGTCGTCGGAAACGTTCGAGACGCTCATCGCCGACAAGATCCGCGCGGTGCGCACCAGCCTCAAGCGCGCCGATGAGAACATCCTCGAGAGCATCCCCCTCGTTGAGCTGCTGGACACCATCATCGGGTACGGCGCCATCCTCGACGCCTCGGACATCTACCTCCAGCCAGAGGAGGATCAACTGAAAATTCGATTCCGCGTTGATGGGCTCCTCAGAGACATCATTACCGTCGACCGAGCCATCAACGACGGGCTCGTGGCGCGCATCAAGACGATCGCCGGGCTCCGAATCGACGAGCACTACCGGCCGCAGGACGGTCGCTTCCGGTTCCGGTCTTCGGACGTTGACCTCGACATCCGCGTCGCCATCATGCCCACGATCTTCGGCGAGAAGACGACGCTCCGGCTCCTCGCAAGCTCCCATGCGTTCCTCACCTTTGAGGAACTCGGGATGAATGAGGTGATCTCAAAACAGCTGCACGACGTCCTCCACCGACCCCACGGGATGATCCTTTCCACCGGCCCCACGGGGTCCGGGAAGACCACCACCATCTACGCTATCCTCTACCTGCTCAACAAGCCGGAGGTGCACATCGTCACCATCGAGGACCCGATCGAGTACATCATCCCGAACGTCAGCCAAACCCAGGTGAACCCTGTCGCGGGGATCACCTTTGCCTCGGGCCTCCGGTCCATGCTCCGGCACAGCCCCGACACCATCGTCGTGGGAGAGATCCGAGATCCGGAAACCGTGGATATCTCGGTGAACGCGGCCTTGACGGGGCACCTCCTGATCTCCACGCTCCATACCAACGATGCGCCGAGCGCGGTGCTCCGGCTCGTCGACCTGGGGGTACCCCCGTTCCTCGTCGCCGCGACCTTGAACGCGGTTGTCGCGCAGCGGCTCGTCCGGAAGGTCTGCGCCAACTGCCGGGTTCCCTACACGCCGGACCCGGCGTACCTCAAGAAGGTGGAATCTGATTTCGAGGTGATGGGGCAGCACGTCAAACTGCCACAGACGATGTACCGCGGCAGCGGCTGCGCCATTTGCCACGGCACCGGCTACGAGGGACGCATCGGCCTCTTTGAAATCTTCGTGGTCAACGAGAAGGTCCGCGACCTGATCGCCTCGAAGGGCATTGGCGCCGACGAGCTCCGCCGCGTGGCAAAAGACCAGGGGATGGTCGCCATGTTCGAGGACGGCCTCCGGAAAGCCGCGGGTGGCCTCACCACGATCGAGGAGCTCATGCGCGTCACCCGCGACTAGCACCCCCCCATGGCACGATTCTCCTACGTCGCCCAGGATAGAGCGAACCAGGTTACCCAGGGAGCCCTGGACGCCCCGGACCGCATCGCGGCGCTCCAGAGGCTCACCGACCAAGGTCTCACGCCGATCAAAATCCAAGAGGAGCGGGTGGTGCAGCGTCCAGCTAAGGAACGATCTCGCTTCAGCTTCGGGAGCATCTTCAAGAGCAACCTCTCCACGTTCGACCAGATCATCATCGTCCGCCACCTCGGGATCATCCTGAACACGGGCACCGACATCCTCACCGCCCTCGACATCATCGCCCGTGACGCGATCAAGCCGCTCGTCAAGCAAATTTTGTACGACATCAAGGCGCGGGTAACCAACGGCGAGCGCCTCTCCGTAGCCCTCCAGGCTTGGAAGGACCAGTTCAATCCCATCCTCATCAGCCTGGTGAAATCGGGAGAGGACTCGGGTGACCTCCCGGGCACGCTCATCTCCTACGCCCAGGAGCTCAAGAACGAGAACGCGTTCGTCCGCCGGGTGCGCGGCGCGAGCTTCTACCCGGCGATTCTCCTGACGGCGCTCGGCGGCATGCTCATCATCATCCTCACCTTCGTTGCCCCGCGGCTCAAGGACCTCTTCAGCGACCTCAGGGCAAGGCCACCGATCCAGATGCGTATCTTCTTCGCCGCCTCCGATTTCCTGCTCCACTACACCATCCCGATCGCGATCGTCCTCGGAATCATGGTGCTCGTCATCATCGTGGCCTTACGAAACCGAAACGTCCGCCTGCGCGTGACCACCGCGCTGCGGTTCCTCCCGGTGATCTCGAGGATCCAAATGAACCTGACCCTCATGCGGTTCACCAAAACCGTGGCCAACCTCATCGACGCCGGGTTCGGCCTGAAAGCAGCGCTCATCACCACCTCGGAGGTGGTGGACATACGCTACCGGCGCACCATTCTTGAAATCAACGAGAAGAGCCTCGAGCACGGCATCAGCCTATCCGACTCGATCCGGAAGTACCCGAAGCTTTTCCCTGATATTCTGGTCTCGGCCGTCGCGACCGGCGAGAAGAGCGGGAAGCTCTCCACCGTCTTACGGCAGATGGGTGAGTTCTACGAGGAGAACGTGCTCTACGGCCTCGAGACCTTCCTCACCCTCATTGAACCCATCCTGCTCGTCATCGTTGGGGTCATCGTCGGGCTCATGGCCGCCTCCATCATCTCTCCCATCTACCAGCTGATTGGGAAAATTCGGTAGCGCTATGGCCAGCGCGGCTACGTCCGGTGCGGCACGGTCCGGCTTCTCGCTCATCGAGCTCATCGTGGTCGTCGCCATCATCGCAATTACCGCTGCCGGGCTCGTCTACACGATCCAGAACCAGTCCCTCGGCAACCTCAACACCGATGCGCAGGGAATCGCTGACCGGCTCGCCGAAGCCCAGTCACGGGCCATCAACGCTGTTGACGGGGTCGGCTGGGGAGTCCGGTTCGACAACACGACCCCGGGATCACCTAAGTACTCCATCTTCGCCGGTTCCTCCTTCAGTTCGGCGTGGTCCACCTACTACCTCTCAAACGTCGTCGAGTTCACCACGCCGGCAAGCGGCGCCACGCTGGACGTCGCGTTCAAAAAGCGCACCGGCCGCGTAACGAGCACCTCCACCATCGTCATAGACCTGCGGACATCCACCTCCACGCAGAAAACGATCACCGTTTCACCGAACGGCAACATCACCGTGCAGTGAAGCTCCACGGGCTCACACCTGTGGCATCTTTACTGAACCTGTCGAAACGCGTCTGGGGCTTTCTGGTGCGTGGGTAGCTAGGGGTTCACACGCCCAACATCCTCCAGCACCGCTCGGCTTTCTTCTACCATGAACATCGGCGGGAGCGCTTTCGTGCTCGCCGTTTCCTTCAATGAATCAAGGGTGGTGGCAACGAGGAAGCGGACGAGGATGACGGCGAGCCAGGCAAGTAAGAGAAAGTAGAGCAAGGCCGCGGCTCCGAAGAACTCGGCGGGGTGTTTCATTTTTCGAAGTTTTCCAATCATGGTGTGTCGAGTCTGGTCACTGCCGCACGGACACGACGCCGTCAATGGTGAGAGTGTACCGCGGTGTCGGCGAGGCAGCAGCTGCCGTAAGGTCCGCAGACGAGAACCTGATGATGGGACTCCCCCGCTCCAGTTCGAGCAGGAACGCGGTGAGGTCGCCTAGCGTGCCCTGGGCTGACACGGTCAAGCTTACCTCCGGGAAACCGCCGACGGCGACTGTACCCAACGCGCCCAGCGTCACGTGGCTCTCGACGCGGTGGGCTAACGCTCGATTCTGGATGTACGGCACGACAGCAACCGGAACTTCGAGCGCGAGTGGAAACGCCTGTTCCATTCTCCCCTCCATAGCCCTTGCCGCTTCGCGGTTCACGTTCAGCGCAGCAACCGCATCGCTGTTCCAGAGAAGCCACCGGTACTCTCCTCGTTGCCGCTTCAGGAGGGCCACCTCTGAGGAGAGGGTCCTGATGAGCAGGAAAAGCACGAGCGCCGTGCCGAACACCGCTCCGCTGAACTGGATGAGGGTGAACCGGAGCCTGCGTCTGAAGAGTCGAACCGGATCAGCGGGTACCGCAGCAGCCACCCGCATCGGTGTAGCTGGCAATTTCTGGGCGATCAGTTCCCCCTCTCTAGAAGGTAACGGTGGCATGGATGTTCAGGTTTCTCTCTGGGGCAATGTCAGCAACCGGAATGGTCACCTTGGAGAACGCCTGCTCCAGGTACTGGCTGAAAACGACCGCGTTCGCACGTGTCGGCGAGGCGGCGGTGAGCGTGACACCGGTTGGATCACGGAAAGCTACGCTGCTGATCGTCACGCCCGCCCGCACCGCTTCTCGCGCCAGTACGTTGAGCCTATCGCCAACATGTGTGCGGAGCGTGATGCTCTGCGCTACCTGCGCCACGAGCGCATTGAACCGGTTAGCCTCGTCGATCAGGGGCTGCGCCTCGGCGAACCGAGCCTGCACGGACGGGCTGAGCGCGCCGATGCTCTGCGAGAGCTCGCTGCGCTGGCTCTTGGTGAGCGCCAGGATGCTCCCGGACGCGATGGCGAAGGTTGCCCCGAAAACCACAAGCACCTTCGTCCAGAGCCGGAAGGTTTTGATGAACAGGTTCTCATGGTAGCGGCCGGTCGCCTCCAAGGGCATCAGGTTGATGGCAGGTTCCCCAGCCCCGTACTCACGCTGCGCCGCTCCGTTGGCGATCAGGAACCGTTCATCAGCCGGCAAGAGGTTGAATGAGCGGACCGGTACCCCGGTCTCCTGTTCAATTTGGGTGAACGCCGGCGTGAGCGACTTGATGCGATCCAGGACGAAGACGTTCTGGATCGGGACGCCAAGGCTTCCCTCGACGAACGCAATGAGCTGCCGAATCTTATCCTTGAGGAGGGCCTGGACCTCATCAGCCCGCTGAATTTTCTGCAGGTAGTGGCTCACGACGCGACCGGAAACGATCGCGGAAAACTCAATGCCGTCCTCATCGATCGATACCAGCATGAACGGCTGAGAATCCTGCCGCACGAACTTCGCGATGCTGAGGATGTGGAACTCGCACGCGCTCACCAGCCATTCCTTTTCGAGGAAGACGCTCACGTAGGCGTCAACGGTGGGTTTGGCAACGGCGGCCATGAACACACCAATCGTATCGCTCCGGTTGACGGAGACCTTGGTCCAGTCGAAGTACATCCCGGCGATGGGCCACGGCAGCGATGTCTCCATTTTCAAGCGCACCGCCTCCGCAAGTTCCGCGTCGGCCATCGGCGGGAAGAGCACCGTCGCCGTGTAGATGTGGTGCGGCGGGATGGAGAGCACAAAAATGGGCTCGGATTTGAGCCGTTCGAAGATGTGGGCCGGAAGCCCGCCCATGAGCTGCCCCAGACGCTCCCGGAAGAGAGCCGGCTGCGAGAGCTCGCCGTTCTCAATGGCCGCCTCTGGCAGCTCCACTACGTGCGACCCGATGATCCTCAGGCTATCGCCGCGGCGCTCGGCGGCAACCGCCGCCAGGTGCCGGTCCTGGACATCGAGGCCGATCACGACGATCCGTGGGAGAACGAACCGCGAGAACAGCCGTAGGAAATTCCTGAGCATGCCCCCTTAGTATAGCTAATTGCTCCCCTCGGGGATAGCAGCCCAGGTCGATTAAAAATCGGCCTCAGGAATACTTTTCACTGTATTGACAGCGGTCTCGTCCCCCTCGTCGGGCTTCCAGTGCACGACTTAGCGGGTTGGCACGCCCGTTGTCATAAAACTCCACGTTGGGGACCAGCCGCTCGTCCCACCGGTGTTGGTGGCACTCACCCGCCAGTAGTAGGTGGTACTTTTTGAAAGGCCAGAGACGGCTTGCGAGGTGGTGGTGATTAAGCCGTTGTTGTATACCGTGGGCGAGAAGTTTGAGACGGTCGAGACCTGGAGACGGTAGCT
>CAYJQO010000020.1:0-12114 GCA_964372445.1 uncultured Candidatus Saccharibacteria bacterium
TCAAAACTATTCAACAAAACGATAAGAAATTATATCGGTGCGAGGCGTGCGGTTTCCAATACGAAGATCGGGCATGGGCCGAGAAATGCCAGGCGTGGTGCGAAGAGCATAAAAGTTGCAATCTTAATATAATTAAGCACGCAGAAGAATCCAACCCCACCTACCATCCAATTTGAGGCCCCGCCGCCCGAAAAAATCGCTGGGGTTTTCCCCGCTGTCGTTGAAACTTTGGCGGGCAGGCAAAATGGGTTCGCACTGCGTTCAGTAATTGCGACCAGCATAAAAAATGCCGAGGATTACTCCCCAGCATTCTTAGCCTTTCCTCGAGACCCCTTCTTTTTGTTGTTCGTCTTGACGAGGTGGTGGACGCCGCCTGCGGCGAGCGCAAGACCCGCCGTAATGGTACCCACCGCGATCAGTTTTTTGATTTTCTTGCTGCGTTCGGAGAGCGTGTGCCCCTTGGTTTCTTCCTTTGCCACTTCAATTTTTTCCCGCACCGCTGCCTCATCGTGGTCATTCCAGTCTGCCATTGCTTCGAGCGGTTTGAGCACGTTTTTGTAGAAACTACCGTGCTCTATCATCATCGTGGCCATGGCGTGATCGCCAGAACCCCGCATCACCTTAAGGTACTGGAGGACCTTTCGAACCGTTCCCTGTTCCTCAGCGGTCATAGCGCCTATTCCTTTCTGTCTGTGGCTCCTTTTCAAATATCCGCTCGCGGTATTATAATACCGTTCAGCGCAGAGGGGAAGCCACTCGTTGCGGGCCCATAGTAAAGTGGCATTACGGCGCACCTGCCCCGTTAGACATAGGCAGCAATTTTGGGCCTATGGTCCAGTGGTAAGACGCCACATTCGCATTGTGGAGACGCGAGTTCGATTCTCGCTAGGTCCACCAAGAATGTCTAACGGGGTGAACATTGCGCAGGCGGCGAAAACTGTCCAAACTATTTTGAGCATAGACCACCAGACAGGAAACCAAAAACTGCCCGAGTGGCAGTTTTTGGTTTCTCTCCCCGCGTGTTGCCCTGCTACTCGACCTCTGAAATTTCTTCGCGTAGGGTAGAGACCTCACGGGCCTTGAGGGCTTTCCACGGAGCGCGAGCGGGCGTCAGGGTAACAGCGGCGAGCCGCCGCTCTAGGGCGCGCTCAATCCGCTTCCTGCGGATCATGTACCCAACCATGCCGCTCCAGAACCGTTGCGGGGCGGTGACATTCTTGAAACGCCGCTTCTGGATCGCCTCGAAGACCGACGGGATGGTTTGCTCCTTGGCCTCGATTATCGCGTAGCTCGCGTCGAGGAGCGAGAGGTCGTGCGTGTCCGAGGTCGTGATGAGGGGGAGGTGGTAGCGTGCCGCGGCGTGCTCCCCGTGCACGTTCCGGTTGAACCACTTCGAATAGAACCAGGAGTGCTCGACGGCGTCGAAGAGGTGCGCGTAGTCATCGAGCCGCCCGTGCAGGGAGTACCACCCGTAGAAGTAGGGGTGGGGGGCAACCACCAAGCACTGCGGGTTGCGGGCGCGGTGGGCGCCGAGCTGCTCGAACGAGGTAATGAGGGAGGTGCCCGGACCGGGGTTCAGGATGAGCACGTGGCGACCGTCAATGGTTCGCTCTACCCCGGGGATGAAAAGGATCCCGCGCTCGCTCGCGTAGCGCTCGTACTCGGCTCGGGCATCCACCGTGTTGTGGCAGGTGAGCGCCAGCACATGGAAGCCGAGCGCCGCGGCACGGTCAACCCCCTCGTAGAAGCTGTGCGGGACGTCCGGATCGGTGTCACAGTGGAAATGCAGGTTTGCCTTCAGTTTCATGGCTGATGTGCTATACTGTAGGGGTTGTGCAATACAAAGGTCGATTCAGTGCAGATTAGTATAGTAGCATAAAACTATGGCTGTTCAAGATTGGGCAGCGGTGATCGCCGGATCGCTCCAGGACCTGTGGGTGGGTGCGCTCGCCGCGTTGGCAAACATCGTCGGCGCGCTCATCGTACTCATCATCGGGCTCATTGTAGCCCACTACATCGGCCTCTTGGTCGAGCGGGTCATTAGCCTCATTAAGCTTGATAGGGCGCTCTCGGGCTTGGGGCTCGAGCACTACTTCCACAAGGCGGGGCTCTCGATCAACAGCGCCATGTTCTTCCGGAAGCTCGCCTACTGGTTCCTGCTGGTGGTGTTCTTCCTGGCGGCGTCGGACATCCTCGGGTTCCTAGCCCTCTCCGATTTCCTCCAGCAGGTGCTCCTCTACGTGCCGAATGTGGTGGTAGCCGTTCTCATCATGCTGGCCGCGGTGGTCATTGCTAACTTCCTGCGGCGCCTGGTGCGGGTTTCCGTCAAGGGCGCGGAGCTCTTCGGGGCGAGCTTTGTGGGTTCGCTCACCTGGTGGGCGGTGGTGATTTTCGGCTTCTTCGCCGCACTGACCCAGCTCGGCATAGCGGTCGGGCTCATCAATTCGATCGTGACCGGCTTCGTGGCCATGCTCGCCCTCGCGGGCGGGATCGCCTTCGGTATCGGCGGCAAAGACTACGCCGCGTACCTGATCTCGAAGCTTCGCGAGAACGTCGAACACTAGCGGTTCTGCTCAGGTGGGTACGGGGCCGTGATTCCATTCGTTACACGGGATTGCGGCCCCTTCGGTTTCATGGTATGCTCCCGAAACCCATGTTCGCCATTATCGCTACCGGTGGGAAACAGTACCGGGTCCAGGTCGGTGATACACTCCAGGTGGAACGGTTGCACGTTGAGCCGGGCAAGCCGGTGGTGTTTGACCGCGTGCTCCTCACCTCTGACGGAGGGCGGGTGGCGATCGGGCGGCCATACCTCAAAGACGCCACCGTCCACGCCAAGGTGGTTGCCAATGGCCGGGGCGAGCGGAAGATGGTGTTCCGCTACCACTCGAAGACCCGCTACCGTAAGCGGAAGACGCACCGGCAGGGCTACACGGAGTTAGAAATCGTCAAGATTGGATGAGAGCAGCGCAAAAGCCCCGAATGTGTCGGGGCTTTTGAATGTAGTAAAACAGGTTGCTACGCGGGGATGGTTACCTGTGCCTTCAGTTCGGTGGCTCTCTGGAGGAGGGCCTTGGTATCCTCTGTTCGTCCCTGGAACATCGCGGTTTCAAACTCTCGGACGCATTTGCGCAGATCATGACCTTGAGGTCCCGGTAAATCGGTCATAAAAGGGCTGATCACACGTACATCGTACTGGGTGAGGTAGGCAGCCGTGTTGTTTTCAAAGAGGATTGCCTCGCCTGGATTTGGTAGATGGATATCTTGGTATTTGTACCCCTGCGTGAGCGCCAAGTAGAGACGGGCGAGCGGTTCTATGTAGGACGTGTGGGGGAAAATAACGACATCGTCGAGTCCTTTGCGGTGAGCTTCGAGTATCTCGTCGATCATTTCGCCTGCCGCCTTCGAGTTGATGTCAGGGTAGGGACCGGGGGTGTACCCGGATGAGCCATACCCTACTACCTCGGAGGCGCAGCCCTCGAGGGCTTGCCGGAGCATCCGCCCGCATTCCTGAAGATTTATGTCGAAGCCGTAGTGAACCGCTACGCGTCGCCCGGTGAGGAGCGGCTTGAGTTTCTGGATGAGCCTGTCGATTTGAGCTTTGCCGGCATCGGTCATCTCCATATCCTCGTACGAGTACCCGGCGCGGGCGATGATGAGTCGCGCGTTTGTCTGTGGTCTAGCCATGGGAAGTTTCTCCTTGTGGTGATTCTGTGTAAATTAGCTATGGCAATAGTGCTACCCTCAGCACCCATCTGTCAACTGCCGCGGGAGGAAATTTGGCTGGCCGGCTACGCCCGCCGCTCGAGTGCGCTCGTGAGCGTCTCCTCATCCGCGAACTCAATCTCGCCGCGCCGATCCTATCGGTGACGGAACCCCTGTGTCGGAAGGCAGCCCCGCCTGTGGCGGGGTGTCGGAAACCGAGGGTGTCCGAGATGGGGGTCGGGGGTTCGGTGGGAGGCGAGATCGTTCCCCGGGAAGGGCTGCAGTCGGTTCAAGACCTCCGCTCTAAAGCACTAGTCAACGTCTCCTCGTCGGCGAACTCGATCTCGCCGCCGGTGGGTATGCCGCGGCCGAGCTGGGTAATCTTCTCGGCGAGCCCCTTGAACTCACCGCGGATGAGATCGGCGATGAAATCACCAAAGGTGTTGAGGTTCAAGGCGACGATGACCTCCTGCGCCTTTCCCTGGCACTCCTTCGCTATCCGATCCTTGAGGGCGGCGAGGCGGAGCCGGTGAACGCTCTCGAGCACCCCGCGCTCGGGGAGCTCGCCCAAGATAAGGTAGTGACCGTGGAAGCGGCCGGTCCGCTCGATGGCTAAGAGATCGGTCTCCTTTTCGACGATGGCGATCACGCGCGGTTCCCGGCCAGGGCTCGCGCAAATCGAGCAGAGCGGTTCTCCGGCGTCCTTGAAGAAGAAGCAGCGCGGGCACCGCTCGAGGGCCGTGAGCTCGGTGAGCGATGACCCGAGTGAGCGGAGCGCGGTCCGGTCGAGCGAGAGGAGGTGGAACGCGAGCCTTGTGGCGAGGCGCGGCCCGATCGAGGGGAGCCGGGAGAAGTGCTCGATGAACTGTTTGATCGGTTCGGGGACCATGCCGCTACGCCTCGCCCTCGCCACCCGTGTGCACCGTGTCGATGGTGCGGAAGGTTACCCGCTCCTGGTCGAAGCGGAGCTTCACGGAGCCAAGCGGGCCGTTACGGTGCTTCGCGATGATGAGCTCGACCACGTTCTGTTCCTCTTCGGGCAGGTCCGTGCGCTCGCGGTCTTTGCGGTAGATGAAGAGCACCACGTCGGCATCCTGTTCGAGCGACCCGCTCTCCCGGAGGTCGGAGAGCCGTGGGATTTTCACCTCGCGCTTGTCAACGTCCCGCGAGAGCTGCGAGATTGCTAGGACCGGCACGACCAGCTCGCGCGCGAGCGCCTTGAGCGTTCGGGAAATTTCGGTTACCTGCTGAACAATATTGTCGGAACCGGTGCGCGGCTGGATGAGCTGCAGGTAGTCGACGATGAGGAGGTCGAGGCTGCTCTCGAGCTGCAGGCGGCGCGCCATGGACCGCATCTGGAGGATGGTGGGGGAGGGCGTGTCATCGATGTAGAGGGATGATTTCGAGAGCTCGTCTAGGGCCTGCTGGACCAGCGCAAACTCGAGCTCATCGTTCAGGCGTCCGGTCCGCAGGCGCCAGAGGGGTATCTGGGCCTGGGCCGCGATGAGCCGGTCGATGACCTGATCCCGGGACATCTCGAGCGAGAAGATGCCCACCGATTTTCCCTGGAGTGCGACCTGGCGCGCAACGTCGAGGGCGAACGTCGTTTTCCCGTACGAGGGCCGGGCGCCCAGGATAATGAGATCGGATGCCTGGAAACCGGAGAGGAGCGCGTCGAGCTGCGGGAAGTGGGTTGGGAGCCCGCGGTAGGTGCCCCGCTCGCCCCGGTGGAGCTTCTCCAGACGCTCGTACGCTGCGGGGAGATCATCGCGCACCGGGATAAATCGCTGCTGCCGCGACCGCTGCGAGATGCTGAAAATCTTCTGCTCAACGTTATCCACGAGCGACTCGAAATCAGGTTGGTCGAAGGAGAGCTCATTAATTTCCGAGGAGGCGCGGATAAGGTCACGGCGGACCCGCTTCTCTTTCACGATCTCGGCGTAGCGCTCGACGTGGGCCGAGGTCGGCACGTTCGAAACAAGCTCGGTGAGGTAGTCAACGCCGCCCACGTCGTTGAGCACTTTTTTTTCCTTCAGTTTGTTTGAGACGGTGAGGAGGTCCACGGGCTGGCTGTGCTGGAAGAGCTCGGTGATCGCCGCGTAGATGTGCTGGTGCGTCGGGTGGTAGAAATCGGTGTGCGAGAGGAGATCGGCGATCTTGACGATCGCATACTTGTCGAGCATGAGCGCTCCGAGCACCGAGCGTTCGGCCTCGAGGTCTTGCGGTGGGAGCTTGAATCCGGTGTCCGCCATAGGGGAAGGGTTACCCCTCCCGGCGCCGCACGAACGGTCCGAGGGGTGTATCCTCTACCGAGTATCCTAGGGCATGTATCTTTTTTCTCAAGGCGTCAGCTCGGATAAACTGTTCACGCGACCTGCATAGCTCGCGTGCTGCGGCGAGTGCGGCCACGGCTCGCGGGACGCGGGGCGGTTTGGTGAGATCTAAGCCCAGCACCCGGTCTGCCTCGGCAGCAGCAGCGACCACCATCCGTGCGGCTTTCCCCGTGGGGTGCCCGAGCGATCGGAGTTTGATGGCCTTGCCCACCATCCCCCGGAGCGCTGAGAGGGCACCCGGGGTGTTGAGGTCATCGTTCACCGATCGGGTGAACTCGCGCGTGAAGGCGAGCGTCAGGGCGGTGCCCCGGCGCCGGTCCCGGTAGCTACCCGTTCCTTTCACATGAGTGCGGATCGAGCGGAGTGACCCGATGCTCTGGAGCAGCCGGTTGTATCCCTGCTGCGCCGACCGGAGGCTCTCCCAGCTGAAGCGCAGGCGCTTGCGGTAGTGAGCCGTGAGCATCAGGTACCGGAGGGCGAGCGAGCTTACGCCATGGCGGCGGACGTCGGCGAGGGTAACAAAATTTCCCTTTGATTTTCCCATGCGCTCCTCATCGATGAGCAGGAACTCCCCGTGCAGCCAGTAGCGGGCGAGCGGCTTGCCGTAGGCCGCCTCCGACTGGGCGATCTCGTTGGTGTGGTGGACGGGAACGTGGTCGATGCCGCCGGTGTGGATGTCGAAGGGTTGTCCGAGGAGGGCGGTGGAAATAGCCGAGCACTCCAGGTGCCAGCCGGGGAATCCGTCGCCCCAGGGCGAGCGCCACCGCATGACGTGGTGCGCGAAGCGGCCGGTGAGCTTGAACCAGAGGGCAAAGTCGGCCGGGTGCCGCTTCTCGGGATCAGCCACCACCTCGCCGCGGACGCCAATTAATTTTTCCCCGACGCGCTGCCGGGAGAGCTTGGCGTAGCCCTTGAACCGCGATATGTCGAAGTAGATTGCCGATGGCGTCTCGTACGCGTAGCCGCGGGAGAGGAGCCGCTTCACCAGCCGGACCTGTTCTGGTATGTACCGGGTTGCCGGGGCAACGTGCTTCGGCTTTCGAACGTTGAGTGCGCGGAGATCCGCGAAGAAGGCTCGCTGGTAAAACCGGGTAACATCCCACACTGACTTTCGCTCGCGCCGCGCCTCACGTTCTACCTTATCCTCGCCCTGGTCGGCGTCGGAGGTCAGGTGGCCAACGTCGGTGACGTTCATGGCGCGGGTGACCCGGTACCCGTTCCATTCGAGCGTTCGCTCCAGCACATCCTCGAACACGTAGGTGCGGAGGTTGCCGATGTGCGCGTAGTGGTACACGGTTGGTCCGCACGTGTAGAGTCCAACCTTGCCGCGGTGGAGGGGAACGAAGCGCTCCCTCCGACGGGTGAGCGTGTTGAAGAGGGTGAGCATCGCTACAGCCAACCCTTCCGGCGGAAGGCGACGGCGATGGCAATGACGACCGCAGAAATGATCCCGAAGATGATCCAGAAATCCAACGGTGTTCGGATGAACGTGGCGGCAACGCTCGGCTGCAGCGCGATCGTGGTGTAGAGGAGGAGGGGGAAGGTCAGGAAACCGAGGATCGAGAATCGCCGGATCACCTCGGATGTCTTAAACTGGAAGAGCTGTGAGATCGTTTCGCTGTAGGATTCGATCGTCGCCGTCAGGTTCTCCAGGAGGTACACAATCTTGTGGAAGTCGCCGAGCAGGTCAGCGCAGTAGACGGCAGCATCCTTGCCCCAGAACTTACTGCCGACATCGCGGAGCGTCTCGAGTGCGGCACGCTGCGCCGCGGCAATGATGGAAAAGTCGAGGAGATCGCGCTTGATGTACGAGATCTCCTCAAGGAGGGTTCGATCCTGCCGTCTGAAGAGCTGGTCGCCAACGGAGCCGACTTTCTTCTCCACGTGTTTGAGCTGCCTGGCAGAGAAGTCGTTGATCTCCTCGAGCAGGTAGTAGACCACCTGGGCGCTCGTCTGCATACGGCCCTGGAGGCGTCCTCGAAGGTCGCGTTCGAACTGGAGGAGCGGTTCGATCGGTTCGTAGGTGATAGCGGCTACGGTTCGTGCGGTGACAATCAGGTCGACCTCGGATCGGCGCGAGGTGCGATCGTCGGCTCGGTAGACGGGTATGTGGTAGACAAGGAAGAGGTAGTCGTCGAAACGTTCCACCTTGCTGCGATCGGACGGAGCCGAGAGCTCATCCGCGATGATGGGGTGCAGCGGCACGAGACGCTCTAGCTCGGCGATATCCTTCTGTCCTGGCTTGGCGATGCTTACCCAGGTGAGTGATCGGTTGAGCTTAATCGGTTGCATGGCGGGTGTGCTTGCTAGCGGCTCCAGTTGAGGATAATGTCGTCAACCTGCGGCGTGAGCGTGCCGGTCTGGTCAGCCTTGAGGCGAACCTTGTACCGGAGGTATCGGCTATTCTTCACGTGGTTCGGGTTGATGCAGATCGGGGTGTTCGGCGGGGCGCCATCGTTACCCCCCGGTCCACCGGAGATGCCTGCGTCGCACGGCGCACCGTAGTACGTTGCGGCCGTGCCGTCGTATCCGATCCAGTTCCATGGGTCACTGGCTGCGCTCGAGGTAGCTACCTGGAAATCCACCCGCGCGCCGCCGAGAGGGTTATCACCGAGCCAGATGATGCTATTGAGGGTAGCCCCTGACTGCGCCTTCGTGTCAAAGACTGATGACTCGAGGTACCCGACCGTGGCAACGGCTGGGTTCCAGCTAGTCCTCACCTTGTAGAGCCCGCATGATCCGTGGTTGCAGCCGTTGAAGCTGATCCAGCCGACGATGTCGTTCCACGCCCAGCCGCTGAAGTCTCCGGTGGCAAGATTGATGGTAACCCCGTAGGGTGCGGACATGGCTCCACAAGGTCCGCTGTTTGGGCAGCTCATGCTGATCCACCCGACCGTGTCATTCCATGCGTAGCCGGAGAGCGTCCCGTTCGTGTTTGATACGGTGTAGGATGACGTCGCGCAAATGTCGCCGCTGGGGCTCGTGGCACAGTCGAAAGAGATTTCACCGATCGGGGACGTGGCGTACCCCTCAATGCCGGTGCTGGTGACGGTTACGGTTAAGCTCCCGTAGAAATCCCACCACGCCGATGCGTCGTTCCAGGCGTAGCGTTTGTCCGCGTCGGAGCTAATGTTGGTCGCGGCGGAAGCCTGCGGGCTCGTGAACGCCAGGTAGATGGAGACGAGCACCAGCGCAATAATCACCATCCAGAAGAGCACCCGCCACGCACGCATAGGGTCATTATAGCAGAACGTCCGGTGTGCTCCTGCCGGCGCCCCGGGCTGCCGCACCTGTGCTATACTTATGTCTCATGACGAAGCGGCAGGTGCTCGTGCTCGGCGCCCTGGTCACGATCGTGCTCATCCTCGTGATCATTATGGTTTTCGCCAACCCCACGGTGCCTGTTCCGGCACCGGGTGCTTCTCCTGGTACGGTTCGGCTGGCGCCAAACCAAGCGCTTACTCAAGAATCTCCCATTCAGGGTTACAGTCCGGAGGTGCCGGCGAACGCCGCGCCTGGGGCCCCTGAAGCACAGATTGCCATCCCGGCTCAGCCCGGGCAGCCGCTGCGCACCTTCAACGTGTTCTCGCTGGTAGCCTCACGGGATGGGTACAGCCCATCGTCCGTAACGGTCAGGCGGGGAGATGTGATCGAGATCAACCTGTCCTCAGAGGGTGGTGACTTCGATCTGTTCTCGCCAAGCCTCGGCTTCTACGTGTTCGCCCGTCGCGGAGAAACGAAAGGGATCAGCTTCGAGGTCCCGGTCACCGGCACGTTCTCGCTCTTGTGCCGCGACCACTGCCCATCCGGTGGAACCATGGAGGGGAAATTGGTGGTGCTGCCCTGAGCGCCACCGGTGCGCCGGGCACCCCCCGCGTGGTAGAATGGGGAGAACCGTGCGAATGAACCAGCGTTCCAAACGAATCCGTCGATACCTCACCTTCGCGACCGGGACGCTATCGGCGCTCGCCGCCTTCGGGATTGCCCTCGTCGCCCTCGCGTTCATCGGTCCCTCGACTTCGCCCCCCACGGGTGATGGCCTCCTCATCGCGAGCTCGACCGGGGCCCTCGGCATCGGCACCGAGACCATCTACGCCACCGGGACCAAGCTCATCATCCTTCCCTCGGGTCCCCTCGGCATCGCGACCACCACCCCCAGCTCCCTCTACACCCTTGATGTCTACGGTAACGTCCACGTGAGCGGGGCGGGGCACACCTTCTCCGGCCGCGGGGTCGGCCTCACCAACCTCCTGCCCTCGAACCTCTCGGGTGGCGTCTTCGCCACCGCCAACTACGCCTTTCCCGCCTCGCTCGGCATTGCCACCTCGAGCACCGTTCTCCCGCCGGGGCTCTCGGTCTACGGCCCCGCGTACGTCTCCGGTGATGTGACGATCGGCGCTGCCGCCGCGTACCGTATCGGTACGAGCATCGGCGCCACGAAGAGCTGCGTGGCCGGGGAGACCCTCGGGGCGGTCACCGCCCTGGGCGGCCTCGTGACCGGCGGCACCTGCGTGCCGCTCGGCGGCACGCTCTCGGGGGGTGGCGCCTTGAACCAGGTGGCGTTCTTCACCGGTGCGACGACGCTTGCCTCCGATGGCGAGCTCTACTGGAATAACGCAACGAGGCGGCTCGGCATCGGCGCCGCCGCACCCGGCTACCGGCTTGACGTCTCCGGTGACGTGAACGTCGGCGCCACCGACGTGTACCGCCGCGGCGGCACCGCTGGGGCGACCGTGTCCTGTCCCGCTGGAGAGGCGCTCGCGCCCGTCACCGTCTCGGGCGGCATCGTCACCGGTGGCACGTGCGCCGCGGTGGGCGGCGGGGGCGGCGGCACCGTCACCTCGCTCTCGCAGAGCACCGGCATCACGCTCACCCCGAACCTGATCACCGCGACGGGGTCCATGGCGATTGACACGGCGGTCGTCCCACGGAAGGGTGTGGCCGAGACCGTGACCGGCGGCTGGACCTTCAATGCCGCGGCGACCACCTTCGGCACGACGGTCAATTTTCCCGGCGCTGGCACCTGGACTGCCGGCGGGCAGCTCGGCGTAGGTGGCGCACCCTCATACCCGCTCACGATCACCCAGGGATCTGATGCACTCGTAGGCCTAGTTCGCGCCGGCGCCTTGTTCCCGACGGTCTTCCGCCTTGGCACCGACAGCGCGCTCGTGGTGCAGAACGGCGGCGCCGACCTCCTCACCTTGAAAGGTGGCGCGGTTGGCATCGGGACGACCGTGCCAGGCGCTGGCGCGAAGCTTGAGATCGCCGGCCAGGTGAAAATCACGGGCGGGGGGCCCGGCGCGGGTAAGGTCCTCACCTCGGATATCTCAGGGCTCGCCGCGTGGCAGACGCCCGCAGATGGCACCGTGATGAGCGTCGGGAGCGGGACCGGCCTCACCGGCGGACCCATCACCACAACCGGTACGCTGAGTGTGAACACCGCCATCATCCAGAGCCGCGTCACGGGCACCTGCGCGAGTGGCAGCTACGTGCGCATCGTGAACCAAGACGGCACCGTGACCTGCGGCGCGGACGCGGACACCAACTCAGGCGGCACGGTCACCTCGCTCTCGCCGGGCACCGGCATCACGCTCGCGCCGAACCCGATCACCACGACCGGCACGATCTCGAACTCGGGCGTGATCTCGGTCTCCTGCACGACGATTACCTGCTCTGGCACGAACCCCGCCTCCTTCTCGATCGGCGCAGGCGCGATCGCGAACTCGCAGCTCGTGAGCTCGGCCATCACCGTGGCCACGGGCGTGGGGCTCTCTGGCGGCGGCGTGGTGCCGCTCGGCGACTCGATCACGCTTGCGAACACCGGCGATCTGACGCCGGATACGATCGCGGACGACGGCGTGATCACGGACAACGAGGCTTCCGACTCGCTCTCGATCAATAACGGTTTGCTCTACGCACCCGCTCTCGGCACGGCCGTCGGGATCGGCAACACGAACCCGAACGCGGGGTTGCACATCCAGATGGCAACGCCGTGGACAAACATCCAGTGGAACCGAAACCTTATCCTCGGTGGCACCGGGAGCGGGACAAGTGCCGCCCTTCAGCTTGGGTACGG
>CAYJQO010000021.1:0-11784 GCA_964372445.1 uncultured Candidatus Saccharibacteria bacterium
GGCTAATCCATGAAAAAACTTTTTCTAATAGATATCTTTTGGGAGGCATCAATTTTGGTGGCTGTTGTTAGTTTGCTCACTTTTTCTCAAAGTTTTGAATTGAGAACGTTGGATTTTTTTCGCGCATCGCAAAAACCGCATCCGGATATTACCATTTTGGCTATAGACAACAACAGTTTGCAAAAACTTGGCCGCTGGCCTTGGGATCGCAAGCTTCATGCTCAAATTATTAATAAGCTCAACGAAATTGGCCCTAGGCTTGTGGTTTATGATGTGAATTTTAGCGAAACACAAAATTTTGAAAACGACCAGGCCTTTAAACAAGCCCTAGATCAATCAAAATTTCCAGTCGTACTAGCCAGTCAAGCCGTTTACATTAAAGGACAAAATGCGCCTGCTAGGCTGTTAAAGCCCGTAAGTTATTTTTGGGAAAAGAGCAATGTGAGCCTAGGACATGTAAATGTGCCGGAGAGCCCCGACAGCTTGGTTAGGGATTTTCCGCAAAGCTTAAGAGTGGAGAATGACCAAATGCTGCCTTTAGCCTTTCAAGCGGCGAAAGTTTTAAACGTTGAGGGACAAGATTTTAAGGATTATTTAATAGATTATGTTGGCGGGGCAGCAAGCTTTCCAACTTTTGCTATGAGCGACTTTTTAAGCGACTCATTTTTAAAAGATCCATTAAAAGACAAAATTGTTCTCATTGGCGCTACGGCTGAAGATTTGCACGACACGCTTTTAGCTCCGGTTGAAAAACAGGTACTAGCCGGGGTGGAATGGCACGCGAACGTCATAGATAACATTCTATTGAGCCGGGCTATACAGCGAGCCCCGAGTTTCTACCAGTACGGCATTGGCATTATGTTGGGCTTAATGCTGTTGCTGCTGTTTATTTTTGACAAAGCCAAGCTCGCCAGCAAGGTTTTCGTTGGCATGATTATAGGCTTGCCGGTGATAAGCTTCGTGCTTTGGCGATTTGGCGTAGCTTTACCCTACTTCAATAATTTAATTTTTGTCGGATTTCTGTTCAGTGGCCAGTCAGCCTACAAATGGTACCAGACGGAGATGGAAAAACGCCGATTGAGAAAAACGTTGCAGTTTTATTTTTCTCCGGCGGTACTGAAGCTCATTGAGCAGCATCCCGAAAAATTAAAATTGGGCGGTGACCGCAAAGAGGTGACCATTCTGTTTTCCGACATTCGCTCTTTTACCACCATTACGGAAACCACCGACCCAGAGGTTTTATCGAAATTGTTACATGAGTACTTCACCCAAATGACCGAGGAGATAATGGCTACCGACGGGGTGCTGGACAAGTTCATTGGCGACGCGGTCATGGCTTTTTGGGGAGCTCCCGTCGACCAACCCGATCAAGCTGACCGGGCAGTACGGGCGGCTCTGGGTATGGTTAGGTGCCTAAAGATGCTGCAGGGCAAATGGCAGAAACAGGGTTTGCCTTTTGTGGACATAGGCATAGGCATAAACACCGGCATGGTTACCGTGGGAAACATGGGGAGCGAAAAGCGCTTTGATTACACCGTGATAGGGGACAGCGTCAATGCCGCTTCGCGCCTGGAAGGCTTAAATAAAGAACATAAAACCCATATTATTATTTCACAGCTCACTAAGGATAAGCTTGCGGGAGAATATGTAACCCGCGAGTTAGGAAAGGTACTCGTGAAAGGTAAAAATGTCCCCATTAAGATTTTCGAGGTTATTTCCTAATCAAAGGTTGTTCGTACAACCTACATACCATACATGGATTCATCAGCGCATTTGAGAATGTAGACGAAATATGACATAAGATTTGTACGACCCCTCGTCGTCCTTCCTTCGTCAGGACTCGCTCGGGGACTTCGATTTTTGCACCTCGTAGATGTTAAAAAGGGTCGAAGACACTGAATGGGCTGACTTATTCCCTCACATACGCTCGGGATGATTGAAAAGCCTATTCTGATAATTGTAATCCCTCGTGCTGACGCACTCGGGATGATTGAAAAGCCTATTCTGATAATTGTAATCCCTCGTGCTGACGCACTCGGGACGATGAAAATCCGAACTGCATATTACGCAGTAGGATTTTCTATCGGCTGCGGGGCAGGGAATCTCACTACTCGCCCTTCGGGCTGCGTTTTCAGAACCCTCGGTTCTGAACAATCTCCAACACGGGAGGACGAGCACTTCCTCCCGGCCCCTCCTCCTGCTCGAATCCCTGCATCCAACAACTTAGATACTAAAACTGACTCACCGCAAGGGCAAGTCAGTTTTAGCATTAGCTGCGGGGCAGGGATTCGAACCCCGATACCAGCGTCCAGAGCGCTGTGTCCTACCGTTAGACGACCCCGCAAACGGTGTGGTACCATTGAATCCTATGAAACGGAATAAATCAACCGTGATGTGGGTCGCCGGGCTCGTGCTCGTGGTGGCAGCGCTCCTCATCATTCCGCGCCTCGGGGCGAATCGATCGAACGGCATCACCACGACCGTGCCCTGCCTTGTGCCGAACGTCGCGCTCGTCCAGCACATCCACCCACACCTCACGATCAAGGTGGACGGGGTTGAGGAAACCATTCCCACGAACATCGGATTGGGGAGCTGCGAACGAGCCGTGCACACGCATGACGGCACCGGCACCATTCACGTTGAGGCGCAGGACAACCGGCAATACACCATCGGTGATTTCTTTGATGTCTGGGGCAAGCCAATTGCCCGCGACAGCTATCAGCTTCTTGTCATCATCGACGGGACTGCCGACGTTGAGCGGCCAGATGTCTACCGCGCAATTCAACTCAAGGACAACCAGCAAATTGTGATGGAGTATACCAAAACACCTGTGGGTAAGTAGTCCATACTAGCACCCCCATGCCGAAGTACGAACTCCCCAAACTTCCATACTCTTATGACTCGCTCGAACCGTGGATTGATGCGCGGACCATGGAGATCCACCACACGAAGCACCACGCGACCTACGTCGCAAAGTTGAACGACGCACTCGCGAACTTCCCAAACCTCTCCGAACAGCCGCTCGAGCAACTTCTCACCTCGATCGAGACGCTTCCCGAGGCCGTGCGGGCAGCGGTGCGGAACCACGGCGGCGGCCACGCGAACCACTCACTCTTTTGGACGCTGATGGCGCCAGCGGGCAAGGGTGGCGGTGGGGAGCCATCGGGAGCACTCGCCCAAGCAATTGCAGCGATATTCGGTGGGTTCATGAACTTCCACGACGAGTTTACGAAAGCCGCGGTTGGTCTCTTCGGTAGCGGTTGGGTATGGCTCGTGAAGGATGAGACCAGGAAGCTATCAATCATCACCACGCCGAACCAGGACAGTCCGCTCATGCAGGGCTTCCGGCCGGTCCTCGGCTTGGACGTTTGGGAGCACGCATACTACCTCAAGTACCAGAACCGCCGTCCAGAGTATATTGAGGCCTGGTGGCATGTGGTGAATTGGGATAAAATAGAACTATGATTTTTATATTAATAATCCTTCTTTTTATATTTCGCTGGTATCCGGTAACAATGAAGCGTGCTGATGTGGATCTGTTTATCCAGAAATTTGAAAAGTACGGGAAAATTATCTTTCGAATTGCCGTATTACTTTTTGTTCTTACTCCGCTGCTTCAATTCTTAAATTCCTCTGGGGCCTTCCAAGCCTTGAAAGTAACGGAAAATATCTTGAGCGCAGAGCCATCTCTTAATCTTTTAATCATCTATATTGCCCTATTTATTATCGGCATAGTATTAGTAGTTGTTTCTTTCTTGACTCCGATTTTGAATGAAGAAGAAGTTCAAAGATTGAAACAAAGCACGGAAGAGATACTGTCGTTCAAATTATCAAAAATCGTAAGTAAAAAAATGTGGCAGATTCTTTGGGTAAGCGTTTTGGTCGGACTTCTTTCCACATTAGTTGGGGCATTTGCGGTAGCATTGGGGTTTAAAAATCTGATTCAGAAATTTTGAAGCCTGGTGGAATGTGGTAAACTGGGAGGAAGTAAGTAAAAATCTTTGAAATGGAAGAACTTCCTCAGGAAACTAAAAGCATGCGGCAAAAATTAGAAAGAGCGAAGGAAGTGCTATTTGAAGATGTAACGCTTGAAGAACTGAAATAAGATTGGCTTAAAGCTTCTGGCGCCGCTGGCCGACATAACGCGCCACCGGATGCCAAAGAAAAAGCCCGCCTCGCGAAAGAAAAATATCTCGAAGCGCTGCGGAAAGAACAAAGTAAATATTAACCTATGGAAACATTCCGTGAACAAGGACTCTCGCAGGAGCAAAAAACCGAGCAGGAAATTGATGCGCTTTTGGAAAAACTAAAAAACTACCCCAAACCAAGACAGTCCGCTTATGAAAGGATTGAAGCCAATACTTGGCTTGGATGTGTGGGAACATGCGTACTACTTAAAATATCAAAATCGCAGACCAGAATATATTGAGGCCTGGTGGCATGTGGTGAATTGGAGTGAAGTAGCTAGTAATTTGTAGAGCATACAGCAATAAGATAAGCCCCAACCGCTTTGGTTGGGGCTTTTGCTTAGAGGCTTGGGCACCACAATTCTAACCATCATAGCCAGGGTACATCTCGTAGACGATGCCGTACATTTCTTCAATTCGTTGAAGCGGAAGTCCGTCAAAGAGCTGCAGGATCCGCCGGTGGTACTCCGCTTCAGTGCACCGTACGCCGTTCCCACTGCTCCACACCTCTGCAACGAGTTTCTGGTACGCCGCGTCAATACTGAAGAACGGTTCGAAAAGCTGCGTGAGCTTTTTAGCTTTTACGTCATTCGACGCAAGCGCGCAGAACGCCGCAACCACATTGGGAACCGTGTCTGGACAAGGCAGGCACATACGTTCGCCGAGTATTTTCCGCATAAGCTGCTTCGGAAAATTCTCGATGGCTGCAAGGTCCCGCAAGCTGCCCCAATCCAACACATCGCGCAACGTGATGCCGGATTGGCCAAATTTTCGCGGGGCACCCATGCTTACGAAGTTGTCTTTCGTGTACCTCCACTTGTCTCGGATGATACCCGTGTAGGTATGAATATCGGCAATCCGGGACCGGAGCGGCATTGGCTCAATGATCCCTAAAGCCGTGCAGTACGCGCCGGCCTTCACCTGGGCGAGGAACTGGAAATGGTCTCGCGTCGATGGCGAGATCCTTGGAGACGCATACAGTTGCTGGTGGGGATCTTCCGTTGAAAGCACTTCAACCAGGTTGTGCCGAATCATAGAAGCGATCGATAGCTCAGCAGTCGCTTGAGGGTACATACCCGCAAGTAAATCATCCAATTCAAGATCAAGCTTGCCATCACCGTGCCAGGGGAAACAGTCGAGGATGTCGATATCGCTCCGCCACCTATGGCATCCCCAGGCGGTTGATCCGAATACAACGGCGAGGCCTTTCTTGAACGAGGGCAGCGTCTGCATCAAGCCGGCGATGCGGGTGATGTCCTCTGGCGTTGTGACGAGGTCACGTTCGAGCTCCCCGTAGGAAAAGAAGCGTGCCATTTTCCCTCCATTTTTTATAGATCTTCCATGACAAAAATGCTGCGGCTAACTTACCACAGGCAACCGCGCATGGCAAGGCGGATCAGGTAGCTTTTGGTTGCTCTCCCGCGAACTGAATTTTCTTGAGGAGCAGTTTCCCGTCTTTTAATTCCGCTAGAGAAAATTGAAAAGCCCCGCACAACGTGTGGGGCTTTTTATGTTACTTACTCGATTTGAAACTCTCTAGAGTTTGAGGTCTCGAGCGATTTCAAGTGAATTTACCTCAAGAACGCGGTACACATGGTACCGATTCTCACTTCGTTCAAAAACTTCGAAGCCGAGCTCTTTTGCGGCAGTGAGGAGCTCATCAAACTCCCGCTTTCGTATCTCGATCGCTTCTGCGGTAGCACGCTCTTCCCAGAGGAAATGACGTAGAATGTTTCGTGGAACCGAATCATTTTCACCACGCACAATCGTTTTTTCGACGTACTCTCGGGCCTTCTTTTGTTTCTCAAAAAGCGATGCGAGGATATCAGCAAAAACCTTGAGCGACCAATCAATAAGATATTGACCGCGTGCTCGAAATTCCTTCTTAGAATCGTCACTCAAGTAAAGGACATTTAGAATCATCATTCTGATATTGTCCTTCATAGACACTTGGCTTACGAATATTCCTGTGCCAGCGAGTTCTGACCCCTCCACAAGCTTACCGCGGTGGATCTCAAGTGTGACAGCGTTATAAATACTATCCACGATCTTGGCGATGCTTTCACTGCGTTCCATTTTATTAACTCCTTTCAGCCCTTGCGTTCGGGCGTATGAGTTTTGGCCCACCAAGACGGTGTACCCACGGCAATCTACCATAGGAAGCCAATTTCAAGGAACGCTGGAATCATAAGCTATAATTCTTGTTTTGTCAATAGCTGTATTTTTTTGCCTTCAAATTGGATTTTTTTAAGGGCCAGTTTCCCGTTCACCAGGTCAGCTTCTAAAATTTTCATCCGTTGGCCCTCCTTAAACGTGTAGACGCCTGGCTCGGGATTCATGGCACGGACTTTGCGCCAGACGAGCTCCGGCCCATCTGTCTCTAAATTCACGAAACCATCCTCCGCTGTGAACTTCTTGGTGTAGGTGGCCTGCGCCTCGTCCTGGGGCTGCGGTGCAATTTCTTTCTTGAGAAACTTCGGCAACATTTCGATAAGGAGATCAGCGGCGGCTTGGGCGAGCTTATCGTGGAGCGTGGCGTAGGTGTCGGTCTGACCAATCGCCAGGGTGCGGCGTGCGAGGATTGGTCCGTGGTCCACCTTTTCATCCATCACAAAGAGCGTTACACCGGTTTCCGCATCTCCGCTGAGAATTGCTGCCTGGATCGGAGTGGCTCCGCGGTGGCGGGGGAGAAGCGATGGATGCACGCCGATCATGCCGAGGCGGGGGAGCGCGAGGACACTCGCTGGGATGATTTTTGCGTACGCGGCGATCACCGCTACGTCAAATCCCGCCAGTTTCCCACGCGCCTCGACTGGATCGAGCCGCTCCGGCTGCCATACCGCAATGCCGCGCTCGGCAGCAGCCACCTTCGCCGGTGGCGCAGTGGCCAGCTGCTTGCGACCAACCGGACGATCGGGGTTGCATATGACGAGCGCCGGCGGTTGGCCCACCGCGATCAAACGGCGGAGAATGGTAGCGGCGAACTCTGGCGTCCCAAAGAATACATACTTCATGGTAGGATCGGTTCTAGTATAGAATAGTGACATGGAAAAGGCATCGCGAAGCTACACCGCCACCCTCCGGGAACGGAAGAAAACCTCGCGGGTGTACCGCCAATACCAGGAGGCCGGCTTGGCGATCGCGGAAATCCTGCACGACCGCAGGCACAAGTCGCTCTACATCAAGCTTGCCAAGGAGCACGATCAGGAAGAGCTAATTCAAATCGCCAAAGATGTGGCCTCGCGGCCGAACGTGAAAAATCTCGGCGCCTACTTCATGCGCGTTGCTCAAAAATCTATCGCCCAACAGAAGTCGCGCCGCGGCGCTCGGCACCATGAAGGATAGGATCGTTACGGTTGGCCATACCCAAGCGGCCGCGGTCCTTCGGAAAAAGCTGCCGCCCCTCGCCCTTGAACGCGAACGCACGGGCGAGCTCCGCGACCTCGTACGGACGATGCGCGCCGTCATGAAATCAGCCAATGGGGTTGGGCTCTCCGCGAACCAGATTGGCCTCACCGAGCGCCTCTTCGTCGCCCAGGTACCCGACCGCGAGGGACGCCAACGGTTCTACGCGATCGTGAATCCGACAATCACCAAAACGTCACCGGAGACGGTATCCGTTGAGGAGGGATGCTTGAGCGTTCCCCACCAGTATGGCATCGTCGAGCGGCCGGCACGGGTGACGCTCGAGGGGCACGACATCCGGGGAAAGAAGATCAAGATACGGGCGTGGGGGCTCCTCGCACGCGTGTTCCAGCACGAGGTAGACCACCTCGACGGCAAGCTTTTCACCGATCACTCGAAGGATCTGCGCCCCCGTGGTCAGCACCGCTAGGCTCTTCGTCGCCGTCCCACTCCCGCCAGCAACCGTGTGCGCGGTCGCAGAGGCAATCCGCCTCGTCCCGCACGACCAACACGTTCGCTGGCTCCCGGAATCAAACTGGCACATTACGCTCACATTCCTCGGGGTACAGGACCCGCTCGCCATCCCGCTGGTTGGGCAGGCAATGCGGGAAACCATCCAGGCATTTACCTCAAACATCGCAGATACCCAGCTCACCTTCAACGGGATAGCCTACGGCCCGGCAGGGGCCATGCCTAGGATGGTGTGGCTCGCCACCGACCGGAACACGTCCGCCCGCTTGGGGACGCTCCGAGCCCACCTCGAAAGCTCTCTGGAGCATGTGGGGGTTCACTGGCAGCATGATCGGCGTCCGTTCCACGGCCACGTAACGCTCGCCAGGTTCCATGCGATTCCCAGGGCTTCGCTGCCAAATCTGGACAAGCCATTCCGAGAAACCGGTCCGTTCACCAGCCTCCAGCTTCTGGAATCGCGGCTCACCCCCTCCGGCGCCTGCTACACCACGCTAGATCAGGTTGCAGCAGACCGGTGAGTATGATTCAATGGTGAGACTAGGGATGAGGCACCTCAAGGTCAAACACATCGGGAAACTGGTGGCGGTAGCGGTTGGCATTGCGGCTATCGCCGGCGTTTTTTTTTACATCGGCGTCCGGTAAGGCACTGCCACCCGATCTGTCCAAATCACCGATAGCCGCCAGCTCATCGATGCCGACTTCTCGCTTTTCTGGGAAGCCGTTGATCTTGTGAAGCAACGGTACGTTCATGTGAACCAGGTTGCCGCACAGGACCTGCTCTACGGCGCCATCAAGGGAATGGTTGGCGCACTGGATGATCCCTACTCCTCGTTCTTCGATCCGCGCGATGCCAAAAAGTTTGAGCAGGATCTGAGCGGCTCCTTCGGCGGCATCGGTGCCGAGATCGGGATGCGTAAGAACCAGCTCCTCATCGTGGCGCCGCTCAAGGGGAACCCGGCTGAAGCGGCGGGCCTCAAGGCGGGCGACAAGATTCTGAAGGTGGATGACACATTCACCGCAAACCTCACCGTAGACGAGGCAGTGAAGATCATCCGCGGACCGGAGGGGAGCGTGGTAACCCTGCTCATCCTCCGCGAGGGGTGGGATGATGCCCGCGAGTTCAAGATTACCCGCCAGACGGTTGTCCTGCCTACCCTGGACATTGAAATGAAAGACAGCGGCATCGCGTACGTACGCCTCTACAACTTCAACGGGAACGTGCCGCCCGTGTTCGATCGAGAGGCTATCAAGCTGCTCCTCCGCGGCGTGAAGGGCATGGTGCTCGATCTCCGCAATAATCCGGGCGGCTTCCTGGATGTTGCTACGTACCTCGCCGGCTGGTTCCTGGAACGGGGGCGGGAGGTGGTGGTGGAACAGTTCCCAGGGAACGACCGCCGGCCGATGTACGCCGACGGCAATGCTGCCTTCGCCCGCCTGCCGATGGTCGTGCTGGTGAACAGCGGTTCGGCCTCCGCCTCTGAAATTCTCGCGGGCGCACTGCGCGATGACCGGCTCATCAAGCTGGTGGGCGAGAAAACCTACGGCAAGGGGAGCGTGCAGGAGGTGAACTCGCTACGCGACGGCTCCACCGTAAAGGTTTCCATCGCCAAGTGGCTCACGCCGGGCGGCGCGGAGATCGACAAGAAAGGTCTCGAGCCGGACATCGAGGTCAAGCTCACCGCTGAGGACATCGAAGGGAAACGCGACCCGCAGTTCGATCGAGCGTTGGAAGTGCTCCGCGCCGAAATGCAATGAAGGTGGTGCTCAAGCAGGATGTCCCTGGGCTGGGGAAGAGGGGCGACGTGCGCGAGGTGAAGGCTGGCTATGCGCGGAATGTGCTCCTCCCGCGCAAGCTGGTTCTAGTCGCCACGGTAGCGGCACTCGCCCAGGCCGCGGAGGCTACGGTGCGGCTGGAAGCGCAACACCAGCAGCGCCTCGTGCTCTTGCGTGAACAAGCTAAGGCGCTCGCCGAAAAGACGTTGCACTTCAAGGTTGCGACGGGGGAGCGGGGAGCTGTATTCGGATCCGTCACCGCACGAGACATCCAAACAGCGCTCCATGAGCAAGGATTTCCTGATGTGACGGTAGCCATTGATCGCCCAATTAAAACGACCGGCGAGCACGTGGTGCACGCCAACCTCGGCGAGGGTATCACCGCAATGGTCAAGGTAACGGTCGAAGCAATCGCCCAGGTTGCCTCCAGCTAGGAGGAGACGTTGACGATTTTCGCGAACTTTCTGGAACCGTTGAACGATACCCGCTTCCGCGTGGTGAAGCGAACCGTTCCGTTCACGAGCGCGTAGAGGGTATCGTCCCCGCCGCGACGGACATTCGTCCCCGGGTAGAACTTCGTGCCGCGCTGCCGAACCAGGATCTCACCAGCGCGCACCGCCGATCCGGCTGAGCGCTTCACGCCCAACCGTTTGGACTCCGAATCTCGCCCGAGCTTTGTAGATCCCTTTGCCTTGGTATGCGCCATGGCGTCGTTGCTTGATGGTAGGGTATAATAGTCTCACGCGTCAAGCTATGGAACCCGTGCCGGAAGGAACGAAGCGATGGACCCACATCTGGCTCTTGCTCGCGCTCATCGTCACCTTGAGCTTCGGCTTAGGGTACCTGATCGCCAAACAGGCGAACCCTACGCCAATCGTGATCGAGCAGCGCCAGCCGGTTGAAAAATAGGAACGGAGCCGCTAGGATACCCCAGCAGTCTGCGCGGGTGGCGAAACTGGCAGACGCACTACCTTGAGGTGGTAGCGCCGCAAGGCGTGGAGGTTCGAATCCTCTCCCGCGCACATAGCAAAAAAGATGCCGCATGGGCATTTTTTTGCTATTATGGTATGGATGAGAGGATTCGAATACGAAAGGGGGTCGGGGAAAAATTCATAGGTTTCCCCGTGTAGGAAAAAGGCTGAAGGCCGAGTTAAAAACCAAAAGGTTTTTAAAACGGAACGAGTGAAGCGAGTGAGTAGTGAGATTCCTCTCCCGCGCACCACAGTTCCTCTCAGGACGCATGAAGCTGGAGCTAGACATGTTCAAGGAGAAGGCGCCCGTGGCACTCCTCTTGGTGAGCGGGGCGCTTTTCCTTATCGCCACGGCAATCGTAGCCCTAAACGTCGGTCACCTTCCGGCATCCATCATCCTCCACTTCGACGCGTACCATGGCATCGACCTTTTCGGAACGGTGGAAGATCTCTGGAAGCTCCTGGGAGCTATGATTTTCCTAGCACTCGTGAATACCTTCCTCGGCAGTGAGAGCTTCTCCCGAGCCAGAACCCTTGCCTACCTCCTCATCGGGACGAACGTGCTCCTCTCGCTCCTCACCGTGGTAGCGCTCGCCACCATCGTGTACGTCAACTGATGAACCATGGGCAGGCATCGGCCGCTGGTGTACCATAGAGTGCATGCTTGAGGTTGCCCTACTGGTCACGATCCTGGTGTTCCTCGCCGCTGGCGTGGTGGTGCTCTGGCGCAACACCAGGCCAAGGGCAGCAGCGGATGCCCCCGATCAATCGCTCGTGCTCCTCCAAAACCAAATCCAGGAGCTAAGCCGTACGCTCGACACCAAGCTCGGTGAATCCACACGGGCAATCCAGCAACAGTTTGGCCAGAGCGCGAAGATCATCCAGAGCGTAACCGAGAAGCTGACGCGCCTCGACGAGACCAATCGGCAGGTGGTGGGATTTGCCGATCAGCTGCAGAACCTGCAGGACATCTTGAA
>CAYJQO010000022.1:0-458 GCA_964372445.1 uncultured Candidatus Saccharibacteria bacterium
AGTTCAAGTAACCCATTTAACAAACTTATATTTGGAGGGTGTATGGAAGAGAAAAAGATGTTTTTGATCTGCGTCGTCTGGGGCATTATTGGCGGCATCGTCGCACGAAGTTTCACGCCCGAGATCCTGTGGGTCTTGTTCGGTGCCATCGCGGGTGGCGCAGGAAGCTACCTCACGCTCGAGTTTCGTGAAGTTATGCGCGCCGTAGAACGGGCATGGAAGCAGGTGGCAGTAATAGAATGGAAACCAAAACTCAAAAAGGTAGCTGAAGCAGCATTTCAAGCAGTCGTGATAATAATGATCTTTGTTTCTATCTTGCTGCCAATGGTGATTGTCACTCTAACGGCTCCCGAGGGAAGTGTTAAAATAGAATCTAGGTTAGTACTGATAGTACTGGGATATTCTTTCGGAATGTTTTTGACACTTTTCGCCATACGCTATACGTTCGCGCACGACAA
>CAYJQO010000022.1:468-11354 GCA_964372445.1 uncultured Candidatus Saccharibacteria bacterium
TGATCTTCCTATATAAGACAAATAAATCTGAAGGAAAGATGATTGCGTCGTACAGCTTGCGCTACGAGGGCTCATCTTGCTTAACCCAGTTGTCCTCTACACCTACTGGCCCGTGCGATTACTCATCGCAGGAACCGCGTGGCTCGTGGTGAAAGTACTAGCGTACGGTCCGCGCGCGTGGAAAACTACAAAAATCTTTCTACGAGAGGTGCTCCTCGCCATCCACTCGCAGAAGAGAACCATCTGCGGTGTGAGTGCCGCGCTCGGCGTCCTCGTTGGCTACTACATCACCGCGGAACCGATTGGCACGTTGATTGGAGGTGCGCTCGCTGGCCTCATCGGCCTCGTATCCCACAACGTGGTGGCGATCAAAATCCTCCACGTTGTCCCGAACGGCAACCGGTAGCATATCCGGCCATTATTCAAGAAAGGCTTGTCGCAAGACGAGCCTTTTTAAATTCCCCCCGGTACGCCCGCTCCGTATTTCGATCGGCAACTCTCGGAGGCGCGGTAAGCTTGGTTCCGCCTTCGGCGGATCGCCGTGCCGAGAGCGTAGGCTGCGGGCCGCCGCCGGAGTGGACCGACAGCCGGTGCCGAGAGGGATACGGGGTAGGCGCTACTATTTCCCCTCTGGCCCAGGGATCTTCCCCAGCGCCTCCTTCAGGGCCTCCTTGAGGCCTGCGATCGTGGCCTCGCTATGCGGCGAGGGTTGCTTCGTTTGCTTGGGTGCTTCGCTGGGGGTGAGCTCCGCGAGACGGAGCTGGTGTTCCCGCTCCTCTTCCGCTGAAGCGGCGGCGGGCGCCGGAGGCCCCAGGTCCCGCCGGAGTATGGAAGCTGGCCGACCTCCCAATGGTCGGGAAGACCCGCCAGAAGTAGGTGGCCGGGCAGGCTGTGGCGATGATAGATGATCTCCCTGCGGCCGTGGGCGAGGTTCGAACGGCCTCGATCCGCGGTCTCGATCATGCCATCGCTGGGAGACCGGTCGATGCCCTCCGGCATCCGAAGGCGGTGATGCCTCTGCCGCTCGAGGCCCGCTCGCGGCTAGTGGTCGGGCAGGCACCGGGGCACGCGCCTCCTCCTCCCCGTACTCGATGCCGAGGCCCGCAAGCTGGGAGAATTGGGGCGCCCGCGTGGGAGCCGTCGGGGTCCCCCGCCACCGGACTGGCTCGATTTCACCGGACTTCACCTTGGCGAGGCACTCCTGGCAGTAGACGGGCCGGCCCGGCTGCGGCTCGAAGGGCACGTGGGTCGTCTTGCCGCAGTTCGAGCAGGTTACCTCGTTCTCGCCCGAACCTGATCCGGCTGAAATCGCCCCCGCCCACTCATTGATTTCCTTCTCCACCATCCAGCGCGGGCGCGCGTACCGCTTCCGCGACCCTTCGATCACCTGCTCGGCCACATCGGTGAGCGATTTCACGTTAAAGGGCGCCAGGGTCGTCGCCGAGAATGGCCGGCACGTCACCCCGTTCACCATGAGCTTCAGGTAGATGCTGCGGTTTGGGAGGTTCACGATGTCCTGGATCATGAACTCGGGCTCGAACTCCGGCTCAAGAAATTCGGCATCGGCCGCTCCCACGCGGAACAAGATCATGGTTCCCACGTTCCCGAAGACGGCATCCCGAACCTTGGTAGAGATGGCGCTCGCGCCCATGGTCACGAGCTGGCCGATGTACTGGTGCGCGAGGATAATGTTCAGCCGGTACTTTCGCGCCTCTGAGAGAATGTTCGCGAAGGAGTCGGTTGCAAAGTTCTGGAACTCGTCCACGTAGAGGAAGAAGTCCACCCGCTCCTCCTCGGGGACTCGCACGCGCTCCATGGCGGCGAGCTGAATCTTCGTGATGAGCATGGCGCCGAGGAGGGACGAGTTGTCTTCTCCGATCCGACCCTTCGACACGTTCACGAGGAAGATCTTCCCCGTGTTCATGATCTCGAAGATGTCGATCGTGCTCTTCGCCTGGCCGACGATGTTGCGTATGAGCGCCGTCGAGAGGAACTGGCCCACCTTGTTCTGGATCGGGGCGATCGCCTCGTTCCGGAACTGGTCGCGCCACTCCTCGTACTCGTTCACCCAGAAGGAGCGGACCACGGGGTCCTTCACGTTCGCGATGATCTGCTGCCGGTAGTCCTTGTCCACCAGGATGCGGGTGATGCCAAGGAGGGTGGTGTTCGGCGTGTCGAGGAGGGCGAGGATCGCGTTGTTCAGGATGTACTCCATTCGGGCCGACCAGACATTCGACCAGATCTTCGTGAAGATGCCCATGAGCCCGGAAGCCACGAGGTGCTTATACTTCGGGTCAGGGAGCTCGAGCACGTTGAAGCCAATCGAGGAATCCGCATCCGCGGGGTTGAAGTAGATCACATCCTTCATACGCTCCTCGGGGATCTTCGTGAGCAGGCTCTCGACGAGCTCGCCGTGCGGGTCCACCACGCAGAGACCCTCCCCGTTCGCCACGTCCTGCACCATCATGTTGTGGAGGAGCGTGGTTTTCCCGGTGCCGGTCTTCCCGACCACGTAGACGTGCTGGCGCCGATCTGTCCGCCGGATGCCGAAGAGGCGGTTGGAGCCGCGAAAGTCAACGCGCCCAAAGTAGACGACGTCCTTGTCTATGGGCTCCAGGTCAACGGCCATTGCCTCTCCATTATACGCCGGTTCTGAGATCGGCGGAAGCCTGGCTTTCTAGCCGCCAGAGGCAAACCAAATACACTGGTAACTTAAACCCTATTGACTACTGCCTGAAAACCGATTACGTTTCGCGGTAGCAACATTACAAATCTATTCCTGACGAGGTGCTACATGGTACGCATCAATAGAACCTCTTTGATTGTCGAGAGAATCAGAGAGAAAGCAAAACTCTTGGGCCTGGGAGATAGCCAACATAGCTGTATCCGACCACTGTTGCTCCTGGACGGCGGTGGCATGCGTGGCGTTTTTGGGATGGGCGTCGGCATAGGTTTGCAGTACGCCGGCCTCTGCGCTGCATTTGACGTGGTGCTCGGCGGGTCAGCGGGTGCCTGCAACGGAGCGTGGATACTTTCACGGCAAACCCGCCTCGCCGCATCGGTGTACTACGAAGACCTCACGGACAGAAGGTTTGTCAATCCATGGCGCTTTTGGAAAATCGCCGATGTCGGATACGCCGTGAACGTATTCCGGCACGTGAAGAAGCTCGACGTCGCCATGGTGAAACATTCGCGTTCTGATTTCTACGTAACCGCGACGCGGGTGGACGACGGGGTAGGCGAATTCATCGACGCCAAGAAGGCTGCCGATCTCATCGCCGTCCTCCATGCCTCGATGGCGCTTCCCGTGCTCTACAACCGTCCGGTGCAAATCAACGGCGCTGCCTACCTCGACGGAGTGGTCGCACTTCCGTTACCCATCGAAGAAGCGCTGGAACGTTTCAACCCAACCGATATCCTGATCGTACTCAATCGGCCACTAGCCTTAAAGAAAAAGGTTGTGCCGGTGCTGGAGTACATCGCGGCCGAGACCGTTCTTCGGAAGTTTCCACGAGGGTTCCGCGAGGCCTTCCTTGCTAAGACGGCAACGTACAACCGCAGCATGCGGTTGGTGATGAGCTCGAACGGGCGGCTACGCGGCGCAAACGTTGGCGTCATCTGTCCAGAGAGCGACCTACTGCAGCGATTGACCAAGGACCCACACACGCTAAAAACGGCAGCGCTCTCAGCTGCACGGTGGACCGCAGAAATATTCGCATCTCGAGAAGTCGCGAACCAGATCCAATTGATCTAAAAAAGAAGCGGGGGGCTCCTTGCTTCTTTTTTGTTGCTTCGCTGAGGAAAGCTGAAGGGTGAGCCTTGCTACCGCTTAATCTCAATCAGGATCGAGGGTTGCGCGCGACGCGCGCTACCGCCTGCATAGAAATCCACGCGGTCGCCGAAGTATCGGCGCGCCGCCCCCACGGTACGGGCCGGCGGTTTTCCCTCGGGGTTCGCACTGGGCGCCACGAGCGGCCCGGTCCTCTGGAGGAGGCGCCGGAGCCACAGCGGCTTCGGCACACGGAACGCCAGCGTCTTTGTGCCGCGGTGGAGGTAGCGAAACTTCGGCGACCGGCACGGCAGGATCACACTCACCGCGCCCGCCGAAGCCTTGCGCGAACGCTGGGCCGACACGGGTTTATCCTGAGCGGAGCCGAAGGACCAGACCGTTCGGAGGAAACGCTTCATGCGCGCATCCAGCCGAACGCCAAAGCGGCGCAGGTCACCCATGCGAGCGACTAGGATGATCATTGGTTTCCGCGAGTTCCGCTGTCGGACCCGGTAGATCCGTTCCACAACCGCACGTGACAGCGCCGAACCGACGAACCCGTAGAGCGTGTCGGTTGGCATAACGCCAATCTTTTTCGCTCGCAGCAGGTGCATTGCCTCGGCGATTGCCGCCCTCGTTTGCATACCCACAGTATACCACCGCGCCGTGCCTTCCAGGTCAGCGGCGGACGGTGTACTATGTTCGAATGGAAACCAGCTTGCTTAACTTTGTGGAACAGTATGGGTACCTCGCCATCTTCGGCTTGGTCTTTCTGCAGGAGCTCGGCGTCCCGAACCCCGTTCCGAATGAGCTCATCCTCATTTTTTCCGGGTACCTCGCCTCCATCGGCACCCTGAGCTTCTGGCTCGTGATCTCCACCGCCATCGCGGCGGACTTCATCGGCACGAGCGTGCTCTTCTTCATCTTCCGCACCTTCGGCCATGCCATCATTCGGAAGAAACCGCGGTGGCTCCCCATACGGGAGGAGCAGATCCGAAAGCTCTCCGACCTTATCTCTCGCCGCGACCTCTGGGGTATCTTCATCGGCCGGCTCCTCCCCTACGTCCGCGGCTACACCTCGGTGGCAGCTGGCCTGATCCAGATGAAATCCAGATTCTTCCTCCCCATAGTGTTCCTCTCCGCGATCACCTGGAGCGGCGGCTACGTGATCGTGGGCAAGGTGCTCGGCGCACACTGGAAGGACGCATTCTCCGCAACCGGCGGGATCACACGGGTGGTGCTAACGGTGATCGCCGCCGCGTTTGTCCTTTACCTCATCCGCCATATCTGGCGGCAGATGAAGCGCCCCTCCCAGAACGGCACCGCCCCGCAGCAGTAGAAAAAAGCCACCCCTCACCCGTGTTTCACGAGATGAAACACTACTCCACCGTGGCGCGGATTCTACGGACGCCGGCGGCGACCGCCTCTTCTTTCACGATCCGTACCGTACCAATTTCCCCCGTGCGGGATACATGCGGGCCACCACAGAACTCCTTGCTGTATGCTTCGACCAGCTCAGCACCTGGCACTCCGATATAGTATACCTTCACGCGATCGGGGTACTTTGCCTTGAAGAAGTGGAGCGCGCCCGTCTGCTCCGCTTCCCCTTTCGACAGCTCCACGTAGGACACCGGCAGGTTCTCCGCCACCTTCCGGTTGACAATCTCCTCCACACGCTTGATCTCCTCCGGGGCAAGCTTCCTCGGGAACGAGAAGTCGAAGCGGGTACGCTCGACCGTGATGTCTGAACCCATCTGCGTGGCGGAGGATCCGAGCACGTCGCGGAGCGCCTGCTGGAGGAGGTGCGTCGCCGTGTGGAGCCGGGTCACCTTTTTCAGGTCCGCTTCGTTCCCCGCCTTGAGTTCGCCCGTGTCGAGAATGAGCCCGTGACCCCCGAACTTCTTCTCCTGGCCGGCCCGGGAAACCTCCTGGTGCTTTCGGAACTCACGATCAAAATCTTCTCGACGTAAGCCTTTCACCAGATCTTTAGGAGCAATTTCCATAATGAGCTCGAAAGGTAACCCGAGTGACTCGTAGAGGTAGAATGCCCGGGCGCCATCGATCGGTTCGCCCTTCGCCTGGAACGCTTCAATTTCCAGTACACCCTGCCGGACCGACTTCTGGAAACGGAACCGCTCATCTTCGAACACCGCTGCAATGGCGGCAGCATCGCTCAGTTCCGGATACCACCGAGCGTAGGTGTGCGAGACTACCTTCACCAGCTCGGGCAGGAGATCGGTGTGGATATCACGGGTCACCTGGAGGCCCAGGAGCCGACGCTGGTGACGCCGCAAGATGTAGCCCGCTTCCTTGTTCGAGGGACGCACGCCATCGGCAACCAGGAACGCAGCGGCGCGCGCATGATCAGCGAACACCCTCACCGTTCGCTCATCTAAGCCCGGTGCGAGTTCGCGAACCTTCGAGGCAACCGGGTGCAGGAGGTCGGTTTCAAACACGTTCCGGACACCCTGCAGCACCGCCACGAGCCGTTCAAAACCCATACCGGTGTCCACGCCCGGATTCTTCAATTTCTCGAGAGCTTTATCCGGCTTGCAGTAGTACTCATTGAATACCAAGTTCCACACCTCAACGCCATCCACGTAGATCTCCGAGGTTGGGCCGCATGGACCCTCGGCGCCCGTGGGACCCCAGAAGTTATCCTCTCGGCCGTGCTCGGCGATTCGCGGCTTTGGCATGCCCAGCTCTTCATGCCAGATGCGGTGAGCGGTTTCATCCCGCGGCACATTCGCATCACCTTTGAATATCGAAACCGAGACACGCTCCGGATCGATGCCGAGCTCCTCGGTGAGGAACCGGTACCCCCAGTGGATGGCCGAGCGTTTGAAGTAGCCGCTGGTGCCGCGGTCGTTCGGATCGTCACCGCCGACCGGCCCGAAGGAAAAGTTCCCCATCATCTCAAAGAAGGTCAGATGCGTCTCGTCCCCCACCGCCTCGATGTCCGAGGTTCGGAAACACTTCTGGATCGAGGTTGTCCGCTGGCTCCCGAAGTCCGTCAGGGGGTTGAGCTCGCCGGTGAAATACCGCTTGAACTGCTGCATGCCTGCGGTCGTGAGGAGCACCGACGGATCGTCCGGGACGAGCGAGGAGGAAGGCACCACCGCGTGGCCGCGAGCTTTAAAAAAATCCAAGAAGAGTTTGCGAACTCGTTCGGAGGACATTGCATAGATTCTACAATGGACCGAGGGGGCGCTCAACACACCCCTCATGTCCGCGAGGCTCACCTTGACAGTGGGGCTCGCCGGGTGTTGACTGCTCGGTAGAGAGTTTTACAACAGAAACGATACGGAAAGGGATCCTTATGTTCCAAGCACTACTTTTACTTGCGGCACTTGCCGGTACCGCATGGACGGCCAGTTTCCTCTGTGGTGTCATTCACTATGCTGAGAAGCTCAACACCATCTTCACGTGTGATGGTAGCGTGATATTCCTTGGTAGGTTGGCGCTTGCTTCGCTCTCCGTCACCGCCGGAACGTTTGCGGCAGTGACCGGGGCGATCATCCTTGGCCAACGCTATCTCCTCACGCTCATCGCCATGAACGGTGAGGCATTCCTGCTCGCCATCACCCTCGCGTTCTTTATCGCCCCGTTCACCACCATGGGCTCCATCATCAACCGGCGGATCTCATGCCTTGCACTGTGACGCAGCAAAATGGAAAAGCCCTGCGGGAAACCGTAGGGCTTTTGCTATGGCTATATCACCGGGACCACGCCGGGCTCGCTTACCGAACTACAGTTGCCCGCACGCCGGCTCGATCCTGGTCTCCTCATCTACCTCGAGGGTAATCTTGCCGTTTGAGTTCAGGAGCGCCCCGACCAGGTTGTAGAAACCCGGCTCCGTAACCCGGAGAAGCCCTTTAACCAAGACCTTCCATGGGAGTGCTGCTCCATCGCCACCCTTGATGACCGGTCCAACCTGAACGTTGGCTATGTTGCAGAACCTAACGTCGGCCCGCTTCGTCTTCTTGCCGAAGAAAGTTGCGACCGCCGTGATGATGTCTGGCGTAACCGGCGCCACTTCTATGTTACGTATATCAACTCGCGCCACCTGATCGTGCGTGACGCCCGCCGCCGTAAGCTTAGTCTGTAACTGGTGCGGCTGAATAGTGTTTCTCACTCGATACATACAAAACTCCTTTCATAAAATTGTGAATGATATGGGATGCTGTTCACCCGGTTGCCTACCTAGAAAAGTTAGAAAACGGCTTTGTGTATCGTTGCACAGAGCACCTTCGGTGTCAATGTTCTGATACCCCATTCCAAAAGTACCTACTCATTAGCTATTGACAAATCAATTATTTTACATTAGTATATACTCAGCAATCTCACAATTCTATACCCTACCACACTCTGAAAGGTACACATGAAAACTCTTGCACGTACGCTGCTCCTTGTCCTCACCGTCGGCATCGCTTCGGCTCAAGAGGGGCAAAACCTCTCCGACACGTCGCTCCCGAATCTCTACGGATGGCAGGTGAGCGGTTTCGGATTCTTCATCTGGCAGAACACGCCGGCAACCGGCTTCAACCTCGAGCACCTGTGGCTCATCGGCGATAAGGCGCTCGCAGACAACCTCAACCTTAAGATCATGGCGGCGCTCGCCGGGCCGCCCAAGATCGCCCACACGTTGTCGGTGCAGTGGGAGCATCCGCTCCCCGCCATCGGCTATATCAAGATCGGCCGTTTCGATCCTCCGTTCGGCTGGGACTTCTCGTACTACCGGATCGACCAGGTCCCGACCGTCCGCTACGCGTCGATTAATGGCCCCCTCGTTGCACGGGAGAACGGCATCGAGGCGATGGGAACCGTCGGGCAGTCCTTCGAGTGGCGGCTCGCGGCGATGGGCGGCGAACGCCTGCTCGGGAACATTGACCAGGGCTCAAGCAACCAGTGGAATCTCTACCTCCGGCCGCGGTACACGCTCACCGACCAGCTCGCCTTCGGCGCAAGCTCACGTTTCGGCCCAGTCCCTGCGTGGGGAGCTGATGCGGTAGCAAACGTCGATCCGCTCCTCCTCGAACTCGAGGTGGTATCGTCCCGCGGAGAGCAGGGGTACTCGGCGCTCGCGGCGTACCGGCTCTCTCGTGTAGCGAACGCTCGGTTGATCTTCCGCTACGAAAACATCCACGGCAAGGCAGAGTGGACCTCGGGGTTCTCACTGCCGATTCCTACATTGGAGAGTGAGCTGAAATGCAATGCGGTCATCCGAGACGAGCAGATGACTACCCTCATGCAATTCGTCGTGCGGTGGTAGCACACGCCATGAATATCAAAAAAAACCCCCGACCAATGTCGGGGGTTTTCATGTTCAGCAAATATCGTCACTGCCTGAAATCCAATGGGTTACAACGAATCCCGCGATCACGACCAGAAATTCAACCCCCACTAGGAGAGGATAGCCCCACACGACGATTCCTCGTTTCACCGCATCATCCAGCGGTAGGACGAAAGCAATAAGCCCCACCAGCATGACGATCGCGATGTTCGTTCCCACACTGAGCAACCAGTCTTCCCACTCGTACGCTCCCCGCGACCGCAGCAACAGCATCACCTTCTTAATAATTCCTCGATTCATCATTCTACTCCTAATAAATTTGTAAAATTAAGGCTGTTTGAAGTTTAGCATAGCTACAAGAACTTGTCAATGGTGGCATGACCCACGAATGTGGACCAGAGACATGAGCGTCGGCAATAAGGTATCGGCGAAGCAGGTGAGGATATGAAGTGGGAAGCCCTGCGGGAAACCGTGGGGCTTTTCATTACCTGACACTTTCCATCAACTCAAAACAGGCAAAGCTTCGCCTCTAAGAAAAGCGTCTCGGAGCCTCGACAGCCTCCCATACATCCCCATTTGCAAAGCCCCGGCTGCCTATTGAGGAGAAGCTCTCGTAGGCACTACCAGCTTGGTCACGCCGCAGGCGTGTGGTAGTGCCGAGAGCGCAGGTGGGTTTTTGCCGCTGGAGCAAAAGAACTACTGGTTTCCCCGGAGGTTTTTGTTTTCCCCAGAATCTTGACAAAATATCCACTCTCTGCTACCTTACACATAGCTTACTTCCCAAATAAATCACTAGTCTATTTACCTCTTTGAAAGGAGTACCTGTATGAAACGATTTTTCCGTATCTTCTTCGCGCTCGCGAGCGGCATCTTGATCGGCGGCATGCTCACGGCAAAACTCTCTGACGGCTACCTCTGGTGGCTCGGCGCGCTCGCCGGTGGGACCATGGCATGGCTCATCGTAGATAGCCGGAGCCTCATCGCGGCAATTCCGAAAGCGTGGGAGCGCGCGAGGGGTTGGCGACCAACGAAGCGTGCGTTCGTGGCGACCGTGCACGCGCTCCAAATCTGGAACAATCTATTTCTACTGATATATACAGTATCTTTTGTTCTGATTATATTCGTAGTAATAGCCTTGTTGCTCAGTTCCGTTCTAGAGCTCTCTTTACTCTCTTTAGTTGCTGGTATCAAAATCATACAAATCATACACTGCAGCTGTACGGGTGCGGCGCTGATCGTGACATTCACGGCATCTTTCTGTGTCGGAGATGGAGAAAGAGAAAGGTTGAGAGACCGTGCGTGGCGGTGGAACATCGTGAGCCTCTTTGTCTACCAGGTGCCTCGGTTGCTATGCTTGATTGTTTTCTGTGCCGTGGTGCTACTAGCTTTACTCCCCAACTTGATCCGTTACGGTGTGCCGCAGCTCCTCCTTGCCGTCGGCAAGGTCCCGTTCTTCCTCGCGAAGTTCGCCTACGAGCTCTACAAGCTCGCGCACACCGAGGAACGGATGATCTGCTTCGTGGATACGGCGCTCGGTGTCTCCATCACGTACCTCCTCGGCTCGTCGCTCCCGACGATCATGCTCGTCGCGGTTCTGGGCGGTATCTTCGGGTACTTCAACGTCAAGGTGGTCAAGGAGCAATGGCTACCACGGGTTGATGCGAAGATTCAGCAATTCTTTGGAACGGTGCTCGTCAAAGCGACGGGATAACCAGTCAGTTACAAAAAAGCCTCACGTGATCCGTGGGGCTTTTCATTACCCTTTCCTTTCACTTTCCACCACGGTGCAAGCACCTATTGAGCGGTAGCTCTCGGAGCCCCGAC
>CAYJQO010000023.1:0-10988 GCA_964372445.1 uncultured Candidatus Saccharibacteria bacterium
GTTAAACCATGCTCACGCGAATGAAGCGCATCAAGAATTTCGGGAATTGCTTTGGCGTGCCACGAAAGTTGTTGCGTCATGGGATTATTTTATGAAATCATCAACCGAAACATCGAGGGTTTTGCTGATTTTTCGAAAGTCAGATTGTGGTGCGAGTGACGGGAATCGAACCCGTGTCCCCAGCTTGGGAAGCTGGTGTTCTGCCACTAAACCACACTCGCCTACGGTTTGCTGCTCGTCGCCGTCACCGGAGTTGAACTCGGCCTGTCCGGCCCGGAGCCAGGCGAGGCGGGTACGACGATGATGAGCCCCTCTCCCGCCTCACGGTAGTTGAACTGGCTCTTCAGCTCTTTGAGCAGATTCTCTGGGCGCTGGTAGTATTCGATGTCACTCGCGAGTGAACGGTTCTCATCTGAGAGCGCTTGCACCTCGCGTCGCAGCTCGCCTACCTCTCGCTCCAGGGCATCCTTCTGGACGGTGAAATTATAGAGGCCCCATCCGAGGAGGGCAACCACGACCATGATGGCAATGGGTTTCCACATAGCCTGCTCCACTTCCATTCTACTTCCGCATGAGCTCTTTGAACACCTCAGGGCTCAATCGGGCGTGGTGCTCGGCACGCTCCTTGAGCCGCCGTTTACCTCGCGACTGCTTCTTCCACAGCTTCATTTTCCGGGTCCGGTCCCCGCCGTAGAGGTAACCGGTCACATCCTTGCGAAGCGCAGGAACATCCTCGCGAGCCACGATTTTCCCGTCGGCGCTGGCCTGGATGGCCTGGCTGAACTGAGCACGCGGCAGGAGCACCTTCAGTCGCTCCACCATGGTGTGGCATTCCCGTTCAAGTATCGGACGGGGCACGAACCGGCTCAACCCCGGGAGCACCGTCCCTGCCACAAGCACATCCACCCGGACAACGTCCGCAGCCACATACCCCGAGAGCGCGTAGCTGAATGACGCGAGACCCTGCGTTGAGGACTTCAGCTGGTCATCGAAATCGCTCACCAGCTCCACGAGCGGCATGGTCGCGCTCACCTTGATGCGGTCCCCGACGCTCTCGGTGCGCACGCTGGTCATACGAAACGTCCGCTGGAGCGCGAGCACGTTCGAGAGGTACGCGCCTGGCACGATAACCTCGATCGCAATGGTGGGTTCCTGGATTTCGATGTAATCGGCGGGAAGCTCCTCGGGTTTCACGATGGTCCCCCAACCCACCTTGGTCCGAACCCGGTAGAGCACCGATGGAAAGGTGCTGACCGTCGGCACACCAAACTCCCTCCGCAGACGCTCAGCGGTAACCTCAAAGTGGAGCCGACCGAGGAAGCCAACCTTGAACCCGCGGCCGAGCACCTCGTTCTGGTCCGGTTCAATGGTGAGCGACGCGTCGTTCAGACGGAGCCGCTCAAGGCTACGGTAGAGTCGCTCGTGCTCATCGTTCTCCTCTGGGTAGAAGGATACGAACACGACCGGCTGCGGGTCTCGGTACCCGGTGAGGGCAAACGTTTCAACGCTACGCGGCAGCGGAGAGGCAGCCGCAATGAGGGTGTCGCCGATCTTGACTAGCTCTGGATCTCGGAGGCCGGTAGCGACGTACCCAATTTCTCCGACACTGATTGCTCCGCCCGAGACGAGCGGTCTGAGCTCTGGAGTAAAGTAGCCAAGCTCTTTCACCTTCGAGTGGGAACGGGTCGCCACCAGGTACAACGGTGCGCCGAGAGAAACGGCACCCTCGAACACGCGTACGGATGCGACCACCCCCTTATGGTCATTAAAGAATGAATCGAAGATGAGGGCGCGGTTGAGGTGACGCTCGGATTGCCGGCTGCGCGGCGGAGGAACCAGGGCAACCACTGCCTCGATGAGAGCGGAGACCCCCTCCCCCGTCTTCCCAGATACCCTATGGATTTGCCCTGGAGCAACTGAAAGGAGCGAGGCAACTTCATGCACTATTCCCTCGAGACGCTCTCCGCCGTCGCCCTGCAGCAGGTCAATTTTATTCACAGCGCCAATGACGGCGAGGCCAGATGCCTGCGCGAGACGCAAGTTGGCAAGCGTCTGGGCCTGGATACCCTGGGTGGCGTCCACTAGGAGGATCGCCCCCTCAACCGCAGCCAGCGATCGCGATACCTCGTACGAGAAATCGGAATGGCCTGGCGTGTCGATGAGGTTCAACGTGTACGCGGTGCTGCCTACCTGGTACGTCATCCGCACCGGCGCCATCTTGATGGTGATGCCGCGCTCGCGTTCGAGCTCGAGCTGGTCGAGGTACTGAGCCCGCATCCGCCGCACCTCGACGGTCCCAGTTATCTCGAGAAGCCGATCGGCGAGCGTGGATTTACCGTGGTCCACGTGAGCGATAATGACGAAGTTCCTGATGCGTTCAGCCTCCATGCATACGTTACCGCTTCGATAGCGTGAGGTACAGGATCGTCCTCCCCGCCGTACCCGGGATCGTGTACAGGTAGGGGGAGCGCCCATTCTCCTGCCACACGTAGCCGAGCGGGGCAACCACGGACACACTCACGTTGCCCGCAAAACCGCTCGCCCGCTCGTACACGAACGTGAAGGTTTTCCCCGGTGCGAGCGGTTGCCGCTCTCCCTCCGAAGATTGGTAACGTACCTCGAGCGTGCGCTGCTTCGAAGGCGGCACCGAGAACCACGCTCCGAGCACCGTCTTCCCGAACGCCTCACCTGTCCATACCTGGTAGTCGGTAAGGAAGATCTGCGACCGTTCCATGCGCGATGTGGTAGCGCCTTCCTCTGTCGAACTGCTCACGTTCCCGCTACCCGGCACGGTAGCGTCAGTGTCATTCCCCTCAATGCTCACCAGCTGTGAGCCAGGATTCATGAACACTTGCACGTACGCCCGGTAGGGTTTATTCCCCTGCAATGGCACCAGATCGCGGCGCTCGCTGCTGATGGTGAGATCGGTAAGGATGCTGCCGCTGGTGTCAATATCAATCTGTACCTCCGCTGAGGTTTGCACCAGCGCACCATCGACTGCACTGAGATTCGCCGTAGAGAATGCTAGATAGGAACCCCAGAAGCCATTCGGTAGGTCGTAGACGGCACCATCTACCATCGTGGATGCCAGGAACTGGACGATGTTCGGATCTCGGGCGTAGAAACGGACGTCGCGCGCGGTGATAAGTTCCCCGAGACGTCCCATCAGACGCAACCCATCCGCTTCGGAAAGCTTTTGCAGACGTTCCACCAGCTTTGGCACGAGGTTCTCGAGCACCCCGGCACCTCTGCTATCGGCCCTGACGCTGTCTCGATCAACCGTCACGCGCAGCGGTTCGAGGGAAACTGGGCCAACCGCATCAAGCACCGCCTCGAGGAGATGTGTGTTAACCGCAACCACCCCCTCAAAGGATTTGCTCTCGCCACGTGCGGAAAGCGCATTTTCGATTCGGTTGAGCACCAGTTGCGCAGAAGCCGGGAAATGAAAGTACCATTCGCTATCGGCAACCCGCCACTCCTTGCCGATGACTGACGGGGGCAGCGGGAGATCCGGCGATGGGGCCGATACCCCCTCAACCGCACCGATCCCCTGGGTTGTAATCTGCTCGATCTGCCCGCCGCGCAGCTCGAGGTCGGCATAGGCGACGATCTTCCCTCCGCCAGGCCGAGCCTGTCCAACATCTTCAAAGAGCACCAGCACGTGGCGGGCAGCTCCAGCATCAGCGCCGAGCACCGATCGGATACCGCCTAGAAAGTTTTTCAAGGATAGAAAATCGAGGGTCTGTGCGACGTACCGGCTACCGAGCGCCTCGTCGAGATCGGCGATGGACGGGGAAAACCGCTTGAGCTCTGACGTCGTGTGCTTGATTGATTGTGCCTGCGTGAGCACGGCACCCACGCTTTCCTCGAAACGATCAAGGAGATTCAGCAGCTCGGCCCCATCACGGATAAGGTACGAGAAGCCGTGCTGTCCCAAATCCGCAAGGTGTGCCATCAACCGAAGGAGGTTCCCATTCAGTGATACAAGCTGCCCAATGATGCCACCCGCGTCACGGAAGATAGGGACGGCCATGCTGAAGAACTCTAGCAGTGCACCCCCTTGACCACCCTTGAGCTCACGATCGAATTCAGCGAGCGTCTGCGCATTCTGCTCAAGGTAGCCGCGTGCCCGATCTGGTTCGCTCATGGACCGGAGCGTTAAAGAGAAGTTAGTAAGCACTTCACCACGCCGCGCCGCTACCGTGCTCTCGGCCGCCCTGAGGCCAACGTAGAACAGCGCACCGACGCTGATTGCCGCAACCGCGGCAATGAGCATGAGCGCTCGCAAAACGTTCCGCAGCACGTGCCTGCGCGGGCGGAACCGCTGCACATCGACACGCCTCGCGCCATCAACGCGCCGCTCGAGGAACGGCTTGGGTGGCACCTCCGATCCCCTTCGGCTCATGGCCGCGGTTCCCGGTCGCCCGGAACGATAAGCACAAATTCCCCGCGGAGCCGTTCCCGGATGAAGTGAGCGATCGCCTCGCCGAGCGAACCACTGAAAACCTCCTCGTACATTTTCGTGAGCTCCCGAGCCACGACAACCGGGGCATCCTCTCCGAGGACATCAACAATGGAAGCCAAGGTTTTCTGGAAACGGTGTGGCGATTCGAAGAGCACCACCGGCTTGACCTCCACCGAGGCAAGCTTTCCGAAGAAGGCAGCCCTCCCCTTCCGATGGGGCGGGTAGCCGAGGAAGGTGAACCGATCTGCGTTCACACCGGAGACCGACAGCGCCGCGGTGAGCGCCGATGGACCGGGAATCGGCACGATGCTCGACCCGGGGAGCTCCTGCCGCACGAACCGCACCACGCGCGCACCCGGGTCAGAGATGCCCGGCGTGCCGGCATCGGTGATGAGCGCAACCGCTCGACCGCCGGCGAGCAAGCTACGCGCACACCCAAATGCAGAACGGCTGGCATGCTCATCGCAACGTTCAATCGGAACGTGCACGCCGAGGTGTGCGAGGAGCTTCTTTGCGACGCGCGTATCCTCGGCAAGCACGAGCGCAACCGTTTTCAGGGCAGCAACCGCGCGCGCGGAGATATCCTGGAGGTTGCCGATTGGCGTTCCGATAATGTAGAGCGTACCCATGCAGATTTATCGGCGTCTACGGTTCGCCTTCGCTCGTGTCACCTCGACGTGCTGGCGGTAGCGGAAACGCGCCGGCGTGCGGTACGCCGGAGTTCCTGGCCGATTGCCAATCTTACCACGGTGTTTCATGGCTCCCATTATAGGGCACGCGCTTCGGTTCTCACAATGAAAGAAAACTCCCCGCCGTAGCGACGGGGAGCGTTTACATAAAAATACCATTGCCTGCTCCCCTACCCACTATCCGGCTCCATTGGTGCCCGTAGCCACCAGGTGCTCGGCGCGACTCCCTACCAAATCCTCCAGGTACATCGGGAGAACCTCGCGCACGTGCATCCAGAATCTAAGCTGTTGATTGAACGTCAGATCCTCGGCTACGACGAACCCCTTTCGGTCCGGATCCCACACACCTTCAACCGGGGCTTTGAGATGAATGGCAGTTTTCTCGCCGTGCAATTTTATGAGCTCGAGGAGCATTCCCTCCGCAGCCGCCTTCAGGTCCGGGAGCGGTGGATTGTGCGGTTCAGTACCGAACATGGCTTCGTCCCCAACTTCTACAAAAAACTCCCCTCCCATTTCAAAAACAAATATCTGATGCATGGTCATCCTTTCAGATCTCAGTGAGTTGCTAGCGCTTCCGCGCTGTGAAGAGCTAAAAACAGGCTACCTGCAGTAGCCGGTGCTGTCAATCTAGGTTTCCCTTAGGCTTTCAAACGCTCGCGAATTTTTCTGCTCGAGAAACCGCGGAGGTAGTAGAGCTTGGCGCGGTGCACCTTGCGGGGCGAGGAGAGCACTTCAAGCTTTGCAATCGTGGGCGCGTGGAGCGGGTATACCTTTTCAACCCCAACCTCAGAGATCACCGCCCGCACGGTGAAGGTCGCTCCCGGTTCGTTCCCATGCTTCCGGGCAATCACGATGCCCTCGAAGGCACTCTGCCGTTCCTTGTCCCCTTCCCTGATCCGCTCCCAGACGCGCACCTTCGCACCCGGTTTGATCTTTGAGGCCACCACCTGATCCATGCGCAGAGTATAACCGGAGCGACGCCAAGAATCAAGCGTTGACCGCAAACCGACATCATCATATACTCCAGGCAGCACGTTGGGACGGCATCTCTCACGAATCGATACGACAGGGCAGTCATGACACATACTTGGAACCTCTTGCAATCAATGGAAGCTGCTTCGAGCTTCCTTATCCTCCTCTGGGTGGGCAGTACCTTGGCGCTCGGCTTCTGGTATGCGATGCGGCGCGCGAAGCGCGGAAGGAAGTAGCTCCTGGCTCCTCGGCGGGGACAGGGACATCGGCAGATAGGTGACGCCCGAAACCTACCCGCGACAGAGACGGGCAATCTCCGTGGCGATTAGCTGCGGAGATTTTTTATAACCGGAGGCGCCCATGTGCAACCCGTAGGGCTAGTACCCGGGGTACATCACCCCCGCTGCGCTCTCTCTAAGGTAACGGTCCGGATTGAAACTGAGGCCAAAGATATCCTCGAGCAACACCTTGGCAATGTAGGCATTCCCAAGCTGGTTCGGGTGAACGTAGTCGACATCACCCGGCCGTAGGCCGAGCACATCGTTCCCGGATGATGTGAAGGTGTAGAACCGATTCAAATCGTAGCTACGGTACCGTTCGAAGAGATCAATAAAAATGACCTTCGGGTGTCGCCGACCCAACTCCTTTGCTACTGCTAGGTACGGCGCGTACCGCATGTTGTAGTCGGCTCGGTTCCCAGCCGGATCCGATGCAAACACGACATGCGGCACCGACACGACGAGCGCGCCGAGGAGCCGATCGAGGTTCTCCCCGTACACTTCCGGCGCAATCCCCAAGCTGAGATCGTTCCGCGTTCCCACCACCAGCACCATGGATGGTTTGAAGGCCAGCACCTCCGGTTCCAGCCGGTCGAGCCAATCCTGGGTGGTCGCCCCGTCAAAACCAGAGTTCACGCAGCGGATGCGCCATGCAGGCACCTTCCAATCCTCCGTCACTTTCGTGAGCTCCTCCTTGAGGACGTACTCGACGATCTCACGCCAGTTGGGGTGCACCCACTCGGTCGAGGTGATGGAGTCACCGAGGAACACGATCCGGAAGGTCTCGCCGCCGGCAATCTGGCGTTTTATAGCTTCGAGAATGCGAGAGGCCATCTCCGGACCATTGTAGCAGCGGTTGCCCGGAACGTCACGGCGCAAGCAGATTAAGCACCCGGCGGAGATCCGACGGCATGCCAGCCTCCACCAGCACACGTTCCCCGGCGCGGGTCGTGAACTCCAGGGACGCCGCATGGAGAAACTGCCGACCTACCCCAAGCGGGTCCTTGCGGCGGCCGTAGAGCTGGTCCCCAACCACCGGGTGGCCAATCGAGGCAAGGTGTACCCGGAGCTGGTGCGTGCGGCCAGTTTTGGGTACCAGCCGAACTAGCGAGAAGGGCTCTCCGTTCTTTTGAAACGTCTGGAGGGTCTGGTACTCGGTCACCGCCGGCCGTACCATTTTCATATCCTTCGCCCGTACGCTTCGCCGAACCGTTCCTGAGCGGAGCCCAATGGGTGTATCGATAACCCCGCTTCCGCCAAGCTTCCCATAAACTAAGGCAAGGTAGGTTTTCCTAACCTCGTGCCGCTGGAATAACCCCTTCAGGTACTCGAACGCCGCTTGGGTCCGGGCCACCAGGAGTACCCCGGAGGTATCCCGATCGAGACGGTGCACTATGCCGGGGCGCTCGATCGCCTGCCCTGAGCCCTTCGGTCTCATCGAGTCTGAGGACTCTTCAGAAGCTCCTCGTCGTTCAGACCCTGATGGGTCTTCAGACCCGATGGGCTGAGGCTCGGAGCCGAAGCGGTCTGAACGACCTGAGCTCAGGGTCGAAGGACTGGTCGAAAGGTCCCCAACCTCCCGAACCTCCGGAAAATGTTCCAGGAGCCATCCAACCACCGTGCTCTGGCTGTTGGTCAAACCCCCAGCACGCCGAATAGGGTGCACCAGCATCCCCGCCGGTTTGCTGAGCACAAGGGAATCTTCATCCTGGTAAACTACCGCAATTTCGACCGGCTCCGCCATACTAGGCATTCTACCGGAAACACAAAAAAACTCAATAAAATAGCGGTTAAGTGCGCTTCGGATCGGCCCCCTATTGCCAGTGAACTCGCCATATGGTACACTTAGGACACGCTAGAGAAACCCTTATTGAGGGGCGTTTTTTTAGGAAGGTACAAAAATGTATGCATAGAACTATCACCGCGCTAGCCGTCGGCTTTGTCATCATCCTGACACCGGCAATAATTGGTGAGGAATGGGAAGTGCGCCAGGAGTATGCAAAAACCGGCGTTATCCCCGTCGCCGAAGCCGCTGGTGTAACCGAAGATGGGTGCAGCGGCCTGGAGCCGGTCAGCCAGGTTTGGGTAACCGCCTACTCGAGCACCCCAGAGGAAACCGACGATACCCCGTTCCTGACGGCCCGGGGGACCGCCGTGCGCCAAGGCATCGTTGCCACGAACTTCCTGCCGTTCGGGAGCCGTATAAAACTCCCCGGCCTCTTCGGGGACCAGGTGTTCACCGTGGAGGACCGCATGCACAGCCGCAAGAAGGATTTTGTGGACATCTGGATGCCATCCAAAGAAGAGGCGGAGCAGTTTGGGATCCATCGCGCGGAGATCGTCGTTTTGGATTGAACCCCCTGCCCCCGGAGGGGCACTTCAGGTACAATGATAAGGCAGCCGGTCTCAACCGCTGCCACAGGTATTCCTAATGGTATGAATCCCGTTAGAGGCTGAGTGGTTTTAGGGTATACTGTGCACAATGCATGTCACGACGCGTTACCAAAAGAGTCTTGCGGTGCACGTGCGGCCGCTCGGGGGCGACCTGCCTCTAACGGGATGAACTTCAAAATTACAGGCGGCACCAAGCTCCGCGGAACGGTGACGGTCAACACGTCAAAGAATGCGGCGGTCTCGCTCCTCTGCGCCTCGCTCTTGAACCGCGGCAAAACCATCCTACGGCGGATGCCGAAGATCGAGGAGGTGCACCGCATCATTGAGGTGCTTACCTCGATTGGCGTTGCTGTTACATGGAAAGGCAGCGACGTGGTGATTGTACCGCCGAAGAAGCTACATCTCGAGAAGATAGATGCCGACGCTGCCTGCCACACGCGGAGCGCCATTATGCTCCTCGGCCCCTTGATTCACCTTGAGCGCCGCTTCGAGATCCCCCACCCGGGCGGCTGCGAGCTCGGCGAACGAACCGTCAAGCCACACCTCTATGCGCTGGAAGAGCTTGGCGTCTCGATCAAAACCCTCCGCAGCGCCTACCGTGTTTCCCACGCCAAGCTCCACGCTGGCCACATTACCCTCTACGAGTCCGGCGACACCGTGACCGAGAACGCCATCCTCGCCGCGGCGAGAATCCCCGGGAAGACCACCATCACCTTTGCTTCGGCGAACTACCAGGTGCAGGACCTCTGCGATTTTCTCCGAAAGCTTGGCGTCAGGATCAAAGGCATCGGCACCACCACGCTGGTCGTCCATGGGGTGCGGTCGATCAACCGATCCGTCACCTACTACCCGAGCGAAGACCCGATCGAGGCGATGCTCTTCCTCTCAATCGCCGCGACCACGGGCTCCTCGATCACGATCCGGCGCTGCCCCATAGATTTTCTGGAGCTCGAGCTCCTGAAGCTCGAGAAAATGGGGTTCCGCTACCGCATCCTCCGGCGCTACAAGGCGCGGAACGGCCGTACCAACCTGGTCAATATCAAAACCGCTCCATCGAAGCTCACGGCGCCAGAGGAGAAGCTCTACGCGCGTCCGTTCCCAGGCCTCAACATCGACAACTTGCCGTTCTTCGTGCCGATTGCCACGCAGGCACGGGGAGAAACTTTAATCCATGACTGGGTCTACGAGGGCCGAGCGATCCACTATCTCGAGCTTACCAAGCTCGGCGCAAACATCCTGCTCGCCGACCCGCACCGGGTCTACGTCAAGGGACCGACGAAACTCCGCGCCGCGGAGGTGGTTTGCCCTCCCGCCCTCCGACCCGCGGCGATCGTCCTCATCGCCATGCTCACCGCCAGGGGCACCTCAATCCTCCGGAACGTCTACTCCATCAACCGCGGCTACGAAGACCTCGCCCGCCGGCTCCAAAAAATTGGCGCGAGGATTGAGATGCTCACGTAACGGTAATCACCACAGTATCATGGAGCTAGGCATACTATGAAAATAATCCTCTACATGGGCATTTCCGTGAACGGGTATGTGGTGATTACCGGCAAGTCTCCGAGGGAACTACTACAACTGTTGGAAGAGAGAGGTTACACTACTGCATTCCTTGCCGAAAGGTTGCGGGCGAAACAATAAGATTCCCTTTCGGCTTAATCGAAGCCACTACACCGCAATACGTGCGGCTTTTTTTCGCACCACGCCGTCGTGGATGAGGGCGGCAACCGCGGCACGGACGGCACGGTGGCTGGTACGGAGCTCCCGGGCGAGGTGCTCAAGGGTGGCGCTCCCGCGCTGCACGAGGAACGCAACGATTTTTCCTCGGAGCTCGCGGCTCGAACCGTGGAACGGTGCATGCCGCACGTAGTGGGCGCTCCTGCGGTTCGGGTTCCGCACGGCCTTCCCCAGCATGCTCCCATAGTCGAGGAGCGCGTAGTACCAGGTGCGTGGGTCCCTGCGGTTGAGAGCCTGTTCAATTAGTGGAATGATTTCCTCGTCGCGCACCTTTCTCCGCCGCCTGAAGAAATGGTGGATGAACACACGCCGGACGTTCGTATCGAGGTAGATTGCCGGATGATCAAAGGCAAACACCGCGATTGCAGCTGCCGTGGCTGACCCCACACCTGGCAGCTGCTCGAGTATCTTGAGCTCTCGCGGAAGCTTGCCGTGGTACCGGCCAACGACAAG
>CAYJQO010000024.1:0-9727 GCA_964372445.1 uncultured Candidatus Saccharibacteria bacterium
TTCAAGCTGAAAAATGCCGGTGGTGTCGCCGCGGCGGAGGAGGTCGAACGTCGGCGCGTCATCGAGCGGGAGCTGGTTGATGTCGATCGAGACGTGGTGGATGTCGCGGATGAGGCGAAGGCACTGCTCGATGATGGTGAGGTTCTTCAGGCCCAGGAAGTCCATCTTGAGGAGACCGAGGTCTTCGACGCTGTGCATTCCAAATTGGGTGATGACGGCGCTTTCCCCCTGCGGCGCGCGCTGCAGCGGCAGGTAGTTGGTCAAGGGTTCCGGTGTCATCACGACGCCGCACGCGTGCACCGAGGCGTGCCGCGCTACACCTTCAAGCTTCTGGGCCGCGTCGAGTAGCCGATGCGCATTTGGGTCCTCGGCGTAGATTTTTTTGAGCTCGGGCACCACATTGAGCGCATCCTTGATCGTCGCGTTGAACGGGATGAGCTTCGCAATCTGGTCGCAGAAACCATAGGCAAGGCTGAGCGCCCGGCCGGTATCGCGCACCGCGGCGCGAGCCATCATGGTCCCAAATGTGATGATCTGGGCTACTCGGTCTGCCCCGTACCGGTCCCGCACATAGGCAACCACCTCGTCCCGCCGAATGTCGGTGAAATCAATGTCGATGTCAGGAAAGGCGATTCGGTCTGGGTTGAGGAATCGCTCGAAGATGAGGTCGTAGCGGAGGGGATCAATGTTGGTAATCCCCAGGATGTACGAGACAATGCTGCCTGCCGCCGAGCCGCGCCCGGGTCCCACCACGATGCCATGGTTCTTCGCCCAGTTCACGAAGTCTTGTACGATGAGGAAGTAGTCGGCGAACCCGGTCCGTGTGATTACCCCAAGTTCGTGCTCGATCCGTTCGGTCACCACCGGAGTCGTCTCGGGGTACCGTGACGGTAGCCGCTCATGGGTTAGACGGCGGAGGTAGCCATCGGCTGTTTCATGGTCAGGCAGCGGAAACTTGGGCATGTGGATGCCACCCAGTGTAAGTTCAAGGGTGCACCGTTCGGCGATCACCACGGTGTTCGCAATGGCTTCGGGGATGTGCGCAAAGAGCTGCGCCATCTCGTTCGGTGGTCGGAGCGACACGTCAAACTGCTTGAGCGTCAACCGATCCTCGTCATCGAGCCGACTCGAGGTTTGCACCGCGAGGAGAATCTCGTGTGCGGTTTTGTCCTCCGGCGTCGCGTAGTGGACATCCTGAGTGGCAACGAGCGGGATCCCGAGCTGCTGCGCGAGTGCCCGGATTGGATCGTGGAGCTCGGGGGCGTGCGGTTGCATCTCGAGAAAGTAATCTTCGCCGAAGGTCGTCTGGTACCACCGAGCGGTCGATGCCGCTTCCTCGATTTTTCGGCTGGCGATGAGGCGTGCGATCTCCCCCGATGCGCAACCGGAGAGACAGATGAGCCCCTCGTGGTGGGCGGCGAGGAGCTCTCGGTCAATCCGCGGCTTGTAGTAAAAGCCGTCGAGGTGAGCGCTGGTGACCAAGGCTAACAGGTTCCGCCACCCCGTGGCATTCTTGGCGAGCAGGGTGAGGTGGTAGCGCTGCTCATCAATTTTCGGCCGCTTGTTGAGCCGTCCGTTGGGAGCCAGGTAGGTTTCCACGCCGAGGATCGGTTTGAGCCCAGCCTCCCGCGCCTTCTGGTAGAACTCGATTGCTCCGTAGAGGTTGCCGTGGTCGGTGAGGGCCAAGGCCTCCATGCCCAAGCTCTTCGTGCGGTTGACGAGGTCATCAATTTTCGCCAGCCCATCGAGCAGCGAGTAGTGTGAGTGTACGTGGAGGTGAACAAACTTTGACATGACACGACGCCGGCACAGCTGCCTACCATTGTCCCGGAACGGCAAGGCCACAGCAATGTTGATAACCAAGCTCCGGCGGCGCCCCATGCCTTGACGGCGCGTGCTGGGTGTTTAGCAGTGTGCCATTTCGTCTTACCGGTCGCCCTTGCCCTGCCCATTGATACAGCGCTCATGCCATTTCATTCTCATCTAGCAGGAACTGTCGTACAATGCATCGGAGATCCATCCCATGGCACGTTCGATGGCTAGGGTAGGCATTGACGAGGTTGGTCGTGGAGCCCTCGCCGGGCCAGTGACGGTTGCCGCAGTGCTTGCCCCATCTGATCTGCGCCCCCTTACGGCTACCGGTCCGACCGTGCTCCGTGATTCTAAGCGGTTGACACCGCGTGCGCGCGTGGCGTGGCTCCGACACATTCGGCTGGTGGCGCGGCGTAACCCCGGGGTGCGCTATGCCGTGGCGAGCGTTGCCCCACGCGTGATTGATCAGGTGAACATCACCAAGGCGGCGAATCGGGCGGCAAGCCGGGCTTTCGCAAAACTGGTCCGCGCCCACGGCACGAGCGTTCGGAATGCGCCAGTTTTTCTTGACGGGGGACTCTACCTCAGCCGTCGTACGCTCCGTTCAGTTGGCTACCGGGGTATCCCGAAGACGGTGCCGCACGGGGATGAGCGTATCGGTGTCATCCAGCTTGCCTCGATCGTCGCGAAGGTACAGCGCGATCGCTGGATGCTGCACCTCCATCGCCGGCACCCACGCTACGGCTTTGCGATCCATAAGGGATATGGCACCCGGGCCCACCGGGCCGTCATCCATCGCTACGGACGGTCCCCAATCCATCGGCAAACCTTTGCGGTGCACCGGTAGCACTCCCGCATGCAGTTTCTTGACCGCATGTCTCGGAACGACTACCATGAACCGATATGGGTGGCGTACCAACTAAGCACCATTCAAAATCGAAGGTCGGGAGGCGGCGATCCCAACAGCGGATGAAGCAGGTTCAACTTATTGCCTGCCCATCCTGCAAGGGGCCGACCTTGCCGCACCGGGTGTGTCCGCAGTGCGGGGTCTATATCGCGAAAGCATCGTAGGCCGCGGCTAGCCATGGCGACGCGACACCTCATCCGGACAATTGTCCTCCAATCCCTTTACGAGTGGGACTTCTACAAACGGGAGGCGGATCTCTCCGCGGTGGTCGAGCGGAACATAGCCGAGTTCGGTCCAGGAATTGATGAGCCGGAGTTTGCCTGGCGTATGGTGCGTGGTATCGTGGAGCATCTCCCGGAGATCAATAAGATTATTGAGCGGGCCGCTCCCGAGTGGCCGCTGGAGCAGGTGGCAATCATCGATCGGAATGTGCTCCGCATCGGTCTCTACGAGTTGCTCTACGCGGATCGGAGTGAGGTGCCACCAAAGGTCGCGATTAATGAGGCGATTGAAATCGCCAAGAACTACGGTGGGTTGAGCTCCCCTCGGTTCATCAATGGGGTACTGGGAACCGTCTACCGAGAGCTCTCCGCTGCTGAAGCCGGAACCAAGAACGAAGGCCAGAGTGCACCGGAGCCAAGCGCGTAGGCGCGGCTGGCTCCGCTACCCTGTGGCGTTCGATATTGGATTGGGACGTACATGGCACGAATCGACGAACTGGAGGATGTGTTGAAAATCAAGTTCAAGAACCCAGCGTTCCTGAAGGAAGCGCTCACGCACCGCTCGTACCTCAACGAGAATCCGCAGTGGCCCACACCCCACAACGAGCGGCTCGAGTACCTCGGCGATGCGGTGCTGGAGCTCGCTACCACGGAGTTCCTCTTCCACGCGTACCCTGACTACCCGGAGGGTAAGCTCACGAGTCTCCGGGCCGCCCTCGTAAACTACCAGATGCTCGCCGCGGTCGCGCGGGACATACAGCTCGACCGCTACCTCTTCCTCTCGCGGGGAGAGATGCGTGACGTGCACAAGGCGCGGGAGGTGATCATGGCGAACGCGATCGAGGCGCTCATCGGCGCCTGCTACCTCGACCAGGGGTATGTCGCCGCCAAGGAACTGGTCGGGCGTCTGGTGCTGGTGCGCCTCGACGATGTCATGGAACGCGGCTTGTATCGCGATCCAAAGAGCGTCCTCCAGGAAACGGCCCAGGAGCGGTTCCGGCTTACCCCAACCTACCGCGTGCTCAAGGAGGACGGGCCTGATCATGAGAAAACTTTTTCGATCGGTGTCTGCTTCGGCGACCGTCTCGTGGCTGAGGGTACCGGCGGATCGAAACAGGAAGCGGAGGCGAACGCCGCAGAGCATGCGCTCGCAGTGCTCTCTCAAGAGGAGAGTGAAGCGGCAGAACGGAAACGGTGATGAGCGCACATCCATTCCTGAACCGCCTCGAGCTCCAGGGTTTTAAATCGTTCGCGCAGAAAACCGTGCTCGAGTTCCCGGCACGCGTGGTCGCCATCGTCGGGCCGAACGGCTCGGGAAAATCAAATGTGATTGATGCCTTCCGATGGGTGCTCGGCGAGCGTGAGGCGAAGCAGCTCCGGGGCGATACCCTCGGGAACCTCATCTTCGCGGGTACCCCGAAGCGGCCGGCGGTCAGTGTGGCAAAGGTCAGCCTTTTCTTTGACAACCGTGCCGGAGTGTTCCCCGATGCCGGCGAGGAGGTGATGCTGGCACGCCGTGTGGATCGCTCTGGGACGTCACAATTCTTTATCCACGATACTGAAACCAAGCTGAAGGATCTGCTGCCCATGCTCGCCCGCGCCCGCCTGGGGAGCCGGGGCCTCACCATGGTTAGCCAGGGCCAGAGCGATCTCTTCGTGAAATCGAGCGCGGAGGAACGGCGTGGCATGATTGAGGAGGTAATCGGGCTTCGAGAGTTCCGCGTCAAGAAAGCGCAGGCGGAGCGACGGCTCATCACAAGCCGGATCAACATGGACAAGGTACGAGCGTTGCTTGATGAGCTCACCCCCCACCTCCGGTTCCTGCGGCGCCAGCGTAGCCGTTGGGAGAAGCGTAGCGAGCTTGCCGCAGCGCTTACCAATTTGGAAAACCGCTACTTCGCGGTTCGCCTTCACGAGCTTCGACAGGTTCATGAGATCCTGGCCGTCCCGGAAACCTCACTCGAGGATCAGCGGAGAGAGATCGAGGGTGAAGTGCATAAGCTCGAACAGTTACTCGCGAACATGGATTACCGAGTCCAGGATTCGGGCACCATGGCCCAGCATCGAGAGATGCTCTCATCGCTCATTGCCGGGCGTGCGGTGAGCGAAAAGGAGCTCGCGCGGATCGAGGCACGTATGGAATTCGCGCCCGCGGCCGGTCCGGCTACGCCTGGGCAGCTCACAGAGTTCCCTGCGATTGCCCGGGCGATTGCCAGCGAAATCCGCACGACGCTCGCCTGGGATGATCTAGAGCACATGAAAGGGAAGTTGCGCAAATGGCTCGGGCAACTCGAGCGGCTGCTCGGTGATGAAGGGCAGAGCATGCCAGCGCCGGTGGCAGACCTTCAGAAAAGCGCCGAACGAGTGAAAGCTGATCTTGCACGGATCGACCAGGAGATCGCCGAGCTACAGCGTGAAGCCGATGCCCAGGTGCACGAACAGCAACGCCTCACCAAGGAGTTTCGATCGCAGGTGGAACTCATGGAGCGGCAGAAGAATGAGCTCCGCCGAATCGACGAGCAGGTGCAGCGTCACCAGTTTGAGCGTGAGAAACTTTCCGTTCGGCGTGAGGAACTGGAACGTGAGTGGGAGAGCATTGGCCGGGCGCGCGCTGACCTTGCCAGCCTACCGGAGAGTTATGAAACGGTAGACCTCCAGGACCTGTCGCGGCGAATGCTCAAGCTACGTGGAGAGCTTGCCGCCATCGGTGAGATTGACGAAGGCCTGGTGAAGGACGCGGAAGAGACTGAATCGCGGCACGGTTTCCTCTCCCGGGAACTGCACGATCTCGAGGAGGCATCAAAAGATCTCACCGGGCTCATTAAGGATCTTGACGGCCGCATCCACACCGACTTCAAATCTGCATTCCGGGCCATCAACGAGGAGTTCAATAACTACTTTCGGTTGATGTTCGGCGGCGGACGCGCTCACCTAGCACTCACACGCCGACCAGTGGAGCCGCTGCCGGATGAAGCGGACGAGACCGTCCCGGATGGTGCTGCCGTAGCACCGGAATTTGACAAGGTAGACCCGGAACTTACCGCGGGTGTGGAGATTGAGCTCTCGCTCCCCCGAAAGCGCATCACCTCACTCGATATGCTCTCCGGGGGCGAGCGGAGCTTGGTCTCGATTGCCGCGCTCTTCGCGCTGATCGCGGTTACCCCACCGCCGTTCCTCGTACTCGATGAGATCGACGCGGCCTTGGACGAGGAGAACGCGCGACGGTTCGCAGAGCTGGTGAAGGAGTTTGCCAAAAAGACGCAGTTCATTATTGTGACTCACAACCGGGCTACCATGGAGGCCGCTGACATCCTCTACGGCATCACCATGGGTGACGACGGTGTCTCGAAAGTGTTCTCCCTGAAGCTTGAAACTGCCGAGGTGGCAGCACGTTGATCTTTTCCTGTAGCTCCGGTAGGATGACCCTGTTCGCATCAGCAGCATGATCGCCATAAAGTTTAAGAAAGTTGGCAAGAAGCACCAGGCGTCGTTCCGCATCGTGGTTGCGGAGAAACGCTCCAAGCTCCAGGGCAACTTCATCGAGGACCTCGGCTGGTTCAATCCGAGGAGCGATGAGTACCGGATCGAAAAAGAGCGAGCTGCCTATTGGCTCTCCGTTGGCGCACAGCCAACGCCAACGGTGTGGAACCTGATGGTTCGCGTAGGTGCCGCGCGCGGCAAGAAGATTCCTGTGCATGGGAAGCCAAAATCGAAGGGGGGGCCACCGGAGGCAGTAACCCCAACGCCGGCACCGGTTGCAGAGGCGCCAGCAGCGTAGCAAGAGGGGTTGACAAAGATATAATACGGCGTTATAATGCTAGCTCATCCACGATACAGGTACAGGATTTATAGAATGACCACACGTCGGTTCTGATAGACAAAGGAACATCAGAGCACAGAAAGGTCGATTTGAGGTAGTACCGCCCAGAAAGCTATGACAACTAAGGCGATGAGTGACCAGCAGTTTCTTGAGTACGTCGTTCAGTCTATCGTTGATCACCCGGACGAGGTGAAGGTTGATCGGAAGGTAGACGAAATGGGTGTGCTGCTTACCCTCCGCGTGCACCCCCAGGACATGGGGCAGGTGGTCGGTCGGCAGGGATCGACGGCAAAAGCCATTCGCTCCCTGTTGCGGATTGTCGGTATCCGGAACAGCGCGCGCGTGAACCTCAAGATCGAAGAGCCTGAGGGTTCGACACGAACCCCACGGGAGCCCAGAGCGGTTGCACCGGAGCACTAGGCGCTCCGGGATCCGCTCAAAAAACTGATCCGCCAACCGGCGGATCAGTTTTTGCTCACCCGTGGTATACTCTCTCCCACAGGATCGCATGCTCACCTTCCATATCATTACCGTGTTCCCGAAGGCCCTCACCTCCTACCTTACGGTTTCACTCCTGGGGCGGGCTATCCGGAAGCGGCTCGTGAAGGTAAACCTGGTTCCGCTCCACCGCTTCGCGAAAGGGAAACACCGATCGGTAGATGATTCCCCGTACGGCGGGGGACCGGGGATGGTGCTCCGGGTTGCACCCATCTACCGTGCCGTCCAGTCGGTTCGTGGGAGGTTCCGGAAACGTCAGCGGTCACGGGTGATACTCTTCTCGACGCGCGGCAAGGTGTTTGACCAGGCGACGGCTCGCCGCTTCGCAACCTACGATGCGCTCATCCTTATTTGCGGACGCTACGAGGGTGTCGACGAGCGCGTGGCCGAGCACATTGCGGATGAGGAAATTTCGATGGGCAGCTACGTGCTCGCCGGAGGTGAGCTCCCGGCCCTCACGGTCGTGGAAGCGGTTGCCCGGCACGTCCCGGGTGTGCTCGGCAAGCGGGAATCGCTCGAAGAGGTGAAAGGCTCCTACCCCGTCTACACGCGCCCCGAGGTCTTCACCCCTGGGCGTGTGGGCCGCGCAAAGGTGCAGCGGCGGCACCGGTGGCGCGTGCCCGCCATGCTCATCTCCGGAAACCATCGAAACATTGAGCGCTGGCGCGAGCGTCACCGTTAAGGTGATCGTGAGACCGCTGACCTTTACACGGGGCGAACCACCGTTGTATAGTGTCTAGCACCTATGGTAGCCAATGGTACGGTAAGCGATGAAACGGCGATAGGGCTTGCGAAGACTGGCGTGCTCTTCGGTCACCGCAAATCAAAGACGCATCCGCGGATGCGGCCCTTCATCGGCGGCATGAAGAATGAGGTTGAGCTTCTGGATCCTTATGAGATTCTCAAGCATCTCGAGCAAGCAATGGTGTTCCTGAAAGAGAAGGTGCGCGGGGGCGGCCTCGTGCTCTTGGTTGGGACCACACCGAGTGCCCGGACGACCATTGAGGGGTTTGCCCGCGAGTGCGCTTTTCCGTACGTTACCGGGCGCTGGCTCGGTGGCACGCTGACCAACTTTAAAATGATCACGGATCGGCTACGGCACTATGCCGACCTCAAGGCCAAGCGGCAGCAGGGCGAGCTCTTGAAGTACACCAAGAAGGAGCAGCAGGGGTTCAACAAGGAAATTGCGAAGCTTGCTAAAATGTTTGATGGGTTGGTGCCGCTCGTGCGGCTCCCGGACGTGCTCTTCGTGGTAGATATCGCTGCGCACATGACAGCGGTCCGTGAGGCTCGGAAGATCGGCATCCCGATCGTCGCGATCCTGGATACGGACGATGATCCCGAATTGGTTGACCACCCCATTTTCGCGAATGATCGGGCGAAATCGAGCATCGATTGGGTAGTGAACCAGCTACAGGCGGCGGTGCTCACGGCAAAGGCGGAACGAGCTGCTGCGGTAAACCAGTCGCCACCGGCGGCGTAGGTAGCATCCATGATCGGTGATATCCAGAAACTTCGCGATATGACGGGGGCTGGGGTGATGGAGTGCAAGCGGGCGCTCGGTGATGCCCGGGGTAACCTCACACAGGCCGTCGCGCTCATCCACGAACGTGGTGCAGCTAGGGCGGAGAAGCGGCAGGCTCGGGGAACAGGGGCAGGCCTCATCGAGACGTACGTGCACAACGAACGCATCGGCGTAATCCTCGAGCTGCGTGCCGAGACCGATTTTGTGGTTCGTTCGGCGCCATTCCGCATGCTCGCCCGAGACCTGGCCATGCACGTTGCCGCGATGGCCCCAGAGACGCGGGACGAGCTCCTCACCCAACTGTACGTGAAAGATGCGCAGCTCACCGTCGCCGACCTTGTGAAACGTGTAGCAGCACAGGTGGGGGAGCACATTCAGGTGGAGCGGTTTACCCGGTACGAGATATAGGCAATGTCGTGGCTCTCCTTCATACTGGAGCTGATCACCATGGCTAGTCTTGGGTTGGTGGTGTACGTGCTCCTGCGTGCGCTCCCGCGGGTGAGTGACCGGGACGTGACACCGCAGCCATCAGGCCAATCGTCCCACTGGTTCATCGAATACCTCGAGCGAGTGGATGAGTGGCTTCTCTCCTTTGTTGAGAAGCTGCTGCGGCGGATCCGCGTATTTACGTTGAAGCTAGACAACGTGGTGAGTGCTAAGCTCCACCGTTTCAAGCGGGAGGGCGCTAAGGAGACTGGTTTTCCGGCAGAGTCGCCGAAGGCGAACAACAGCTCGACGGAACCGCCGGTTTCAGGGTAGAATGGTGGCGGCGCGCAGGTAGACCCGTAGGGGGCGGGGGTTGACTGTAAATCAACTGTCCTTGTGGCCTCGTGAGTTCGACTCTCACCCTGCGCACCACATAGGAAATTGCAAGCAAGCAGGGTTCGCCTCAAAACCGCAAAAGAACCCGTTAAAAACATCGGCTCGAACCATATTTTGTAGAA
>CAYJQO010000025.1:0-9039 GCA_964372445.1 uncultured Candidatus Saccharibacteria bacterium
TCACAAGATTTTCTCCTGTGCCGATAGAATTCTCTGGTGATGTAAACCAATACTTGAAGCAGGGATTAAGCTGGTTACTCCAACATCTTGGGTCCCTATTCGCGAATGTTGCAAAAGCAATAGTGGGCGTTTTTATATTCCTCGCCGCCCTGTATTACTTATTTAAAGATGGTCACAAACTGAAAAGAGCTGTCGTCGCTTTAAGCCCCTTGCAAGACTTACATGATGAAACAATTTTTAGTAAACTTGCCCTGGCAATTAATTCGGTCATCAAGGGAAGTCTTGCGGTGGCGCTTGTCCAAGGAACACTAACCGCAATCGGATTCGCTATCTTCGGAGTTCCCAACGCAACGCTCTGGGGCAGTGTGGCTGCCGTGGCGGCCTTAATCCCCGGCATTGGAACGGCGTTGGTGCTTCTCCCCGCAATTCTTTACCTTTTCTCTAGCGGAGAAACGTTTTTTGCGGTCGGTCTTTTTCTTTGGGGGATGACGGCTGTGGGGCTTGTTGATAACTTTTTGGGGCCGAAGCTTGTTGAACAAGGAGTGCGACTTCATCCATTTCTTATTTTACTTTCTATCCTGGGCGGTATCGGCTTTTTCGGGCCTCTTGGATTCTTACTTGGGCCGCTCGTCTTGAGCCTGCTCTTCGCTCTCCTTGAAATTTATTCCGCGATTCGCAAAGAACATGAAGGTCAATTAAACCAACATGGATAGCGTTTGGCACATCATTTTATTTTTTGCGGCTTTCGGAAGATTTCTCCTTGCTTTTTATATTCGCCACATACTTCTTGGTGGAGCGATTGCTGGAAATCAATTTATGGAGCGATTTTTGCATAAGTTCAGAAACATCCGGACATTTGACAGGAAGTGCTCAGAGGGAGTATAGTGAAAGAGCAATCGGTCACGTATTATTGACTTTACATATATAAAAAGCAGATCATCAAAAGGTCGAATCCGCATTAGAATAGTTGTGAAACATATAATTGATATGAAAAAAAATATTCTAGGTACAATAACTCTCTTTGCCGTCTTTGGCCTTGCTTTATTTGTAGTTCAAGCCATGGCTCAAACCAACGATGGCGGTGGACGTAAAATCATTGTCTTCAGCGGTGCCCTAAACGACGCTACGAAAGATGAACTGGTTGCTCACGCAGGCGGGGCCAAGTTAAAGAATCTTGATCTCATTGGCGCCAAAGCGGTTTGGGTGCCGAACCGGGCCGCGGCAGCGAAATTGGCTGCTTCTCCTGGTGTAGTACGAGTGGATGATGATGTGGCTGTAGAGGCGCTTTTTAGAGAAGGATATGTGAAGGTGAGTAAAGCGTCTCCTCAGCCGATTGAGGTGCTTCCGTGGGGAATTGACCGTGTAGATGCCGAACTTGTCTGGCCCTCGGGCAACACCGCCGACCCCATCAAAGTCGGTATCATTGACACGGGTATTTCCGCGAAACACCCCGACCTTCTGGCCAATGTGAAAGGAGGCGTCAATACTATCAACCCGCTCAAAAGTTGGAATGATGACAACGGCCACGGTTCGCACGTAGCCGGAATCGTTGCCGCGCTTGATAACGATATTGGAGTGATTGGTGTTGGGCCAGCAATTAATCTCTACGCCATTAAGGTGTTGAGCGCCAGCGGTTCAGGATACCTCTCGGATGTGATTGAAGGAATCCAGTGGGCCATCGCCAACAATATGCAGGTGATCAACATGAGCTTGGGTACGGCTTCGGACATTCAGTCGTTTCACGACGCTGTAACTGCGGCCAAAGACGCCGGTATTGTGGTGACGGCAGCCGCAGGAAATAGCGGCGGGGCGGTCATCTTCCCGGCGGCGTATCCTGAGGCAATTGCGGTTTCAGCCGCTGATCAAGACAATGTAATCGCTTCTTGGTCCAGCCGCGGCCCGGAAATAGATCTTGCCGCTCCTGGCGTGAGCATCTATGCCACCTACAAAGGGACGCACTACGCCACTCTCTCTGGGACCTCAATGGCCGCGCCGCACGTTGCAGGATCTGCAGCACTCGTGTTAAACACTCCGGTTGGCTCCTATGACGCGAATGCTAACGGCAAATGGGATCCGGATGAAGTTCAGACAAAACTCCAGGCAACCGCAACTGAGCTTGGTGATGCAGGATTTGATAATCTTTACGGTTGGGGACTGGTGAACGCTTACGCCGCCACTCAGTAACGGTATAACTGATGGTATAGCGGATCGAAGAAACAACCCCGCCTCTCAAGAGGGGCGGGGTTGTTGATAATGATAGGACAGAAAGTAGTTTCGCTTTTTTAGTTGGCTGGAGGACGCGGAGGAGATCAAGAAAAAGCTTGAGGCGGTGGGTGCCACGGTGGAGCTCCAGTAGGGAGCTCGACATGAAGCATAGCCACTAGGGAGTTGTGGAGGTCATGAACCCTAGACCCTAGTGGCTTGTTGTTCTATTCTGTACTGGCCGGAGGTGCACAACTTTGACTGGACGGCTAGCTCAGTTGGTTAGAGCGCTGCGTTCACATCGCAGAGGTCACAGGTTCGAGTCCTGTGCCGTCCACAACTTGTCAAAGCCCAGTCAAGCGGGTCCGTAAGGCCATAGGTTCCGCTTGCCCCGCCCCAAGCGGGGCGTTCGGTTGAGGCTCGACAGCGGCTGGGTTTTATCCTATGCTGCCGGCAGCTACTAAACAATAGGCAGAGAAAGAACAGCGAGGAGACAAGTGATGAAACAAACTACTGTGCAGCAAATACGGCTTAGCTGGAAGCGCATGGGACGTGAGAAGCCCGATATGATACCCGATCAGCGTATCCCACTTCATGCCGTGAACGTTCTGCCCCAGCCCCGTCGTACATTCTTAGAGATTGAGGAACTTGCGGACAGCATCGCGCTCAAGGGACTGATCAATCCCATTACCGTTGCCTCGTATACCCGGCAGGAGTGTCTCGCCTGCCTCCGGGTGGTCCGGCAAGTTTGGGGGACACACATTACCTTCCGGGGGCTACGGTCGTATCGAGGCCGTTACCTGGTGCTGATTGCAGGTGAGCGACGTCTGCGTGCGTGCCGGATGCTCCAGCGAGAAGGTTGTACCGATCACCGTCCCCGCGGATGCTACCGGCTTCACACTGGTGACGAACGAGTGAAGGCAACTGTTTGCTTCGGAGTCCAGCCCTTTGATGTTTTAGAACTCCAAGCATCGGAAAACATTCATCTCCGACTGCCGCTCTATGAAGAAGCGGAGTTCTACGACAGGTACTATCGTTTCCTCTGTAGGGCGCGGGGCGAGGTAGTTTCGCTGGCTGAGTTCGGAAGACGGGTGGGCCGCTCATACGACATGGTTCGCGATGCGCTTAGATTTGTGCAATTACCTGAACAAGTTCGTGAGCATGTCTCGAGGGGCGAAATTTCCTACTCCAATGCGTGCATACTTGCGCGCCTCAAGGCCGAAGGACTGGAAGACACAAAAATTGTTGAGTGGGCAACCCGCATGATGGTGAACCCGCCAACCAGGGGTCAACTCAGAGAGCAAGTTCGCCGGAAACTCGATGAATTGAGGGGCTCGAATCAACTCCAGCTTCTCGAAGAAATATTTGCAGACGAAGCAGAGAAGGATTTTGCCAAAATGCTTCGTCGCAAAAGCATTGATCGTGGGTCCGTGGTCGCATTCCACAGCTCGATACGGTATTTTCTTCGCGTGCTGTCCCTTTTTGAACGCGGCGTGCTCGGATACCCGCATTCGCCGTTTTCGATGCGAGGGCCGCTGCAGGCATGGCGGAAAACGCTCGTGCTGTTGCGAGACAAGCTCCTGCCCCATTTCGAGCGGGTACTCGCTGAGTATCCGTCAGTTGGGGACGCGTTGCACCGGAAGGTACGGCCGGTCAGGGAGGGGAGCAAAATCCTTGCCGAAGCGGAACGCCTCACGGAAGAGCTGGAAAGGAAGGTACCGATGGCTGCAAAGGTATAGTACGGCGCCGCTCGTGTTTGTCGGGCGGCGTTTTTATTTCTTCCAGAGCACCTGTGGGCATAACCTGTGCATAGTTTCAAGGTGGATAGTGTGACAAGTATTGAAATTCAATGATTTTTTGGGACACGCCTCGGTTTCACCGACGCTCTGCATTTTTACACTTTGGATACTTGGTGGTATACTTCTCCATAGAAGTGGGGAATTGTGGATAACTATGGGGATAAACATCCATTCTGGGGATAACTGGTAACGAAACCATGCTTCTTGGGGAATACACGCATACCCTCGATACCAAAGGTCGAATAGCGATCCCGGCTAAGTTCCGTTCCAAGCTGGAACCGGGCGCTATCATTACCAGAGGTTTAGATCGTTGCCTGTTCATGTTTGGTACGAAAGAGTGGGAGCGGCTGGTTGAGAAACTGGTGGCGCTACCGCTCGCCCAAGCGAACTCCCGAGCGTTCGTACGGCTCATGCTCGCTGGCGCGACAGACGTAACCTTTGACACGCAGGGACGGGTGCTCGTCCCTGACTACCTGCGACACTACGCACAGCTCAAGCGGAACGTCGTGGTCGCTGGCCTATACAATCGGATAGAGCTTTGGGCATCAGACCTCTGGGGCGCATACCAGGCGAAGACAGAATCAGCATCAGATGAAATTGCCGAGAAGCTCGGGGCGCTCGGGATCTGATGCACCAGCCGGTCCTTTTACACGAGGTAATCGAGGCGTTGGATCCGCAGCCGGGGCAGTTCTTCATTGATGGGACGCTCGGCTCTGGAGGGCACGCGCGGGCAATTATGGAACGGATCAAACCGGGCGGGACGCTCCTGGCGATTGATTGGGATGCGTCGGCGGTCGAGCAGTTTATCGCACCGTCCGTGGCAGACGGGGTGACCGTGATTGCTTTGGCGGAGAGCTACACCAATTTGCCGAAACTGCTCCAGGTCAGAAAGCTTGGGAAGGGAGATGGCCTCCTCCTCGATCTAGGCGTTTCCTCCAGTCAGCTTGATGAGGTATCGCGGGGGTTCAGCTTTCTCCGCGATGGCCCACTGGATATGCGATACGCGACCGGAGCAGGAAGCACGGCACGTGAATTCGTGAACCACCTTGATGCACAAGCTCTTGCCAAGCTCTTCACAACGTGCGGCGAGGAACGGTACGCACGGACGATTGCGCGGGCAATTATCTCCGCGAGGGAGGTCAAGCCCATCGAGAGTACCGGAGCACTTGCCGCGGTGATACAGCGGGCGGTACCGCACCGTTTCGGGCGAGGGCGGATCCACCCGGCAACTCGTGTGTTCCAAGCGCTACGGATTGCCGTGAACCGAGAGCTTGATAATGTGCGAACGGTGCTGGACCATCTCTCATCAATTATGAAATCGAATGGTCGGGTGGCCGTGATTACGTACCATTCCCTCGAGGATCGACTCGTCAAGCAGCGGTTCCGCTCCATGGCTTTAGCGAACCAGGCGACCCTGGTGACGAAAAAGCCGGTGCGTCCAACGCGTAATGAAGTTTTAGCAAACCGGCGGAGCCGCTCGGCAAAACTCCGCTCAATAATGCTCAGGTAGCACACCTATGACCATTTTAAAACCATACCCATACCAAGGTGTATCGCGATTCGTAATGGCGTTTTTTGGCGCTCTCCTGCTCGCTGGAGCCATTTACATTGTGGGATACAATTCGTACGCGTCCAAACGTCACGAAATCAAGGGGCTCAAGGAACGCCTGCTTGCGCTACAAACCGCAAACGTGGATTTGAAAGATAGCCTATTCCGTCTCATCGATCCGGCGCGCCTCGAGCAGCTAGCCGGTACGCGTGGCCTGGTGCTCGAGCAACGTCCGCAGTACCTTGTCGGGGCGAGCGTATGGCTATCCGATTCCTCACACTAACAGCGATTTTTGGCTTCCTCTTTGGCCTCGTCGGCTTCAACCTGTACCGCCTCCAGGTTGAGCAACGTCTCTATTACGTTGAACGAGCGCAGGCTCGCAATGAAACGTTGAAAGCCCTCGAGCTGAGGCGAGGCCAGATCTTTTTCACAGATCGCAGTGGAACCCGGATACCTGTTGCCGTGAATCGGGACTACCCGGTGATCTACGCCGTGCCGAAGGAGGTGCGGGACCCGGCCACGGTCGGCGCGCAGCTCTCCTCGATGCTCGGCCTCGCCATCGGTCCGCTTGAGGTTGCGCTCGGCAACCGGGAAAGCTTGTTCAAGCTGCTTGTCGATAAGGCAGCCACAGCCCAAATCGCTGCCGTGGAAGCCGAGCGTATTCCGGGAATCTACATTGACCAGAAGCAGTACCGCTACTATCCGTTCGAATCGCTCGGTTCACAGATCTTGGGGTTCGTGGGGGTGAACGAGACGCACGACCAGCCCACGGGCCTCTACGGCATCGAAAAGCGAGAGAACGCATCCCTCGCGGAAGGCAGCAGCGTCGCCCTCACCATCGATCGCAACCTTCAGTCGGAAGCCGAGCAGGTGCTCCAGGCACTCATCGCGGACCAGCAGGCTACCGGGGGGACGATCATTATCGAAGAACCATCAACCGGCAGGATACTGGCAATGGCCAGTAAGCCAGATTTTAACCCTGACGATTATCAAACGGCACCGGTGAGCCACTACGTGAACCCAGCGGTCCAGCTGGTCTATGAACCAGGGTCGGCGTTTAAGCCGCTTACGATGGCGGCCGGGATCGACAGTGGCGCACTCACTCCGGAGACGACGTTCGTGGACCGGGGTGCCGTGACGCTGAACGGCAAGACCATCCGGAACTGGGATTTGAAGGCGTACGGAACGGTGAGCATGACCACGGTGATCGAGCGGTCCATCAATACCGGCGCGGTGTTTGCGGAACAGCAGGTAGGGCATACCCGCTTCATCGAATACCTCAAGCGGTTCGGGTTCGGGGTACCCACCGGCGTTGATTTGCCTGACGAAGTTGTGGGCAGCATCCATAACCTGGAGCGCCGGGATGTCCGCGCCGTTGATTTTGCCACAGCGTCCTTCGGACAGGGTACCGCGGTGACACCATTGCAGCTCGCCGCAGCGTTCTCGGCTATCGCCAACGGTGGTGTGCTTATGGAACCCCATGTCGCAGCGGAAGCTGTGCCGCGCATCGTGCGTCGCGTTGTGAGCGAGGAAACGAGCCGTGCGGTCATCGGGATGATGGAATCGGCGGTAGAGAAGGCAAAGGTTGCGGCCATCCCGCACTACCGGGTTGCTGGAAAAACCGGTACCGCTTTCATACCCGACTTTGTGAACGGTGGCTATACAGACGAACTCATCCACACCTACGTTGGCATGGCTCCAGCCAGCGCCCCGCGGTTCGTGCTCCTCATCAAGCTGGACAAACCGAAGGTCGATGAGCTGGCGGGCGCCACGGTGGTACCGGCCTTCCGCCGACTTGCCTCGTTCATACTCAACTACTATCGGATCCCCCCCGACAAGGTCGACGATGCCACACCGGTAGCTGCTGCGTTTGCACCATCACCCCAGCGATGAAAGTGATCGCCCTATCGCTCTTGAAACAGTTGCTCAAGCTCTTTGCGCGCCTCGCCGTGGCACGGTACCAGCCAGGCATCGTGGGGGTAACCGGAAACGTCGGTAAAACCTCTACCAAGGAAGCGCTCCGGGTCGTGCTCGGCATTGATCGCCGCGTTCGCGCCTCCTCGAAGAGTTTCAACAATGAGCTTGGGTTGCCGCTCGCCATTCTCGGGGATTGGGATTCAACCGAGGGACTCCGTTTTTGGGTGCGGGCGCTCCTCCATGCGCTCCGACAGGTGAGCGTAGGTGTTGCCAACTACCCGGAGCTGATCATCCTCGAGTACGGAGTGGATCGGCCGGGTGACATGCGTCGCCTGCTTGGCATTGTGCGCCCACACGTGGGAATCTTCACCGCGATGGGTACCATGCCGGTTCACGTTGAATTCTTTCCATCCACCGAAGCGCTCGTACGTGAGAAAGCAAAGTTTGTGAACCAGCTACCAACGACCGGTTTTGCTATCCTGAATATAGATGACCCCGCGGTGGCTGCCACGAGGAACCAGACGCGGGCTCACGTGGTTACGTTTGGATTCTCTTCTGAAGCCGACGTACGAATCAGCACCTGCTCCACCCGTCTTGATGGGAACGGTGCGGTGGTATCATTCAAGCTGACCTACGGTGGCAGCGCGGTGCCGGTACGGCTCCCAGGCGTCATAGGCAAAGGGCATGCCTACGCTGCTGCCGCTGCCGCAGCTACGGCACTCGTGTTCGGGATGAACCTCGTGCGCATTGCCCAGGCGCTCGAGCGGTATGAGGGGCCGCCGGGGCGCCTGAAGGTCATCCCTGGTATCAAGGGGAGCATTCTCGTCGACGACACCTACAATGCCTCACCGCACGCGCTCCGAGAGGCGCTGGACACGCTTGGGATGCTCCACGCGAAGCGAAAAATTGTGGTGCTCGGTGATATGCTCGAGTTGGGCACCTTCACCGAAGAGGCCCATAGAGCAGCTGGTCGGCAGGTGGGTGCGGTCGCCGACTACGCCGTCACGGTCGGTGAGCGAGCCAAATTCATAGCCGAATCGGCGCTCGCGGGTGGGTTCCCGGAGAAAAAGCTTAGCTCGTTCACATCGGTTCGGGAGGCCGGACTCTACCTACAGCGTATGCTCACAGCGGGCGATGTGGCGCTCATCAAAGGTTCGCAGAGCGTGCGGATGGAGCGTATCGTGAAGGAGGTTATGGCCTCTCCAGCACGAGCGGCAGAGCTCTTGGTTCGCCAGACTCCCGTATGGCTCTCGAAACCCGGTCTGTACGACGACTAGGGCGGGCGTTTTGATTAAACCACCCTTGCAGACTGCCGCCCTATCTGGCTACAATGTCAGCAGGCAGGGGTCCCATCACACGTGGTTCAGGACGCGGCGTCCCCGCCTGCATGCCGCCATCGTCTAGCTCGGCCTAGGACACATGGTTCTCAGCCATGGAACCCGGGTTCAAATCCCGGTGGCGGTACCAACGACGAACAGCACCTGGTGAAATTTGTTGTGCGGGGTCAGCCATCAAACACCGGCTCAAATCTCAAAGATTTGAGCCGGGGAAAGGGGTCGGGAAAACCCCGCC
>CAYJQO010000026.1:0-8770 GCA_964372445.1 uncultured Candidatus Saccharibacteria bacterium
GGGGTCTTGGTGATCTGGTAGGTTCTTGGTTCGGGGTCTCTCCAGCGGTAGCCCTGTGCTATGGCTGCTTCCTTGGTCAGTGGGAAGTACTCCTGGGCGATGGTCTCGTTGTAGGCGAAGGGAGACAGTTCTGGGGGGAAGAATTCGCCGTAGCGGTAGGTTCTCCCCTGCTGGTCTACGTAGGGCTGTTCGTTCATATGGGTGATGATCCTGGGAATGAGGGTCTCGTACTCCTCCTTGGTGTATTGCTTGTTCAAGACGCAATACTGCTTGTTGCGCAAGGCGACACAGCCGAATAAGTTCTTCGAACCATGGCACCAGCTCGTGTAAAGAGAATCTTGAGTATGATCAGCATCGGTAAAAAATGAAATCCGAGAGCTGTTCCACCCGGTGACCACGCCCTCGTAAATCAACTCTCCTCCGCCTGAACCGTGGACGTCATAACTATCCCTTAAATTAAAGCCTCGAATGAAATACTTAACATTTTCGCTATCATAGGCATGGAATGAGTACGCGACGTTTTTAGAGTTCGAAAGATTATCGCCGCTGCAATTGGCGGTTTTGATAAGGTCTGAAAATTTGTGAAGAGATTTCCTCGTCAGATCCCCGTATTCTTCTTTTAGTTTGCGAATTGTTTCAAAACTTCCCAAATCAATGATCTTCAGTCTTTCCCCATATTCTTCTTTGGTTAATTGTTCCCCGCGAAACACGTACTGTTTGTTCCTCAAGTTGGAACCCATGAAACATTTCTGGCAGTTTACGCAATCGAACAGGAACATCGAATCTAAACAATCGCGGGATTTGAAAAGATAGAAACTGCGATAGTTGCTGGATCCCAGTATATTTTCGTAACAGGCCTCCGCGTTTTTCAGGAAATAAGAATCAAAAATATCCTTGCCCTTATCGATGCTGTACGAGTAATAAACGTTTTCGCAGCCGACGACGGAGTAAGCTAGATAAACATTCCTGTTGCCGCTGATGAAATTGGAGTAATCGGCATTGACGTTAGTGTGATAATGGACCAAGGCCGCACGCGGCACCGCTTGCAGCAGTTTTTGAAACTGGCTTACAAAGGGGTTATCGAAACGGCACTCTCGGCCATAAGAAAAGGGATCCCATTGGTCGGACCACCAACACTCTCGACAATACACTGGGGAGGGCATCTCTGCCGAGTACATAGAAAGGGTGTTTGTGCCGCATGAATCGCATTTTTTCCAATACAGCGTCCGCTCATTACGGAAGAGCATCCTTCGCACCATCCGGCACTCCGGGCACCAGGTCGGCGGCGGGACTTTGATGCGGTCGTAGAAAGAAAAATCGTCCGGTTCAATGGTGAACTGGGTTTTACAGTTCTGGCACTGGCGGGTTTCCACCGGGGTCCTGGCTGGCTCCGCGGCCATGTTCACGGCTTCTGCTCGTCGATCTTGAGGCCAAGCTCCTTGAGCTGCGCGGCAGAAACCTCGGACGGCGCGCCCATGAGAAGGTCCCGGCCGTCACCGGTCTTCGGGAAAGCAATCACCTCACGGATGTTCGGCTCGCCCTGTAAGATGGCGAAGAGGCGGTCGAGGCCGAGGGCAATCCCGCCGTGCGGCGGCACGCCGTACCCGAAGGCCTCGAGCATGTGGCCAAATTTCTCCCGCACCGCCTCCGGCTCGTTCCCCATCGCCTCAAAAACCGCAGCGAGGAGCGCAGGATCATGGATCCGGACCGATCCCCCGCCGATCTCAAACCCGTTCAGGACCACGTCGTACTGGTATGCCTGGATTGCCGCCGGATCCTTCTTGAACCGCGCCTTGAAGTCGCCCACATCCTTGACCTTCGGCATCGTGAAGGGATGGTGCATGGCATCCCATCGCCCTTTCCCCTGCCCTGAGCTGGTCGAAGGGTCTTCAGCTTTCCACTCAAACATCGGGAAATCCACCACGAAGGCGAACGCGAGCTCGTTTTCATTCTTGGCATCCTTCCGCAGGTCAGGCTTATCGGATCGGTACTGCTTCATCGCCTCGGCGTACGGGATCCGCGGGAACGGCACCTGCTGAATTTGCTTCTCCGGGTAAAGCGCCTTAACCATCCCCACGTAGAGCTCTTCGGTCAGCGCGAGAATGTCATCCACGCCGACGAAGCTCATCTCGATATCGAGCTGGGTGAACTCGGGCTGGCGGTCGCCCCGCGTGTCCTCATCCCGGAAGCAGCGGGCAATCTGGAAGTACCGCTCGAGGCCGGCAACCATGAGGAGCTGCTTGTACTGCTGCGGGGACTGCGGGAGCGCATAAAACTTGGCCGGATGGAGTCGCGCCGGCACCAGGTAGTCGCGTGCCCCTTCGGGTGTAGACTTCCCTAAAATAGGCGTTTCCACCTCGACGAACTCCCGGTCCGCGAGGAATGACCGCATGAACCAAATTGCCTTGGCGCGCGCGCGGAGGTTTCTCTGGAGCCGCGGCCGCCGGAGATCTAGGTAACGGTACCGCATACGCACCTCCTCACTCACCTCACGTCCATCCACGGTGATCTCAAAGGGCGGCGTCTTCGCCTCGGCGAGCACCTCGAGCTTAGCCGCCGAAACCTCATGAGAACCATTCGGGAGCTTCGGGTTCTCCATGCCCTTGGGCCGCCGCTGCACCGTGCCGGTTACCCGCACCACCCACTCGGCACGGAGGCTGTCCCCCTGTGCGTGGAGTGTCGCGTCCTTGGGTGTAAAAACAATTTGCGCGATGCCGCTTCGGTCCCGCAGATCAATGAAGATGAGCTTGCCATGGTCACGCCGGCCATCCACCCAGCCAAAAAGCTCAATCTCTTTGTCTTCGTGCGCTCCGATGTCCGCTGCAAGCGTGCGCATATCTACATGGTAGCACAGCAAAACGTGGCACACATAGAGCTTGACAGCTATGGTGTCCTCGTGGCTTGCGAAGAAGAAACGAAACGAGTAGCGCTCTCCAAATGCGTAAAAGCCCCGTTCGTAATGAACGGGGCTTTCAATTCGCCCGCGCCATGCGATCAAATCCGAACCTCACGGGCGAGGCATACGCGAGCACATTCAACGAAGAGCAGACCCCCGCCTTTCGTTTTCGGGTAGCGGAACGTCCACCACACCCTTTCACTTCTGTACATATTGAGTAGCGCAGCAAACGATTTCGGCATGTACCGCCGGCTTCCCATCCCTATAAGGGCAAGACGCTTCAGGATAAACGGATCAAGTATGGCGATGTCCATGCGGCGACCAATCCTTGCCGCCTTGTCGATGACCCGGCTGTAATGAGCGCATGGCCCCCGGCTTGGCTCTGGCAATGGGATCGAGGAAACTGCGTAAACGTTGTAGCTTCTGGGCTTGACTTCATCCTGAGGAATTCTACGCCCACTCACATCGTAGAAAAACCAACTTTCTATTTGGTCAGGGATAACGGACTGCTTCGGCATAACAACCTCCTTAAAAATGTTGTGAAATGGCTGCAGAAAATATACCACCGCATACCAAATCTACGCAAGGAGCACAAGGCCTTGTTCTGTTGCGTGAGACCGTTGCGCTGCGCGTGTTCCTACCGGCGCCGGTAGACCCGAATCACCCCGCCGTCAACCACGAGGCGCACCGTGCCGTCACGGTCGGTGCGGAAAACATGGGCGCCCCCCTCGGTGAGGCGACCGAGCGTCTCAGGCGTCGGGTGACCGTAGGCATTCCTACCCACGCCGATCACGGCAAGCTTCGGTCGCACGGCGCTCAAAAAACTTGCCGTGGAGGAGAACTTCGAACCGTGGTGGGCAACCTTGAGGATGTCCGCGAACGGCACCGACTCCGCGACCACGCGCTCTGCCTTCGGCCCGATGTCACCCGTGAAGAGCAGCCGAGCCCCGCGGCTCTCGAGCTCGAGGACCAAGCTCGCGTCGTTCACCGCCTTCCCCGCGAAGAGCTCGGGCGTCGGTGAGAGCACGGTGACCATGCTTTCTCCGATCCGGATGCGATCGCCGCGGCCGAGCGCGACCACGGGAACCTTGCTTTCCACAACCACCTGCTCAAAAGCAGCGTAGGAACTGGTATCGTCCCGCCGGCCACTCATTACCAGCGCACCCACGCGGTAGCGCCGGAGCACCTCCATGAGCCCACCGAAGTGATCGGTCTCTGGGTTCGAGAGGACGACGAGGTCAATCGTGCGATCGAAGGGCGGCAGGACGGTGGCGAGCTCGGCAAGGAGCCGGCCGTTCGGCGGCCCGCCGTCGATCAACACCCGGGCACCGCCCGGGAGCATGACGAGCTCGCTATCTCCCTGTCCCACAGGGAAAAAGTATACCTCAAGGTCACGATGTGACGTGCCGAGGAGCTGCATCCAAAGGAGCACGTCAAGCGCGACGAGCGCGGCGAAGAGCACCATCACCCTACCCCTATGCGCTCGGATGGCGGAACTGATGGTGTCGAACATAGATGACGAACGCAACCAAGAGCAGGTAGTAAGCGGTGAGCACGACCCAGCTCATCGTCACACCAATGGGAATGCTGATCCTGGCGAAAAACTCAATCACCAAGATCTCGAACCGCAGGAGGACCCAGGCGAGCCAGCCGGTGACGAGCGACGCGTGGTACGAAACGAGCCCCAAGGCTCCGGTCACGAACCCAAGACCCATGGTGAGCGGAACTGGTTCGAGCACCAGCACGTTGGCGAGAAGCGAGGTCGGCGAGAAACCACCGAACTGGGTGATGACGACCGGCGCGACCGCGAGCTGGGCCGACGCGGTGGTCAGCAGGTTGTCGCGCCAAGAAAGGAACCCAGGTTCCTCCGAGAGCCGTAGGAGCCGCGCGATGGCCGGCCGGAGGTAGACGATCCCGAGGAGCGCGAGGAAAGAAAGTTGGAAGCCGATGTCGAACGCTAGTACCTTTGGGTTCGCGAAGACCATGAGGAGCGCGGCGAGGGTGATCGCGTTCCGGAAGTCGTAGGTGCGACCGATCTCGCGGGAGAGGAGCACGAGGAATCCCATGACGGCTGCACGCACCACCGACGCTTCAGCTCCGGTCATGGCCACGAACCCCGCGATCACGAGCACGGCGCCGAGGAACGCAAGCCGCCGCGAGAGGAAGTAGAGCAAGAGGCCCATGGCGGCCCACGCGACGATTGTAATGTTGTACCCGGAGAGGGCAACCAGGTGCGTCGTGCCGCTCCGCTGCATCGCCTCCCGGAACTCCTGCGTGAACTCGCTCCGCTCCCCCACCGTGAGGCCGGAGAGGAGCGCCGCCTCACGCGCCGGGAGCACGCGTTGGAACACGCCGATGACGCGATGCTTGAGATCAAAGAGCTTAGTTTTGAGCAAAGCTCCCCCACCGTGGCCGGTTACCTCAACCTCCGGGTAGGTGGCAATACCGCTCACCCGTTCCTTCGCGAGGTAGCGGGCGTAGCCGTCGGGGAATGGTGCCTCAACCGTGCCAGTCACCGCGAGCCGATCTCCGTAGCGAAGCTCGGGGTACCGGGGAACCTTGAGGAGCACCCGGCCAGAGTAGGGCGGTTCGAGCTCGACCACCACCTCCTGTGCCGTTCCACGGGGCGTTGGGTCGTCAATGATGATACCGGTGAATGTTGTCGTCTCGACGAAAGGCACGCGGGCGCTCTGGAAACGGATGTTGTCCCAGGTGTAGTAGAGCGCACCTACGAGCACGAGCAAGGCTAGGCCAGAGAGCCAGAGAAACGTTCTTGGTGTGAACCGCTGCCGGGCAACGGTTACCTCCTCTCCTAAGAGCCAAAGGATGAGCAACACAACCTCAACCGCGGCAACGATGAGCACGATGGAGGCGTTGAATCCAACGCTCGAGAGGAACACCCCGATCAGGAAGAAGAGCGCCCCAAAGAATAGTACATTGTCGGGAGGCATCTGTGTACCTAGATTCTACAATAAAAACAAAAAAAAAGCCGTATCCCTTAGGAGAGATACGGCTTCGATCATACCCGTACGTACTGATTAAAAACTTCTGAGGTTCCACCGCTTCGCAAAGAGTGGCATGGAGAGGAACATAACTGCCATCATCCCCCAGTAAATCTGCCATCCAACAGCCGCGCTCCTGACGAGCTCAACCTTCCAGGCCTCTCCCAGTACCGGAGCCTCTTGAAACATCGCTGACGAAATGCTGCTGAGGTACAGCGCCAAGCTGGCTGCAACCAGCGACATGATCGCCATAGGCCAGGACATGTAGTACGAAGCCCGACACCGTTTGCCCATCGAGAGGAACAGGCGTGAACCAAGGTACCCCACGATGACCACCGTACCTACCATAACGGTCAACTGGGGAACATCACCCAGCAGGTACAGTTCAGATGGAGTAACCCAATAGGTCAGCCAGAGGAACCCATAGAGACCGATAGCACCGCACAGAATACCAAGAGAAATTTGCAGTAGACGACACATGATGTATCTCCCAAATATAGTGAATGTAAAGGTGATTTAATCTATTTTTGAGTATAGCATAAATATGACTATTTTGTCAATAGCCACAAAAAACAGCTTAAAATATAGGATTTCAGCAAATCACGCCGCCGCCGAGGAGCTCACCGTCTGGGCCGTAGCACACCGCGGACTGGCCAGGAGCCACGAACCGCTGCGGCTCATCGAAGGTGAGCCTGGCGCCACCAGTCCCTGCCGGGGTGAGCGTCGCCGGGGCGAGCGGCTGACGATAGCGAACGCGTGCAAAAACCTGCATTACTTTGGCTGGTGGCACCCCGGCAACGAAATGTATCCCCGTAAGCTCAACCTCACTCCGGTAGAGTGCCGGATGGTCGGGCCGATTGGCAACGGTCACCCGGTTCGCCACGACGTCTTTCCCGGTGACGTAGAACGGGGTCCCGCCCCCGATGCCCAACCCATGCCGCTGCCCAATGGTACGGTACCAGGCACCGTCGTGCTCACCAACCCGCTCTCCGGTCGTAGTCAGAATCGTCCCTCGTTTCGGCGGGATGTGCCGCTTGAGAAACCCATCGAGCGGCACCTTCCCAAGGAAGCAGATGCCTTGGGAATCCTTCTTCGCCGCTGTCGGCAACCCTGCCTCCCGAGCCAGCGCTCGCACCTCGCTCTTTAGGTAGCCCCCGATGGGGAAGAGGCAGTGCCGGAGCTGCTCCTGTGTGAGCGTCCAGAGAAAGTACGATTGGTCCTTATTCGTATCTTTCGCTGCGAACAAACCCCAGGCGGCAGGCTCCTGTTGAGCCGCAGCTCTCGGAGCCCCGACGGGCTCGGCCTCCGACATCCGTCGGAGCCGTCGGGGCGAGAGCGCAGGGCGCGATTCACCGCTGGAGCGAATCGACGCCCGGTGCGATGAGACAGGAACCTGCCGCCGTACCACGTAGTGCCCCGTCGCAATACCGTCCGCCCCGAGCGCGAGCGCCCGCTCGAGGAACAACCCAAACTTGATACGCTTGTTGCACATCACGTCCGGGTTCGGCGTGATCCCCTCCCGGTACCCTCGAACCAGGTAGCCCACCACGTCCCGCTGGTACTCCTCCTCGAAGTCGAACACGTAGAACGGGATCCCGAGGTGGCCGGCCACCCGCCGCGCATCCTCCGCGTCCCGCTCGGCGCAGCCGTCAAGGTTGTAGCAGCGCAAGTGAACCCCGGTCACGTCGTAGCCCTGTCGCTTCAAGAGCAAGGTGGCAACGGAGCTGTCCACCCCGCCCGACATGGCGATGAACACCCGTCGACCCAGCTTAGGGTAACTATTTTTTGACCGGATGCTTGACATGGTAACCTTAAAAAGTATACTCATGGGTAGCCAACTTTTCAAAGCTCCATACGCTCTTCAACTAAAGGAGGTTGCATGAACTACCCGCCGTACCTCAACCCGTACGCCGAGGAACAGGAACACGAGACGGGCTTCGCCGCCAAGGTAGCGACGATGTGCACACGCATGCCCCTTCCCATCCTATGGCTGCTCAATGTTTTCGCGCTTCTCGCAGGACTTGTTTTCTTCGGCACGCTGGCAGCGCTATGGTACCCGCTCTGGTACCTGTACTTCCGGCTTGGCCGGAAATAGGAAATGCAATGGCCCATCTTTGATGGGCCATTACGCTTGCATCTCTCGACCGGTCCGCTACAATACACACCGCCATGCTTTCCTACAACGAGCTCAAAGCCGGCACGCTCTTCATTAAGGATGGGGAACCGTACGAGGTCCTCGAGTACGCGTTCATCCGGATGCAGCAGCGCAAGCCCGTCACGCAGCTCAAGATCAAAAACCTGATCTCGGGGAAGGTGCAAAACTACGCCGCGCACCAGAACGAATCGTTCGGGGAAGCTGAGATTGACGTGGTGCCCGTTACCTTCATCTACCACGGGAAGGGTGAGTACTGGTTCCATGAGCAGGGCAACCCGAAGCATCGCTTCGCGCTCCCCGATGAGGTCGTCGGCGACGCTGGAGAGTTCCTCAAGCAGAACACAGAGGTACGATCGTTCAGGTTCGGCGAGCGAATCATCAACATCGAGCTCGCCGTGAAGGTGGACCTCCGGGTCACCGAGGCGCCGCCCGCAATCCGCGGCGACACGGCCCAGGGCGGCACCAAGGCGGTGACGCTCGAGACCGGGGCCAAGGTGAACGTTCCCCTCTTCATCAACGAAGGCGACACCGTCCGGGTGAATACCCAGACAGGCGAGTATGTAGAGCGGATGGAGAAGGGCTGATCTCTCGCAAGCTTGCAAGATTGCATGAAAGCTGGTACAACAGTACCAGCTTTGTTCAAGTAACCATTTTCACAATTTAATATTTGGAGGGTGTATGGAAGAGAAAAAGATGTTTTTGATCTGCGTCGTCTGG
>CAYJQO010000027.1:0-8221 GCA_964372445.1 uncultured Candidatus Saccharibacteria bacterium
GCGGCGCCAGCCCGTAGCGGGCCATGGGCTCGATCTTCGGCATCTTGAAGTCGAGCACCGCGATGCGGGCGAGAGCATGCGAGACGACCCCCTCGAAGAATGCCACCGGATCGCTCCTGAGCATCGCGACGACTGGCACCTTGAAACGGCTGGGAATTTTTGAGCGTGAAACGCAATGATTGAACTCACAGCGCACGGCGTCGTCTCCCACCTTACTATTGAGATGGATGAACAGCTCAATTTCCCCGGTCATCTGGTCCACCCTCGCGCCGAGACCTACACGGGTGCCTCTCCGGAGCACCACGTTGTGGCAACTGACTTGCTTGCGTGGAATTCTGGCAGTGACATGGTCTTCGTCTAATTTCAGAAGTTTCATGAATACTCCCCATATATGTAGTCCCTAAGGAAAACTGCTGAAATGGAAAATAGCACCGAATGGTGCCATTTGTCAACAACAATCCTGAGCCACCTGTGCAACCTTACTTTTTCTTCCCCTCAATAATCTGCTGAGCGATACTGCCTGGCACCTCCTCGTAGTGTGAGAATTCCATAGTGTACGAGCCACGGCCTTGCGTCATCGATCGAAGGTTCGTGACGTAGCCGAACATCTCGGCCAAAGGCACCGTCGCATCGACGACGCGCACCGTGGCGCGTTCTCCCATCGCGGTGATCTTCGCGCGGCGCGAGGAGAGGTCGCCCGTGACATCCCCGAGAAACTCCGCCGGAGAGACCACCTGCACCTTCATGACGGGCTCGAGGAGCACGAGCTTCGCCTGCCGAGCCGCTTCCTGGAGCGCAATCGAACCGGCGATCTTGAACGCGAACTCGGATGAGTCCACCTCGTGGAACGAGCCATCGTGGAGCGTGACCTTGAGGTCGGTCAGGGGGTAGCCCGCGAGGACCCCTTTACCGACCGCCTCCTCGACGCCCTTCTCCACCGCCGGGATGAACTCCTGCGGGATCACCCCGCCCCTGATCTTTTCGACGAACTCAAAACCCTTGCCACGCTCGAGAGCTTCCACCGAGAGCCGCACGTGCCCGTACTGGCCGCGGCCGCCCGACTGCCGGATGTACTTCCCCTCGGCATCCGCCTTCCCCTTGATGGTCTCCTTGTACGCCACCTGCGGGCGCCCCACGTTCGCCTCGACGCTGAACTCTCGCTTCATGCGGTCTACGATGATCTCCAGGTGCAGCTCCCCCATCCCCGCGATGATGGTCTCGCCGGTTTCCACGTCGCCGCTCACCCGGAAGGTGGGGTCCTCTTCGGCGAGACGCTTGAGAGCCATACCCATCTTCTCCTGGTCGGCCTTCGTCTTCGGCTCAATGCGGATGGAGATGACCGGTTCGGGGAAGGTGATGGACTCGAGGATCACCGGATGCTCGGGGTCAACCAAACTATCCCCGGTCGTCGTGTTCTTGAGCCCCACGAGCGCACCGAGGTCGCCGGTGTAGATTTCCTCGGCTTCCTCTCGGTGATTCGCGTGCATGCGCACGATCCTGCCGATACGCTCCTGGCTGTTCTTGGTCGCATTCAAGATGTAGCTCCCGCGCCGGAGCACCCCAGAGTACACGCGGAAAAAGGTAAGGGTACCCACGAAGGGATCGGCGGCAATCTTGAAGGCGAGGGCCGCTAATGGTTCCCCATCATCCGGCGGGCGTTCCTGTTCCTCGTGGGTAACCGGGTCGATGCCCTTCACCGGCGGGAGATCTGCGGGCGAGGGCAGGTAGTCGACCACAGCATCAAGGAGGAGCTGGACGCCCTTGTTTTTCAGGGCCGAGCCGCAGAGGATCGGCACGAGCCGCACCGCAAGCGTGGCTTTGCGGAGCGCCGCTTTCAATCGCTCAAGCGAGAGCTCCTTCCCCCCGAGGTAGTCGTGGATGAGCGTGTCATCGGTCTCGGCGATCTTCTCAACGAGCTGGTGCCGCTGTTTCTCGACCAGCTCCCGCATGTCCGGCGGCACCTCCTCGGCCACGACGCGCTCGCCTTTCTCTCCTTCGAATCGGTACGCAGTCCTTGTGAGGAGGTCTACCACGCCGGAGAACGTACCCTCGATCCCAATGGGAAGCTGGAGCACAACGGCCTGGGGCGTGAGCCGCTCGTGGATGGACCGCACGTCCTTCTCAAAGTTCGCACCCATCCGGTCCAGCTTGTTGATGAAGCAGAGGCGCGGCACGCCGTACTCGTCGGCGTAGCGCCAGTTGGTCTCGGACTGCGGCTCGACGCCGGCGACGCCGTCGAAGACGACGACCGCACCGTCCAAGACTCGGAGCGACCGCTTCACCTCGACGGTGAAGTCAATGTGGCCGGGGGTGTCAATGATGTTGATGCGGTGCTCATACTGCTTGTCATCCCCCCGGTACGTCGGAATCCAGAAGGCAGTCGTCGCCGCTGCGGTGATGGTAATCCCCCGTTCCCGTTCTTGCTCCATCCAGTCCATCACGGTGTCGCCCTCGTGCACCTCGCCGATCTTGTGCGAAACTCCGGTGTAGAAGAGGACACGCTCCGTAACCGTGGTCTTACCGGCATCGATATGGGCGATAATGCCAATATCGCGGACCTTTTCAATTGGATACTGGCGAGGCATAGAAATTAGTTTGTGATGCCGACTTGCCCGCCCAAATCCGCCAGCTGGCGGAGCAGGCAGATGTCTCTGACTTTTTCAATTGGGTATTGACGGGACATATAATATCATTTACACTATAAATAGTTAACTAAAAAGATACTAAGGAGTAGAAGATGATACTGATTGGTCAGATTATTTTCACGTGTGGTGGGTTACTAGTAATTCTAGGCCCCATCCTTGGCGCTCCAAAATTAACATCAGAAAAACAGAGGATGTGGCTTGGTATTTCATGTATCGGATTATTAATATTGGGACTTATTTTCATATTTTTTGGATGATGCAATAAAATCGGCTTTTTATGAGCCGATTTTTTATTTTCTCGGCTCGGGTTATCTACGCAGAAGCGAGGCGAACGCCCGGTTTGCCTCGGCCATGCGGTGGGTATCATGCTTCTTCTTGATCGCGGCGCCCTCGTTCTTCGCAGCCGCGAGGAGCTCCTCGGCCAGCTTCTCGGCCATCGGCTTTCCTTTCCGTGCCCGCGCCGCGGCGATGATCCAGTGGGTCGCCAGGAAGAACTTCCGTTCCGGCCGGACCTCGCGCGGGATCTGGTAGTTCGCACCACCCACGCGCCGCGACACCAGCTCGACCATCGGCGTCGCATTCGCGAGCGCCTGCTCGAATACCTTCACCGGATCCTCTTTTGAGAGCTTATGGATTTCTCCCAGGGCATCGTAGAACACCGACTCGGCGGCTGTTTTCCGCCCTGCCGTCATGAGGTAGTTCACAAAGCGCCCCATGTCTACCCGGCTGTGGGTGAAATCAGGTCTGTGGGTCCGCCGCTTGTAGTAGCTCCGCTTCCGCATAGGTTACGCCTTGGGAGTTTTCGCCCCGTACTTTGAGCGTTGCTGCTTGCGCCCCTCGACGCCGGTGGTATCGAGCACGCCTCGCACAATGTGGTACCGGACACCCGGCAGGTCCTTCACGCGGCCGCCGCGGATCATCACCACCGAGTGCTCCTGGAGGCTGTGCCCCTCTCCGGGGATGTAGGCGGTCACCTCCATGCCGTTGGTGAGTCGGACCCGCGCCACCTTGCGGAGCGCCGAGTTCGGCTTCTTCGGGGTCGTGGTGAACACCTTCAGGCACACGCCGCGCTTGAACGGCGACGACGAACTCACCGGCCGATTCTTCAGGTAGTTAAAATAAAAAGAGAGCGCCGGCGTCTTGGCTTTTCGGGCCACCGTGGTCCTCCCCTGTTTCATCAGCTGTCGAACGGTAGGCATGCCGCTGCAATTACGGAACCACAGTATAGCGGGATCTCGCTCCTGCTGTCAATAAAGCGGGGCACCGGTGAGCAGGCGGAAGAGCGAGCCAATGAGCGGGAAGAGGTATGAGAAGCCGAAGAATATGAAGAAGAGCACGAGGTAGAAGCCGTACTGCTCAAGGAAGCGCCGCACCGCAAACGCGCCCGGCGGGAGGAGCGCGAAGAGCACCTTCGAGCCGTCGAGGGGCGGGATGGGTACGAGGTTGAATACGCCGAGGAGTATATTAACCGCCACAATAACGCTGACCAGCTCCGCGACCATGCCGAGAGAGCCCGCGGAGGGTACCGCGACCAGGAGGCGGTAGATCAGCGCGAAGATGATGGCCAACCCAAAGTTGCTCGCGGGCCCTGCTACGGCAATCTTGGCGCCGTCCTGCTCGGGACGGCGCAGGTTGTACGGATTGTACGGGACCGGTTTTGCCCACCCGAACACCGGCCCGCCGGGGAAGAGCACCACCATCATGATCGGCAGGATAACCGAACCGAAGGGATCGAGGTGTTTCAGCGGATTCAGCGTGAGGCGCCCGGCGAGGCGCGCGGTCGGATCACCCAGCCGCTCGGCCACCACACCGTGGGAAACCTCGTGGATGACCACCGAGAAGAGCAACACGAGGAGCTGAAATATAATACCCACGCCCATCACCCCCATCATAGCCGAGGATTTGGCAAAATGCTATAATACGGTTCGGAACTATGGGGAAGAACGACCGAGCCGTCTACGTCATGATGCTGATCCTCGCCATCGCGGTCTTGGGCGGGTTCTTCTTCACGTTCGACCGCATCGGCGAGATCCGAACGCAGATGAAGAACCTCGAGCTCGAGGTGGAATTCATGAAAGCGCGTGGCACCACAACGCCCACGACGTCTCCCGCAGAACCTCCAGCGGCCGCACCCCCACCGGCCGCTACCCTACCGCCCCCTTCTGGCACCGATCTCACGATCCCTGCAACCATCATCTTCAAAACCCAATCAAACCCAATTCTCCAACCGCAAACCGAGATCACCATCACGGTTGATAGCGTCTCGATGTCAGCCGATGGGATGGTGACGGTGAATATCAAGGCGTACGCGAACGAGGCCACCAGCTACGCCGCCATCACCCCGGGGAACTACTTCGAGCTCATTGATCTCCAGGGTGAGAATCAGCGACCGCTCTTCGTGAACGGACAGTTCAACTCGATTCCTCCGAGAGGCGCGGCAACCGGCAGCGTCGTTTTCAAGACGAGCCCCACGAAGAGCACCATCATCCTCCAGATCGGCGAATCTCCGGAGACCGCCCGCTTCTACGAATTCAACTTCGTGAAGAAAACGTACAAGGAAACGGTGCTCGGGTAGCCCTGTCCCCCGGCCGTGCGAAAGCCCCAGGAATTGTTCTGGGGCTTTCGTTGATTTTGGAAGCATGGGTAGCGGTAGCTACCGCACCACCGCCATGCGCCGCGTCGCCCTGATCTCTTGCAGGAGAAATGTCTGTCCTGTATAGTTTCCTTCACCATGCGCGCCTGTGAACGATGCGGCCGGTCACACCAGGGGGGCAGCACCCGCAAGCTCCTCCGCGGCCACTACAACCCAACCGCGTACGGCAAGAAGCGGGCCAACCTGCAGCGGACCGGACTCCTTGTGTCCGGGAAACGCTCGCTCGTGTGCACCCGCTGCCTCCGGACGCTCACCAGGCAACAGGCATAATAAAACGCCTCACACTTCTTGTTTGTATGAGGCGTTTCGCGGGCGGCCTATTGCCCTATGGGGCAATATACTTAGTCTCCGCTAATACAGTTTCCCTGCTGGGAACCGATTGGTTCGATCCACGCGTTGAACGGGCGGCTGTGAGAAGCATCGGCTCGCTCACCTTGCCCCTCGTCCCCTTCCCCCCCCCACCAGTGGGGGTTGAGGTTTTGACAACCGCTGCTCAACGCTTGGGTTACTGCTCTCATCTTTATCCGATGCCCGGTTCTCTGATCCTGTTGACATATGATTTGTCTTTTTTTCGTCAATGATGGTTAGAAAGGTAGCTATCGGTAAGGTACACTAAAAGGGTTGCTTCTGTCCAATGGACATTATCTCCCACGCTCTCTGGGGCGCCACGGTGGTTCGGAAAAAACCGCTCCTGTGGTGGGCGGCGCTCACGGGCGCCGCGCCAGACCTCCTCTCGAATGGCATCGCCTTCCTCTACCTCCTCTTCGCGCACGGTCGGCTGTGGTCAACCACCACGTGGCCGCTCCTCCCCCCTACGCTCAAGAGCCTCTACTCGCTCACCCATAGCCTCATCGGTCTCGCCATCGTCGCAGGGCTCTTCCTCCTCTTCGAGCGACGGTACTTTGTGCTCGTGCTTCCCTACGCGCTCCACCTTGCCATGGATCTCATGAGCCACCGCGGCGACTTCCTGTACCGCCTGCTCTACCCGCTCGTCGAGTACGACGCAAACCGCATCACCGGGCTGAACTGGTGGGAACACTGGTGGCTCTGGGCGTCCAACCTAGCCCTTCTCGTTGTGGTGAACCTTGTGGTACACTGGCACCACAAGGGGGGGTGTCCCCTCTCGGAGGGCGGCACCATCGCCAAGCCCCACCTTCAAATCAGACGAGGAGTGCTAGCGGGCCGTAGTACCTGTCCGCCTGGACCTGTGCCAGGCAGTCCGGCGGGTACCGGCAACGGCATGCATGGGGGGTCGAGCGGGAGTGAGTAAGTGAGCTGCTTTGCTTATGAACCGTGAGACGGGCGCAACGTTATGCGATAGCATCGATGCGCCCAGGCTTTCAAGTTTTTTGGTCGGGGTGTCGTATAGTGGTAGTACATATGTATGGCCCCGCACTAAAAATCGGAGTGTCGTATAGTGGCAGTACGCATGCATGGGGTGCATGTAGCGGGAGTTCGATTCTCCCCACTCCGACAATCAATTCTATCGATTTTGGTGCGGGGCGGGAAGAAAAAAGAGTGTGGGGAAAATGAATTCCCGCCCCACCCTCGCTTTCCGAAATGAATGTGCGCAAACAATTAAAGGAAAGAATGATTCCATAAATTTTTGATGCAGAAATTTGTAAGGATTTCTGTTTTTTGTTTGCTTGCGTCGCCCCTTGACGTAACAGACATCTTATGATAGGATAGATTGAAACCAAACCAAGGTGGTTTGGTAAATTACAGCACATTGAAAGGAGGAATACCGATGAGCCTAGTCATCGCAACACGCGGTGCCCAATCCGAGAAAGTCGTGGATGGGCGGCGCAAGCAAGTCGTACCATTCGTCGGCGCGGATCGCGAAGGCGAGTTCGCACAGATGGGGGTCGGCCTCATCTTTCCCGACGAGCAGAAGGGAACCACTTGGGGCCTCGTGATGCCCCACGCGCTCATTCAATCGTGGCGCGGCATGAAGATTCTCGAACGGATCGAACACATCGGCCATGGCACGCTCTGCGCGTGCTGGACGGTAGCGCGGCGTGACGTTCACAACAGCGACAAGAGTCATCTGGACGAACTCGCCGAGCAAGTCGGCGGCGCCGACAAGCTGCAGGCGCTTCGTGACGAAGTGCTCGCGTCTGTACCGAGTGCTGAAGAGCTCAACGCCATGATCACGAATCTTCGCGAGAAGGGGGTGGATGTGGACAGTTGGGAGCTCGAGGAAGAAGTGAAGGCCGGACGAATCGCAACGAGTTCTCTCATCGAGACGCTCGCACGCGAGACGGAGGATCGCAGACAGGCGTACAAGCGCGAGGAAGAGGAAGTCAACAGACCTCTCTCGCGTGAGGAGAGCCTCGGCGCTTTCTTCGAGGATCTCGGGATCGCCAACTTCATCATCGGCGGCGGGTTCGGCGGTTACGGCATGGATTGGGGTCACATCAAGCTCGACGAACTTGACCGGACCGCCAAGCGCGACAGCTTCAGCAACTACCTCACAGAGGGACCTCGGCTGGAGCACACAACCGGAGGGCCGGAGACGTTCTCTGCTCCCGTTGCACCTGGCGTCACCATGTACACAACCTCGTTCGGCGAAATCGAGCAGCCCTGGTTCACTGCCATGGACGGCACGAAGTACACATTCGTGTCCGCGAAGTTCCGCGATGATCACTTCCACATCAAGACGAAAGTCGAGAAGGGGGAAGCGACGCCTGTCGAAGGCGAGTACACCATCAACGAGCTCCGCGGCATGATCGGATCACTTCCGCCCAAGCCGGTGGCACAGTAGGGTTTCCTCGGCAGAGTCGCCTCGCTTTTTCGGTGAGGCCAGCATTAGCCCCTAGTGGAGTTCCGTTCGCGGAACTTCGCTAGGGGTTTTCTATTTGTCCCAACAAGTGGAGCCCCACGGCCTTACGGCCGTGGCACCTCTCCACACGCTTCGTCGGGC
>CAYJQO010000028.1:0-7940 GCA_964372445.1 uncultured Candidatus Saccharibacteria bacterium
GCCATGGTTCGACCAACTCACCACAAGAAGAACCTGATAAAAATAACCTGTCCTGAGTTTATCGAAGGATCGGCTCGAACTGCATTTTAATTTTGGGAAAAGATTTTTTTAAATCATAAAGTCGAAAACTAAGTTTACTATAAACATATGAAAAAAACTTTATACTTTAGGTTATTAATTTCGCTAATTGTATTAACTGTTCCTGCTTTCTCTTTGGCTCAAACTAAAGATTCTTCGACGGGTTCCGGAGATAATGTCAAGGTGATACCCGTGAATGGCGTTTGCCCCGATGACTACATTTTAAGTCAGAGTGGTGGAGAGTGTGTAAAACCATCTATTTTACCAAAGACCCCTATTGCTCCAAGTGAAGGATCAAAAGATTCGAGTGGCGGGGATAATGTTGCGATCACTCCCATTAACGGTATTTGTCCGGAGGATTACGTGTTAAGTGGGGATGGTAAGGAATGCCTGAAGTTGTCCATTTTACCTAAAGTTCCGATTGCTCCTTCCCAAGGAACTAAAGATGTTGTTGGCACTTCTTTTTTTCTTGCGCCCATCAATGGAGAGTGTCCGGAAAATCATCTCATAAGTGATGACGGTAAGACATGTATAAAGTTAGACATTAAAGTTCCGATTGCTCCTCTTGAGGGTACCAAAGATCAAGTTGGAGTTTCTTTTTCACCTCCCACTCCCGTCAATGGTGAATGCCCTGATGGTTATAGCGTGAGTGCAGATGGTAAGGAGTGCTTGAAAATTTTATCAAAAATTATCATTGCTCCTAAAGAAGGTTTCAAGGAAATTATTTTCGAATCAGGTGGTAAAACTACCATAAAAGATAACAATACCAAGAAAGAAGCTGTAATTACCTCTAAGGATGGTTTTGGTGTTACCGTCTCCGTTAAATCCACTGGAGTGTCGCAGACAAAGGAAGTTGCGATAGAATCTAGAGTCAGTTCCGGCGAAACAAAAATATCATTTAGAGAAGTATCTGCTTCGACCAAGGAATCTGTTGAGGTAAAAGAAAACAAGGTATTTTTGAAGCAGAAAGAAGTTAAGATTATGCCTGATGAGGCAAACAATACCGCAATTACTTCCGCGGGGCTTACTTCGGTAGCAACAACCGAGTTAAAAACCGAGGAACAAAAACCGGTCTATACAGTGCAAGGAATCCGAAGTTCAAAGCTGTTATTTTTCATTCCAGTTAGTATTGAAACCACTGCGAAAATAGACGCGTCGAGTGGTAATGTGATCTCAATTCAAAAACCTTGGTGGAGTTTTCTGACTCGGTAAAAGAATTTGCCGCCAAAGAAAAACTTGTCGTGCCAAAGGCAGATCAACCTCTGGCTGAAAATTGTCATCGGCGCGGCGGAGCCGCGTTTTGCGGGGGGTTTTCCTCGCCGTCGCAGGCGGCGAAATGCGTCCGAACTACTTTAAGAATAGCCCACCAGACAGGAAATTGCAGGCAAGAGGCGGTCGCCAATCCAGTTTATGCTACAATGGTCGGAGGCCAATATGGTGAAAATGTCCCTGGAGTCCAGAATTGGGTTGCCATTATGTACCCCCTTGCAGCCGTGCCGTTCCTCGGCTACCATGGCGATAGCTAGCATAGCCTAGTCGAGTATGAGTATGACGGGTCGCCGGATCATTGTGGGTGCCTTCGTGGCTGCGGTAGTCCTCCTCACCGCGGTACCTTCCGCGGGCGCGCAAACGAGCGTCCCGACCGCTGATGCCCCCGGGGCGTCCCCGGCGGTCGAGCTCTCCGCGATCCTCCAGCGCCTCGGCGATTGGCTCGCGGCGCTGGCGCGTGAACTCCGAGGGGTGCTCGTGGGCCTGGGACGTGAGCCGTACCTCGCTGAGCTCGCGCCACCCCCGCCCGGCACCATCACGATCTATACCGAGAACGCCCTCACCAGCCCCTGGACCAACGCCCGCTCCTACGGCGGCACCAACGACTACGCGAACACGGAGCAGGTGTACGACGGCTCGACCGCCCTCAAGGGCTCCTACCGTGGGTGGGGGGCGCTCCACGTTCGCAACGGCGCGTACTGGACCGCGACCCCCATTGACCCCACTGGCTACGGTCGCCTTGACTTTACGATCCGACCCCAGGGGAGCCCGCTCACGGTGGAGATCTCCCTCCGGACCGAGCAGGAGGTGATGTTGCCGAAGGTCCGGGCCACCTTCCCGGCAGATACCTGGACCGTTAAAGCGATCCCGCTCACCGAGCTCAACTCGGCGAGCAAGTCCTTCACCGACGTCAGTTTCTCTATCTACCAGAACGCTTCGACTACCTTCTACCTCGATAACCTGCGGTTCATCGCAAAGGCAGCGTCCCCTCCGCCACCTCTGCCTCCTCCGCCTCCTCCACCCCCGCCCCCTCCGCCATCTGCTGATAGCACCCCGCCAACCGTTTCGATCACCAGGCCCGCCTCGGGCGCCACGGTCTCGGGCACGGTCACCATCACGGCCAGCGCCTCGGACACCGTGGGCGTGACCAAGGTGGAGTTCTACCGCGGTACGACCCTCCTGGGGACCGACACGGCGGCACCGTGGGGCACACCATGGAATACCGCTGGCTTATCTGGTTCTCAAACGCTCTCGGCCAAGGCCTACGATGCCCAAGGGAACGTTGGAACCTCGGCACCGGTCACCGTGGCGGTCGCCGATACGACGAGGCCCACCGTCCTACTCACCGCGCCTGGGGCCGGGACGGTTTCAGGCACGGTTACCATCACGGCCAGCGCCTCGGACAACGTGGGCGTCTCGAGCGTGACATTCAAGGTTGATGGCAAGGTGATCGCCACGGATACATCGGCGCCCTCCTACACGGCGGCCTGGGATACGGCCACCGTGCCCGATGGCGTCCATACCCTCACGGCGGTGGCCCGTGATGCCGCTGGCAACGAAACGACCTCGGCATCGGTCAGGGTGACGGTGTCGAACCTTCTCCGCTACAGCATGTCTGCAGATCGTTCCTCGCCCAAGCCGCTCCACGGCGCCACCGTACCGGCCAATAGCAACGCCTACGTTTTCGTCACGCCGCAGAGCGGCATCACGAAGGTCAGTTTCTACCTTGACGGCGCGTTCATCCGGGACGAGCTCGGGGCTCCATGGGATTTTTATGGCACGGCAACAAACGGTACCGCCATCCGTTGGTACACGGGTGCTGCGGCGGGTCACCAGATCCGCGCCGTGGTGGTGCAGTCGGGGTTGACGAAGGAAGCCATCGCGAGCTTCACCGTGGCCGGCGCCGCGCCCCCTCCGCCCCCGCCCCCTACTGGGACCACCCCGCCAACCGTCACCGACACCCAGCCGCCCACGGTGCCGAGCGGCCTCATCGCGGTCGCCGCCTCAGCCTCTCAAGTCGACCTTACCTGGAATGCGTCCGCGGATAATGTCGGCGTCGCCGGCTACCGCGTGTACCGGAACGGCACTAAGGTGGCCGACCGCACGACCACCTCCTACCAGGACCGCGGGCTCGCCCCGGCGACCAGCTACCCCTACCAGGTGAGCGCCTACGATGCCGCAGGGAATGAGTCAGCGCGGTCCGCAACGGTTGCCGCAACCACGCCGGCACCAGCAGCTACGCCGAGTGGATTTTGGATGTCAGGGTACATCGCGTCATGGAATTTAAACATGGGGCCTGGCACCGATGGAAACTATGGGCATATGCCATACCAAGATGTTGATCTTTCGGCGTTAACCCATGTTTTGATTTTTGCGCCCGTCGTCAATGCAAACGGCACGCTTACCTGGAACAACCTTGTCTCATCTCGTCGAGGGCCGTTCAATGATTGGGTGCACTCAAAAGGGAAACCCGTCATCCTTTCTCTAGGAGGCGCGGGGAATTTAACATTTTCTAGCGCCATCAATGCTACCAACCGAGCGAACTTCGTAGCCACGTTAATGAATGTTCTCAAAACAGAGCGATACGACGGGTTCGATATTGATATTGAGGCCGTGTTTAACGAAGCGGATATGACAGCGTTTTTAACCGCACTACGAGCGGAGATGAATAAACAAAATGCCTACTACGACGCTACAAAGCCGCTTACCCTCACCGCCGCAGTATATAGAAATCAATTGTACTGGGCTTCGGTGTCTGGTCTTTTTGATCAGATCAACCTTATGTCGTATGACATGTTTGGCACGTGGTTCGGGAAGAGTTGGCACAATAACGCAGTGTACGGTGCGACAGGCGATGTGGATATCTACGGCGTTCCCATGACCACCGTGGAAGAAAAAGGGAAACGGTTCGTCAATGCGGGGATCCCGAAAAGTAAATTTGGCCTTGGCGTAGCGTTGGGAGGGGGCTACGTGTGGAAGGGTGGCTCCCCGATCATTTCTGAACCGCGTGTACAATGGAGTGTAGCGCCGACAAAAGTGACGGGCGTGGAAGTTCCAGGATGGAAGATCTGGAAGGATTACGTGATACCCAATCCCACCACCTGGAAGTACGATGCGGTAGCGAAAGTGCCCTACCTCTCAAATCCAACCGGGACCGCGTGGAACTATGTCGTATTCGAAGCCACCAGTACGGTCACCGAAGCTATTGCCCTTGCCAAAAACTCTGGGTACGGAGGGGTAATCTTATGGGAACTCGGGAATGGATATTTCGGCACGAGCGATTTTCCGACACCACCGCTGGGTGTTCGGGATCCATTTTTACAGGCCGCAAAATCTCTACCGTGACGGTCGGCAGGCCGATCACCGTCACCGACACCCAGCCGCCCACGGTGCCGAGCGGCCTCTTCGCGGTCGAACCGCCTCAGTCGAACCCTGAGCTGCGTCGAACCATACGTTCGGGGATGCATGGCTAAAGCCCGAGGCTTTTGGTGCGGGGTTTCCGCTCCACGGAACCACAAACGGAAAGATGCCACGGGCGTGAGCCCGTGGAGCTTCACTTCCAACCGATCCTGCGGTAGAGTAGGTTCGCTCGTGGGAGGGGTGCCTGAGCGGTTGAAAGGGACAGTCTTGAAAACTGTTATACCGGCAACGGTATCGTGAGTTCGAATCTCACCCCCTCCGCCAGTTGGGAAAATGTAAATTTGCAGAGCTTGCCTCGCCCCGCCTGTGGCGGGACGAGGCATTGACTTTTCCAACGTGGTGCCCGGGGTCGGGGTCGAACCGACACGAGCTTTCGCTCACAACATCTTAAGTGTTGCGTGTCTGCCTAGTTTCACCACCCGGGCGTTTTTTTGCATTTCGTCGCAGGCTTGCTACAGTATAGCCAGCTAATTAAGTAATACCAGAAATAGAGGAGAAACGCAATGAAAATCATCCGAATTGAAGACGAGGTGCAGAAAAGCATTATCTATTATGCGGAGGAAAAACAGAAGGTTGTAAATTTGCCCGCACCACTGCAGAAGAGGGTAACGCAGTTACTCAAAAAACTAGGAGGCGTGAAGCGCATTGAAGTCGAGGACAATATACGCGAAAGCGTGCTCGAGTACGCGGAGAAAAATGTAACCGCCAATTCGTTGGGTAGCGATCTTAAGAAGGAATTCGTTGCGGTGGTTGGGCTTCTGCGCTGGTACGTGGGAAGACACTGGCGCAGTAGTGCCCCTGGGCGAATTGGCGCTTCCTTGCACTGCACTGATTGCGAGTGGTCGAGAACCTCTGGGAGTCCTGATCGGTGTGAGAATTCCTCGTGCCCTTCTCACAAGAAGTGGCGCATAGTGCTCGGCCCCTCATACAAAGCGCCGAGTGAGGACAGGATAATTGCTCCGAAAAAATACCGGCCTAAAGTGACGGTAAGGAAAAACTAAAGACAAAAGCGCCCGCGTAGGGCGCCTTTGTTATTGAGGCCAGGAGGGGATTCCCTGCCCACCGGCACGCAGTGCCGCCCTCCGGAAGGTTGGGATCTTGACAATAGCTTGTAAGCCAGACTATGCTATTGCTAATATAGTAAAATATCAATACCGCCGTTATGGCGAAAAAGATACATAAAAGACATTACTTGGGGCTATTTTCAAGGAGTTTCGCCGGAACTCCGCGAAGATGCGCAAAGAAGCAGAGAGTTTTGTTTTTTCGGTTTTTTGCGGCGGGCATTGTACTGGCTGTGGTTTTGTCATTAGTGATGTTCGGACCGGTTTCTGTTTTGGCGGCGATTAATTTTGTTTCAGTTGAATCGACTGCTAATTCATCAAGTGGAGCTTCTACAATCGTCATTAATAAACCCGCTTCAACGGTAGCGGGAGATTTCTTAATTGCCGGTATCGCTGTTAATAAAGGTAGTGATGTGACTATTACTCCTCCAGCCGGATGGACTCTAATCAGAAGAACAGACAGTACTAATAAAGTTGGGCTCGCCACTTATCGTAAAGTAGCCGGAAGCTCGGAGGGCGCAAACTACACCTGGACTCTTTCACCATCTAAACAGGCCGCAGGTGGAATCCTTCGCTATACCGGAGTTGATACATCTAGTCCCATTGATACTGATGCTGGAGATTTTGGTAATACTGATACCCCGATAGCTCCTTCAATAACGACAACTCAAGCTAATGATCTTATAGTTGTATTTTTCGCGGAGGAGAGTACTGACACATTCGCTACGGTTACTGGAGCTTCTGAACGTTATGATCTCGCGAATACTGGCAAGCCAGCCACATCTGCAGATGACTATCCGAAAGCAGTCGCTGGCGTGACTGGTACAAAAAGTTCCCAGACAAGTAATATTGGCAACAATGATAAGTGGGTGGCGCAGCAAATTGCTCTTAAAGTTGCACCCGCTTTGCCTGGACATTTAATTGTTCAAAAAACCACTAATCCAGCCGCAGATTCAACAGTGTTTACTATTAGCGCAAGTGGAACAGGAACAATCACCGGCGGGGGCGCGGGTACTGTTACTGATATATTGGATAAAGATTACACGGTGACAGCTGGAACTTATTCCGTTACTGAAACCGTACCGGCAGGATGGGACAAAACTGGTGATACCTGTCAAAATGTTGTTGTCGTAGCCGGTCAAACTGTTAATTGTTTACTTACCAACACCAAGCTCGGTTCCATCACGGTCATTAAGGATGCGATTCCAGATGATCCCCAGGATTTTGATTTTACGAGCAATGTCCCGAGTAATACCGCATTTTCCCTTGATGATGACGGCGACAATACTAATGCGCTTTCTAATACAAAAACAGTTTTAAGTGTTCCGGTTGGAACATATTTCGTTAGCGAATCCGTGCCAACCGGCTGGAGGTTAACATCGGCAATTTGCGATGACGGCAGTGATCCCACTTCCATCGATTTAAGCGCAGGAGAAACCGTCACCTGCACCTTCACGAATACCAAGAAAGGAGAAATAATTATTGATAAAATTACTCTTCCGTCCGGCGATCAGGAAAACTTTACTTTTAATTCAAATTACGGAGCTCCATTTGATTTAACCGATGCCGCGATTCCCAATGACAGCGGATTTCTTGGACCGGGCGTTTATTCGGTGAGCGAAACCGTGCCGGCCAATTGGGATTTAACGAGCGCCGTTTGCGATGATGGCAGTCCCACTGGCGCCATCGATTTAAGCGCAGGCGAGACCGTGACCTGCACCTTCACCAACACCAAGCGCGCGTCATTCAGTTTGGAGAAAATATCGGACCCGGATGAGGGCGAGTTCCAATTTGATTTGACTGGTCCCCTGCAAGTAAATATTCCAGCTTCGCATACTTTTACTCCGGGTGGCGTTTGGGATTTGAGCGATCTTCTTTCCGGTCTCTACTCGCTTTCCGAAACTATTCTTTCTCCTTTGGATTGGACCGGATCGCAGACAATCGCCTGTAACGGCAGCGGGGAAAACAACCCGTCCGGTTCTATCGCGAGACCGTTTGGATTCACGCTTAACCCAGGCGAAGCAATGAGTTGTATCGTGAATAACACCCAGAACGCCGTCATAAGCGGCACAAAATTTAAGGACTTGGATGGGACAAACGCCTCCGCAACGG
>CAYJQO010000029.1:0-6678 GCA_964372445.1 uncultured Candidatus Saccharibacteria bacterium
ACATCGATAAGGGCGGCCTATCCCTTCGACTCGAGAAAAGAGAAACGGCGTAAGTGGAGCCCCACGGCCTTACGGCCGTGGCACCTCTCCACACGCTTCGTCGGGCGGAACCCTCCGAAGCGTACCCTCCTTCGCCAAGGCTACGGAGGGTACCCACCTCGCATTCATCCACGGGTTTACACCCGTGGCTTTCTGCGAAGGAGGGTAAAATGTATCAAAAAAACAGTACGAAGGCAATTTGCAAAAGAAAAGGGGCATCGCACATTTCTGTTGCGACGCCCCATCGAGATTGTTTTGTGTCAGAGCTACGACACCTGGACTTCGTATTCCTGACACAGTTGCTGGATCGAAAGGAGCTGAACATTGGCCACACCAAGCTCGAGAGCAACCTTAAGTTGCCTCTTGATCTCGGCCTCGACCTCCTCGAGCCTCTGCCGCGGTCCCATCGAGATGACGCGCGCATCGTCCTCGGTTTCGCAGACGGTGACGCTCACCCCGTCAGGCGAGGAGACGCCTCTTTCCACTGCTCCGAATATGCGCGCAATCTTCTCTTTGAGTTGGTCGCGCTCTCGGACGAGTTTGGTAAGGCGATTCCCAACCGCTTCACGCCGCTGCTGAAATTCTGCCACAAGTTTCGGGGATTCAGCCACTGGCCGACCGAGGAGTTGCGCCGCCTTTTGGAAAACAACGAGGTGGCACCCGTCTTGTTTCTCGAACCACGCGATGACTTCGGCGTCTCCGACCTTTACTTCAAGCTCGAGGTCAAGCTCCCTCTGAAAACGAGCCATGGGGTTCCTACACTCAAGCGGCTTGTTGAGATTGAAACCGAAGTCCCGAAAGTAGTGTGAGGTGATGTTCCCTTCGACAAGTTCCACGTTTTCATGCAATGCATCGTAGCATCCAACATAATTGCCGGTCGGAAATTCGCACTTCCCATCGGCAGGATTCAGCACCAGCGAGCCAAGCTTGAGCACCCCGAGGTAGCGGTGCTCATCGACGACGTAATCCTCGTCCTTCGGCCTGTATCCGAATCCGGCACAACCGTGAAAGTTTTCCTCCTTAACCACCATGAGGACGAGCTCGCCGACGTGTTGCCCGATACGCGCTTCGAGGTTACGGTAAACCGTTTCGAGCGGCTCATTTAAAAAACCGTAGCGCGCAATCACGAAGTCCCTGATTCTGTCTCCGGTCGTCTCACCCAACTTGATGCAGGCGCGGAGTTGCTGCATCTCCTCATTCACCTGCGCAGAAAGGTTCTGCACCTTGACCTGGGCATCGCCCGCTTGAGCTTTCAGCTCAAGAATCTTTTGAATTTTCTGATGTACGTCGGTCATAATCATTCTCCTATTCAGTTGTTTAGGCACAATTGCTACAGGAAACGGTATCACCGAAGTCATTCCTTGTCAAACTAAAAATGGAAACTTTTGCAAGTCTCCGCTCCAAAACTATTTTTCTCAAATTCAGATTCTATGGCGAGTCAAATTTGGTGTGCCCTGTAGGGACCGAACCTACGACCACGGACCCGCCTGACTGGGCTTTGACAAGTTGTGGACGGCACAGGACTCGAACCTGTGACCTCTGCGATGTGAACGCAGCGCTCTAACCAACTGAGCTAGCCGTCCAGTCAAAGTCGGGCAGGTGTGAACCACAGCTCTACCACTGAGCTAAGGGCGCGTTTACCCCGAGATCACCCTATACCGGCGTGGCACCGCTTGCAACGGCGCCACGCTCTCACAATCTATCACGCTCTACTGCAGCTCTGCTGTGGCACCCACGGCCTCGAGCCGTTTCTTGATTTCCTCGGCGTCCTCCTGCTTCAACCCTTCCTTGAGCACCTTCGGGGCGCCCTCCACCAGGTCCTTGGCCTCCTTCAGGCCCACGCCGGTTACCTCCTTCACCACTTTGATCACGTTGATCTTCTGGTCACCGCCCGCCTTGATCACCACGCTCCAGGCCGTTTTCTCTTCCACCACGCCAGAGGCGCCACCTCCGGCAGGCGCCGCGGCAACCATCGCCGAGGCCGAGACGCCGAACTTCTCTTCGAGCGTCTTCACGAGCTCTGAGAGCTCGATCACGGAGAGCGACTCTATTTTTGATACAATGTCGTTGAACTTTTCCATGGCTGATCCTACTCCCTACGACCTTTTTGTCCTTCGGCTTTGCTCAGGACGATGAGTAGCTTCTTCATGGGTATCGTGAGCATCACCGCAAGCTCTGTGAGCAGCTCGGTGCGGCCCGGTAGCGCTCCGTACCGTACCACCTCGTCTGCGGCAATGAACCGCTTCTCGTGGACATCAAATCCACCAAGAATTTTTGCTATCCCCTTCCGCTTCACGAACTGGTAGGCAACGTGTGCGGCTTCCACCAGCTCCTTCGGAGAGAACATGACCGCCACCTGGCCGGCTACCTGATCTCGATCGAAATCGAATCCTGCTTCACCGAACACGATCTGCAGGAGCCGTTTCTTCATGACCCGAACCGCACCACCAGCTGCCCGCACCGCACGGCGCAGCACGTTGAACTCGTCGACCGGTACTCCGGTGAAATCAACCAGGACGAGCGATTGGCTCACCTGTACATCGCGCACGCCCTGTGCAACCGCTCCCTCTTTCTGTAACCTAGTCTTTGGCATAAAAAATCTGCGGCTGATCCGCAGTTCGAGTGGCATCCCCATCCTGGGGTGCCGTGTCCTCGACGGGTCTTATGCCCCAGGTACCTGGGGCGCCCGCTGTCTACGGATCGTCCCACCATGCTAGCACGACGACAGCCGGCGTCAAGTCCCCTATAATTCACCGCCGAGCTCCTCGAGGAGCTTCTTCGCGCGGCTGGAGAGCTTGCCAGGTAGCTTCACGTTGAAAGCAATAATGAGGTCGCCCCGGCTGAACGCCCCCGCCATGCCCCCGAACTTCGGCATGCCATGGCGCGGTATGCGGAGTGGCTCGCGCAGGTTGTAGCCACTGGGTATCACCACTTCGATCTGTTCCCCATCGATGCCCTTCACGTTGACCTGCTTGCCAAGCAATGCATCGGTTAGCCGTAGGTCCTGGACGGTGTAGAGGTCATCCTTCTTGCGCTCGAACGCCTGGTGCGGCCGAACCTTCACGATGACGTACAGGTCGCCCCCCTGGCCGCCACGCTCTCCTGCCTCGCCGGCTCCCGTCACCTTGATCACCTGGCCATCCTCAATCCCGGGCGCAAAGGCCACGGGCACCTCCCGCACCCCCGCTACCCGTCCACTGCCGTGGCACGTGCCACACGGCTTCTGGGGAACCTCTCCCCGGCCCTGGCATGCGCCGCAGGCTTGCACCTGGGAGAAGTTGCCAAAGAAGGTTTTCCGTTCGATGCGCACCTCGCCACGGCCGTTGCACGTCGCGCAGGCCTTCATGCCCTTCGCTTTGTCGTAACCCAGGGCATGGCAGGTCGCACACGGAACCTGTGTCCGGAGGTGAAGGGTGCGAACAACCCCGGCAAACGCCTCTTCGAGTGTGATCTCCTGTGCCACCTCAATGTCCGATCCTTGGGTGTACGTTTGCCGCCGCTTCCCGCCAAACTGTTCAAACATAGATTCGAATATGTCGCCAAAGTCGCCCATGTCCTCACCGAGGTTCACGTTCCAGCGGAACCCATCACCGAAGCCAGTGTTCCCCCAGCTCGGCGATGACCCATCGAACACCTGGCCGAAACGATCATACTGGGCCCGCTTCTCACTGTTTGAGAGCACCTGGTACGCCTCGTTGATCTCCTTAAACTTCGCATCGTTACCGCCTGCCTTATCCGGGTGGTGCTGGTGGGCAAGGTGGCGGTACGCCTTCTTCACTTCTTCAGCAGAAGCGCCGCGTGAGATCCCCAGTATCTTGTAGTAGTCTCTGGCCATGGCGGTACCAACCCGGTGCTAGGAGAGGAGTATGAACTCTCGGCTGCGACTCTCCAAGGTAAGGTAGGCGAAGTTTACCGCGACGAGGAGCTTGAAAACGAGGAAGGCGATGAGCTCGACGAGCCACGCGAAGAGTGACGCGATCCCGCGGATGAAACCGAAGAGCAGGAGCGTCGCAGCGGCACCCACCTCGAGGCGGATGGCGCCCTCCCGGTTGCCAAGCGTGCGATCGAGCAGCTGGTAGAGCACCGAGACGAGCGGTTCATGGAGCGGCAGCGGACCGACAGTTTTCTCGAGGGCACCCGCGGTACGGATGACCCCTTGGGCAACGATTTTCGCCTTCGCATCATCCGGCAGCATGCCAAACGCAACCGGCCCCTGCGAACCTGATGCGTCCACGATGCGTTCCTGGCGCCGGGTGAGCTCACCCTCTACGAGCGATTCCAGCACCTCCTGAACGGACCCCGCGAGCGTTGCTTTGGGGTACCAGATCTGCAGGACGCTCTCCGTAGATCGGAGGAACCCGGAGAGCAGCGATATGCCGACATCGCGGCTGAGCAACCCCCAGGAGAAGTAGCTCAGGTAGAAGGTGATGCTCAGGAAACAGGCCACGCCGGTGGCGACCCGCGGAACAACGCTCCGGGATATTTCAAAGAAGTGGACCTTGATGCTGTTGGAGAGAATCCGATGCCCGCGCGCCGCACCGCCCACGGTAAAGTAGGTGAGGAGCACCGACCCGAAGAGGAGCAGGTAGGGTAGGTCTGGCATGAGGTGGCTACGGAACACCACGAGCGGCGCCAGGCACTCCAGGGTGACGAGCAGGCGCATTCGGCGTGCGCTCTTGATGAAGAGGGCGTGGAGTACCACGAGCACTGCGAACGCCACGGCCGCAGCCGCGGTGGCCCACAGGTACCCGTAGCGCCCGGTTGCCAAAAATTCTTTGAACGCGTACGCGGCAACGACGGCCGCGGCACCGCCAAGGACCGCGAGCACCACGATTTTCCAGAGACTCAGATCGATCTCGGGGTCTCTCGATTGGCTAGCTACCTGAGGCGGGAGGGGAAGGGCCATCCGGTTTTTTGTAGAGGCTCTCGCCGACTTTCTGGAGCTGCGCAGAGAGCTCTTGTGTTGCGACCTTGATCGCCTCAGCGTCCTCCCCCTCCTTGATTTCCTTCAACCGTGCAATGTTCCGGTGAATGGCGTCGGCGAGGTCCTGTGGTACCTTGCCACTCGATTCACGCAAGGTTTTCTCAGCTAGGTACGAGAGTGACTCGGCCTGGTTCTTCGCCTCGACGAGATCACGCTTGCGCTGATCCTCTGCGGCGTGCTCGGCAGCTTCGCGTTTAAGCTTTTCAACCTCGTCCTTGGCCAGGCTTGTCGTCGCCTCTATGCGAACCGACTGCGATTTGCCACTTGCCTTGTCCACTGCCTTCACCTGGAGGATACCGTTCGCATCGATATCGAATGAAACCTCAACCTGGGGAACACCCCGTGGCGCCGGCGGGATGCCATCTAGGATGAAGCGAGCGAGAGTCTTGTTGTCGGCCATCATCGGGCGCTCACCCTGACCCACGTGGACCTCAACTGACGTCTGGCTGTCAGCCGCGGTCGAGAACACCTGCGACTTTGACGTGGGGATCGTGGTGTTCTTCTGGATCATGGGCGTGGCAACGCCGCCGAGGGTCTCGATGCTCAAGGTGAGCGGCGTCACGTCGAGGAGGAGAATGTCCTTCACGTCCCCCTGGAGGATGCCCGCCTGAACCGCAGCCCCAATGGCAACCACCTCATCTGGGTTGATTCCCTTGTGCGGCTCTTTGCCGAAGAGCTGCCGCACCGCATCTTGAATTGCCGGCATACGTGTCTGGCCTCCGACGAGCACCACCTCGTCAACCTCACCGAGCTGCATGCCAGCTCCCTTGGGCGGCGGCGCCGTAACCGCCTCGCGGACCAGGTCGATGGAACGGTCAATGTAGTCCCTCACCAGAGACTCAAGCTTGGCACGGGTAAGCTTCATGAGAAAGTGCTTCGGGCCGCTCTGGTCCGAGGTAATGTACGGTAGGTTAATCTCGGCTTCCACCGCCGTTGAGAGCTCATGCTTCGCCCGCTCGGTGGCCTCCTTCAGCCGCTGCAGGGCGAGCGGATCTTTAGACACGTCAATACCTTCGCGCTTCCGGTACTCGTCAACGAGGTGTTCGATGATCCGCTTGTCGAGATCATCGCCGCCGAGGTGGGTGTCTCCCCCCGTCGCCTTCACCTCTACGGTATCATCGCCAACCTCAAGGATGGAGATATCGAACGTCCCCCCACCGAAGTCATAGACAACGATCTTCTCGCTCTTCTTACGGTTCAGCCCGTACGCGAGGGCGGCTGCGGTGGGCTCGTTCAGGATACGCCTGACCTTGAACCCGGCGATCTCACCCGCGTTTTTGGTGGCCTGCCGCTGGCTGTCATCGAAGTACGCCGGGACGGTGATGACCGCTTCTCCGATGGTCTCGCCGAGCTTTGCCTCCGCGTCCAGCTTTAGCTTCTGGAGCACCATGGCCGAGAGCTCCTCCGGCTTGTACCACCGTTCACCCATCTTGATCTCGAGGCCGCTCTGCGGCGTACCCTGGATATCGTAGGAGAGCCACCCCTTATCACGCCGCACCTCCTGGTCATCGATCTTACGGCCGATGAGCCGCTTCACAGAGAAAATGGTGTGCTTTGGGTTGACAACCGCCTGGCGCTTCGCCAGGAGCCCTACCAGGCGTTCGTCCGATTTGCTAATGGCGACCACCGACGGAGTGGTTCGATTCCCCTCCTGG
>CAYJQO010000030.1:0-6492 GCA_964372445.1 uncultured Candidatus Saccharibacteria bacterium
GGACACATGGTTCTCAGCCATGGAACCCGGGTTCAAATCCCGGTGGCGGTACAAGAGATTCCAGCGGGCAAATCAGCGCCGAAACGATTCTCCCTGCCGCAGGTAGAAGTTCGACTCCCGTTGGGGGGGCTGAACCTGAAGCTGCCCCCATATTGGGATGGTTTTTGGTATACTTTGGCCATGTACATAAAAGCAATAACTGCTCGATCTACTATAGCTCTAGCATCTTTCACTAACCGCTACGCTTGGCAGGCCGTTCGCCACGACAGGAACAGAACCCATGGTGCACCAACTGATACTTCAGGTTACGCCGCTGGTTGAACAGTACGGAGCGCTGGGGGTATTCGTCCTCTCGCTCGTTGAGGAAACGATCGCACCCATTCCTTCCTCGCTGGCGCTCCTGGCCACCGGTTTTTTCTTGCTGCAATCGTACGACACGGTTGGGCAGTTCCTCTCCCATGCCATTTTTCGCCTGCTGCTCCCCGCAACGCTCGGCCTCACGATCGGCCAGCTCTTTGTCTATTCGCTTGCGCTCGTGGGCGGTGAGCCGCTCGTCCGCCGCTGGGGATCTCGCCTCGGCGTCTCATGGATCCGGGTTGAGCAATTCACCGTCCGCTTCAGCAGGGGGCGCACCGATGAGCTCATCGTTTTTGGTTTGCGTGCCCTCCCGGTCGTTCCAAACTTTCTGGTCTCCGCCGTGTGTGGCCTTATCCGCTATCCCCTGAAGAGTTTTCTCGTGACATCGTTTCTGGGGAACCTGGTCCGCGCCCTCCTCATGGGGTTTGTGGGCTGGTCGGTGGGTGGAGCGTACATTGTGTACGCAGATCGGCTCTCCACCATCGGCAATGTGGTAGTCGGTCTCTTCAGCATCGGGATAGGTTTCCTATTGCTTCGCCATCTCCGGAAGCGGCGGAGAGCAAAACGTGAGTCCTAGCGTAGGTTCCGGACTGCTCCAGGCCTTGTTTTAAAGCCCATAATCGAGTAACATATGAGGTACCCGGAACGGGATTTTTAGTCTATGGCAAGGAAGCGTGAAACTGAAAAACGTACACCGCTGTCGGTATCGTACGAGGCTAAAGATATCTACGTACTCGAAGGCCTCGAGCCGGTCCGGAAGCGTCCCGGTATGTACATCGGTTCGACCGGCGTCGATGGCCTCCACCACCTCATCTGGGAAGTTGTGGATAACTCTATCGATGAAGCTATGGCGGGCCATGCCCGGAACATCACCGTCGAGCTCTTCAGTGGCAACCGAGTTGCCGTGACAGATGACGGGCGTGGGATCCCGGTGGATATTCATCCCCAGACGAAGAAATCAGCACTGGAGACCGTGATGACCACGCTCCACGCCGGCGGCAAGTTTGGTGGGGAATCGTACAAGGTCTCCGGTGGCCTCCACGGCGTCGGCGTCTCCGTGGTCTGTGCGCTCTCGAAGTGGATGAAAGCCGAGGTGTGCCGTGGAGGCAAACGGTACGTCCAGGAGTACGAGCGCGGGGTGCCGAAGCACAAGGTGAAGGAAATGGGGAAATGTGCCATGACCGGTACCACGGTGACCTACGATCCGGATCCACAGATATTTTCAAAGATTGAATTTGATCAGAGGAAGATTTTGGACCACCTGCGGCAGCAGGCCTACCTGACGAAGGGTGTCCGCATTGAGCTGGTCGATGAGCGGGGCGACGTACCATCCCGCTACGGCTTCTACTTCGAGGGGGGGCTCCAGTCGTTCATCTGGTATCTGGTGGGAGATACGCCACTGCTCCACGAAAATCCGTTCTACGTGCACCGGGAAGCCGAAGGGATTGACGTCGAAGCGACCTTTGCGTACACGGGCGAGGTCGAAGTCGAAGAGCTGAGCTTCGCCAACAACATTTACACTCCGGATGGCGGGATGCACCTTACCGGATTCCGCTCCGCGCTCACCAGGACGCTCAATGATTACGCTCGCCGCGAGGGATACCTGAAAGAATCTGATGAAAACCTCACCGGTGATGACATCCGCGAAGGTCTCATTGCGGCAGTTTCTATAAAGCTCCGTGAGCCGCAGTTTGAGGGACAGACGAAAGCGCGTTTGGGAAACCCAGAGGCGCGAACCGGGGTGGAAGTGGTAGTTGCCGAAGCCCTGAAGGAGTATCTCGAGCGCCGCACGGTGGACGCGCGCCGTATCATCGAGAAAAATCTTCTTGCTGCCAAGGCGCGGAAAGCTGCCAAAGCCGCGAAGGATACCGTGCTGCGCAAGGGCGCACTCGAGGGGCTCACGCTGCCGGGCAAGCTTGCCGATTGCAGCACGAGGAACCCGGAGGAGGGGGAGCTTTTCATCGTCGAAGGGGATTCGGCTGGCGGATCGTGCAAGCAGGGGCGGGATCGCCGGACCCAGGCAATTCTGCCGCTGCGGGGCAAGATTCTCAATGTCGAGAAGGCTCGCATGGACAAAATGCTCCTCAATAAGGAAATCCGGTCGCTCGTCGTGGCTCTAGGTACGGCCATTTCAGATCAGTTTGATCTCACGAAGCTCCGCTACCACAAGATTATCCTCATGACCGATGCCGATGTGGACGGCGCGCACATCCGCACGCTCCTCCTCACCCTCTTCTACCGCTACTTCCCCAAGCTCATTGAGGATGGGTACCTCTACATCGCCCAGCCGCCGCTCTACCGTGTCCAGCGTGGGAAAGAGGTGCGGTACATGTGGAGCGATGCAGATAGAGATCGCACCATGAAGGCGCTCGGGAGCGGTGCAACCGTCCAGCGGTACAAGGGTTTGGGCGAGATGAACCCGTCACAGCTTTGGGAGACCACCATGGATCCGGCGCACCGGACGCTCAGGCAGGTGGTGGTTAACGATGCGGTGCAGGCGAACCACCTCTTCGATGTCCTCATGGGTGAAGTGGTCGAGCCGCGGAAGCATTTCATTCAGGCACACGCCACGGCGGTGAAGCATCTCGATGTGTAGCGACGCTTGATTAATCGGACCACCTCTGGTATTGGTAGGGAGCACCATGGTTGAAAAGGTAAAACTATTCATACAGGAATCAAAGCAGGAGCTCAAGCGGGTGAACTGGCCCACGAAGCAGGAGACCACGCGCTACACGCTCTTCGTGATAGGGTTTTCCTTGAGTGTGGCGGTGTTCCTGGGTATCCTCGACTACATGTTCTCCCAAATCCTGAAGACGGTGGTGCTCTAGTTTTTTCGTTATGCCTGCCCGCAAATCACAATCGGTTGCTACACAGGCTCGCCACTGGTACGCGATCCACACGTACTCAGGTTACGAAGACGCCGTCGAGCGGTACCTGAAGCAACGCGTGGAATCGCTCCTCATGACCGACAAGATTTTTAACGTGGTGGTGCCGAAGGAGATCAAGATCCGCATTAAGAACGGGAAGCGACAGACGATTGAAGAGAAAATCTATCCGGGCTACGTGCTCGTGGACATGATCCTCGACCACGATTCATGGGCGGTGGTGCGGAACACACCCCGCGTGACCGGCTTCGTGGGATCGGATACCTCCACCCCGACGCCGCTCTCCCAGGAGGAGGTAGGCGGGTTGCTCTCGCGCATGGGCGAGAAAGAGCCAACGTTCAAGGTGGATCTCAAGCCGAACGAAACCGTGAAAATCACGGATGGCCCCTTCAAGGATCAGGAGGGTAGGGTTTCGGAGGTGGACGAGGAGCACGGGAAGATCAAGGTGCTCGTGCCCATCTTCGGCCGTGATACGCTCGTGGAACTCGACTCGCTCCAGGTGCAGAAAATCTGACCGCTATGGCGAAGGCCATTAAGACCGTGCTCAAGCTACAGATCCCCGCGGGGGCGGCTAATCCAGCTCCGCCGATCGGGCCGGCGCTAGGCCAGCACGGGGTGAACATCGCGAAGTTCTGCCAGGAGTTCAATGAGGCGACCAAGGAAATGTCTGGGGATATCATCCCCGCCGAGATCACCGTGTACGTTGACCGCAGCTTTAGCTTCAAGCTCAAGACGCCACCGGCCTCGGCCCTGCTCAAGAAAGCTGCCGGCATCGAGAAAGGATCAGCCGAGCCGCACAAGACAAAGGTGGGCAAGGTGAGCCGTGCCGAGGTGCGGAAAATCGCTGAGCGCAAGATGGTTGACCTGAACACCGAGAACCTCGATGCCGCCGAGCGCATCATCGCCGGCACCGCGAGGAACATGGGGATCGAAGTCGTAGACTAAGATTCCCATGTTCCACAAAGGGGGGTCGGGGAAAAGCGGAAGGTTTTCCCCGTGTCAGATTGAGGTCGCCTCAGGCGACCGGACACAAAACCAAGGGTTTTGTGAAAACGAGTGAATACGAGCGACGGAATAATGGGCATCGAGATCACTGAGTAACGCTCGCACCATTGACTTCGCGCTGGGGAGCTGGGACAATGGTCCCAGCTTTTTACTATTACTGAAAGGGGATATAGACCATGAACATGAAGCGGAGTGAAGCGAATGGTAAATTCATTGTGCTCGAGGGGCTCACGCACGTAGGGAAGAGCACGCAGGTAAGGCGACTCGTCGAGTGGTTGAAGCGGCGAGGCATCCCTGCGGTGGAGAACGCTGAGCCGACGAACTGGAACATGTTCGGTCTGCTCATCCGCATTTTCACAGACCAGCTCCCATTGGAGCTGCTGAACCGTGAGGTTCTCCGGCGGCAGGTGCATCGGTTTCTCGAGACCCGTTCGTCGCGGGGCACCGTGGCGAGCATCATGGGGGCGGCGGTCGATGGTATCCAGCTTACGCAGCAGGAACGGCAGATCCTCTTCATGGCGGATCGCCGAGTTGACCTAGAAACATTCATTATCCCTGCGCTCGAGCTTGGCCTCTGGGTAATTCAAGATCGCTATGAGATGAGCACGTTTGCCTACGGCCATGCGCAAGGGCTCGACATCGCCGAGCTCAGCGTGACGCAGCACCACATCCTTCAGGATGGGGCAGCGGTAGACCCCTATCGGGCACCGGATATCACCTGCTACCTCTCCGCGCGGCCAGAGGTGCTCGTTCACCGCCAGTCGGTTTCGGGAAAGAAACTAGACGCGTATGAGGCGTTCGCGAACTTGCAGCGGGTAAGCGAAGGGTACGGCAGAGCCTTCGCCACCTTCGCGGGGAAGTATCCACCCGTCTATACCATCGATGGTGAGGGAACGGAAGTTGAAGTCTGGGAGGCATTGCGGAACACCGTAGAAGAGAAGCTCCTGTGCCCTCGTGTGTAACAGAAAGCCCCACTACATGTGGGGCTTTAGCGTTTTGATTCGCTTGAGGATGGTCGCGATCACCTCCTGCGGGGAGGCGTGGGTGGTGTCGAGCACCACGTCGAAGCAGGCGGGGTCAAGGTGGTCTGGGATGTGGTAGAGGGTTTGGTAGCGCTGTCGCTCAGTGCTGATCCGCTTCCGGGTGCCTTCAATGAGCTCGGCGATGGATCGCCGCTGGTTCTCCGGGCGGAGCTGCTGCCGGCGGGCGCCCTCTTCTGGTGTGACGGTGAGGAGAATTTTCACCGTAGCGATGTTCGGGGCGAGGAAGGGAGCGACGCGTCCTTCCAGGATAATATGCTCATGCATACGTAGGAGCTGCGCCTGCCGCTCGTCGAGTACTGCCTCAATCTCTGGATGTTTGCCGAGCTCGACGTAGAAATCTTCGATCGGCGTTTCCGCGCTCAGCGCCCGCACCATATCGCCGGCGTAGAACGATTCACATCTGAGGGTGGCGGCAAGCATCTTGCGGACGGTGGTTTTGCCGGCACCGGGGTGCCCGCTCATGGTAATGCGCATGGGGTACCTCCAGTTACGGTGAGAATTTTCAAGCAGCGCTGCGTGTAGTATGATAGGGTTGATTGCCGTCCGTCAATGTACCTCCCCACCATCGGCCTCGAGGTTCACGTGGAGCTCAAGACACAGAGTAAGATGTTCTGCGCATGCCAGAATAGCCCAGGCGAGGAACATCCAAACGTGAACGTCTGCCCCATCTGCCTCGGCCATCCCGGGGCGCTCCCCACAATCAACCGGCAGGCGGTCGAGGCGGTGCTCCGGCTTGGCCTCGCGCTCGGCGGGACCGTGGCGGCCCGTTCACACTTTGACCGGAAGAGCTACTTCTACCCCGATCTACCCAAGGGGTACCAGATTTCGCAGTACGAGGCGCCGCTCGTCACAGGTGGGACGTTACAAGGAGTTCGGATTCGCCGTATTCACCTCGAGGAAGACACGGGTCGTCTCCTCCATGAGCTCCCTGGTGACCCCGCAGTTCCCACGGGGGCAAGTTTCGTGGACTTCAACCGGGCTGGCGTTCCCCTCATGGAGCTCGTCACCGAGCCGGATCTCAAGGACGCCGACGGGGCAGTTTCCTTTACTCGAGAGCTCCAGCAGATCTTACGGTACCTGCATCTCTCTGATGCCGATATGGAGAGAGGTCAGATGCGGATCGAGGTGAATGTGAGCCTCTCGGGCGGGACGAAGGTGGAGCTCAAAAACATTAACTCATTTCGATCGGTCCACAGAGCGAT
>CAYJQO010000031.1:0-6072 GCA_964372445.1 uncultured Candidatus Saccharibacteria bacterium
GCGGAAGGGGGGTGTGGGGGGAATTCCGCCCGCCGAGCCCAGCCAGTTCCGTTCGAATATTTTCAAACAGACACCGCCAATCAGGATTTTTCAAGTTTAATAAAGAGAACTGAAAATGGAAACCAAAGGGAGCAAGTTTCAGTTCGTGGAGCGCAAGTCGCCCCAAATCATGAACGCGCTCGCCGAAGCGCCTGTCTACAAGAAGCAGGGTCGCGTGGAAGCTCGACCGGCAACGCTTGGCGAGGAAATCATGACCACGCTTGAAGGTGGCGCGAAGGAAACGGTCAACAAGGCCAACGATGGCGACTAGATCGTCACCAACCTGTCCGGCGAGCAGTACATCATCTCCGAGAAGAGATTTCTCAGTCACTACGAAGCTACCGATGAGGAAGGTGTGTATGTGGCGAAAGGCTACCGCCGCGCCATTCAGAATCCGTTCGGCAAGCCGATCGAAATCATGGCTTCGTGGGGTTCGCCCCAGACCGGAGACGAACGGTGCTTCATCGCCGATACCTGCAACACGAGCGGCAAGTGCGACGGGGAGCCATATCTCATCGATGCGGACGCTTTCGCCAAGACCTACAAGCAGGTCGGAGCCCAGGACTAGGCGACTTCCTTCGTTTCGCACTACATCGAGAGCTTCCCGCGTACAGCCACACCGGAAGCTCTTTTCTTTTTAATTTTTCCTTAAATTTTTCATAAAATACATTTGGTATTTGCTCCGCAAATTCATTTTTAATTGCCGCCAAAGAAAAACTTGTCCTTCGACATAGCTCAGGACAATGGTGAGCCTGTCGAACCATTGAAATTGTTAATGCTCTCGGCTTCGCCCTTCATTTCATTTTACCCGCCCGATAGGTAGGGAGAAAACATAATTTTCTTTAACAAAAACTTGCTTAATTCTAGTTGCCGTGGCATATTAGGTTTAGCTCGAAGCTTACCTTGAAAATAGAAAAGGACGTAATCGTTATGAGGAAAAGAGCTCTTGTTGTGGGGATGGGTGGATTGAGAGGTGGTTATGATGCTGGGGTTGTCGCTACGCTCTGCAGAAAACTGGGGCCGGACTACTTCGATGGAGTTTTCGCTTCATCGGTAGGAGTCTTCGCCGCGACGTTCTTCGTTGCGAATCAGCCTGATACAATCGAGAACACATGGCGAAACCTTGTTGATGGCAAGAAACTTGTTAGTCTCCTGCACCCCCTTCGGCGTCGTGAAATTCTTGATCTGGATTATCTTATAGAGATTTTCCAGAATGAAGGGTCGCGATTAGACATCGAGGGTGTGCTAAACTCTCGGACAAGCTTGGTGTACGTTCTTACTGAATACCCATCAGGCAATGTCACCTATCGTGCCCCAAGTAGGGAGAATTTATTTGAACTCATGCGAGCTTCTGCGGCACTTCCCCTAGCGCACCGTCCGGTGCGAGTAGGCGGGGTTTGTTATACTGACGGTGGCTTGGTTCAGCCTCTCCCGATCGCCAAAGCACTAGAAGGTGGCTATGAAGAGATCATTGCCATCTATAACAAGCCAGAAGAATTTTACGTGGGATGGAGGTTCAAGCTTTTTTTGCCCCTACTGTCTCTGGGTTTACCTTCCGCCATCTCTCAATTGGTGCGAACGTTTGAAACGAGAGTACGAGAGTTAGAGAGAAAGATTTCAAGTGACCCTCGTATTTCAGTTATCAGGCCGAGAGAACAAATACCGCTACGTTCAATTCTCGATACCAACAGGTCACGATTAAATGAAACGATTGACTTGGGTGTGGCCGATGCACGGAGATTTGTAGCATCTCAACTCCCCAACCGCCAAAGCTAAGAAGCTGAGGCGGTTTCTATTAGTTTACTGCCAAACCTCCCTCCCTGTCGGTAGGTAGGGATATTTTCAACCCTTCGATAAACTCAGGGTTGTCCTGAGCCTGTCGAAGGACAAACAGACACCGCACTTCGGTAAGCTCCTTGCAGCACTTACATATTGTGTGATACGGTTCCTATCAGTACTAACAAAATCAAAGTGAAAGGAGCTCTCTATGGTGACGAGGATGGATACAAGGCCGCGAACAATGAGCGGATCAGCGGAACTTCTGCGTGAGCAGGCCAGAGCATACATCTGCGGAAAACTGGATCACGCTTTTGCTTTTGTTTTACCGCTACAGACCCAAGATGAAACGCGAGAGGCTTTTTGTGAGTGTGTTACGTGCCACGAGCAAATGTGGATACAATTTCCACCGGATGGATACGAACGGCTACTGAAGGACGCAGCAGATGGGAAGATTCGGTAAGCTAGTCTCGCCGAGTTCTCGCAAGCTTAGGGCAATCAAAATGGTTGCCCTTTTTTGTACAGCGATGATATAATGTTCCAAAAGGTTGGAACGTTGGTTGAAGCACCTTGGTGATTGCAATGACGCAGATGAAAAAAGTTGAATGGCTGCTGCGTATTGGCGTGGCGGGGGAGTTCATCGGCCACGGCCTGCTCGCGATCGAGGGCAAGAAGGATTGGATTGGGTGGATTAGTCAACTGATTCAAGTGCCTACCCCAACGGCGACTACGCTCTTGCTCTTGATCGGTATCGCCGATCTCGCGGTTGCCGTGGTGGTTCTGGTGAGGCCCATCAGCTGGGTGTTGCTCTGGGCCACGTTCTGGGGTTTTTGGACGGCACTGGTGAGGCCGCTGGTCGGCCAATCTGTTTGGGATTTTGTAGAACGTTTTGCCAATTGGGCAGCTCCATTGGCGCTCTTCTACCTCTATCGAAACGGGCAATCTGACCGCGAAGCAGGGCATCTTGATCGTCACACGTGACCACCGACAGCGTGTCGAGCGTTTTCGAGGACCCGGACCATCGGCCGCCTCGTAAAAAAAGTTTTTTGACGTGGCATAAGTTATCCACAGTTTTCAGTGGAGCGAATGTTGTATAATGAAGTAGATAAGAGAAGCGCCTACAAGCTAACGTGATTGCTGGTCGACAATCCCCCGTTGGTTACTAAAAAATAGGCCGAGCGAATCGAGATACTACCATGAAAAAGCGAAAGGTGGCCAAGAAAGCGAAGAAGAGCAAGAAGGGCAAGAAGGGACACAGATAGACATTGCCCAGAAACATCCCCCTCGTGAGAGCGGGGATGTTTCTTTTGGTTTGATTTTCCGTCCTTCGGTCGCTACACTCTAAGGTGCCATGGCGAGTGACGTCGAGCACATCAAGGCCAAGCTTGACATCGTCGAGCTCATCCGCTCCTACCTCTCCCTCCAGCCGGCGGGTAAGAACTTCAAGGCGCTCTGCCCCTTCCACCAGGAGAAGACCCCATCCTTCATTGTTTCTCCCGACCGTCAGCTGTGGCACTGCTTCGGATGTGGCGAGGGAGGTGATGGGATCAAGTTCCTCATGCGGTACGAGAACCTGGAGTTCCCGGAGGCGCTGCGCGTGCTCGCGGAGCGCGTCGGGGTTGAGCTCCAGTCCTTGAGCTCGCGGGAGCAGCGAGAGTACGGGGTGCTCTTCGACATCCATGACGCGGCGAGCAAGTTCTACCAGGGCGAGCTCGCGCGGCAACCGGATGCGCTTGGCTACCTTCGCGATCGCGGCTTGAGCGATGACACGGTGCGGGAGTTCGAGCTTGGGTTTGCAACCGGCGGCGAGTCGCTCACGGTCCACCTCCTGCGCTCAGGCTTTGATGTGGGGAGCATTGCCCGGGCGGGTCTCGCCCAGAAGAACACCGCGGGGCTCTACCGAGACCGCTTCGGCGGCCGGATTGTCTTCCCGATTGCAAGCGCCGTCGGGAAAACGGTTGCCTTCACCGGCCGCCTCCTCCCGGCGGTTGCGGCGGCCAACCCCGATGCCCCAAAGTACCTCAACAGCCCGGAGACGCCAATCTACCAGAAGTCCAAGATCCTCTACGGTTTCCACCGCTCCAAGGGAGATATTGCCCGGGAGCGTGCCGCGGTGGTGGTAGAGGGCCAAATGGATCTGCTTCTGGCGTGGCAGGCGGGGGTTCACCACGTGGTGGCAGTTTCGGGGACGGGGCTCACCTCCCAGCACCTAGATCGGCTCCGGCGCCTCGCGGACACGGTGCTCATGAGCTTCGATAACGATGATGCGGGGGTCCGGGCGCTCGAGCGCAGCTTGGAAACGCTCACCCCCTTTGATTTCCACGTCCGGGTGATTGACCTGGGGCAGTTCAAGGACCCGGCGGAAGCGGCGCAGCAGGAGCCCGGGTTCCTCTCACGCGCCATCCAGGAAGCCAGGCCAGCGTTTGCCCACCTCTTCGCTCATTACTTTTCGGGCGGTGAGCCGGGGAAAGATATCGCGGCCCGGAAGCGGACGGTGCGGCACCTCCTCGGGATGGTACAGCGGCTCAAGAGCGCGGTGGAACAGGCTGCATGGATCAAGGCACTGGCCAGCCACTCGGGGGTTTCCGAGGTGGCGCTCCTCGCCGAGCTTACCAACCTGCCCCGGGCGAAGCGGGAGTGGAGCGGATTGGGTGAGGCCGCCGAGGCACCGAAAGCGGTCGAGCGGATTGAGGTGGTCGCGAACCGCCTGCTCATCCTAGCGTTTACAGATGATCGGTTCCTTGCTACGCTTCGGGAACGGCAATCGTGGCTCCCGTCCGCCTACCAGCGCTTGGTTCAGAACCCCGCCTCTGGCGAGGCGGACCTTTTCCATATGCAGGCGAGCCACCTTGCGGAGAGCGGGGATGTTGCCGGCGAGTTTGAAGAGCTGCTGCGACAGCTAAACCTCGAACGGCTCAAGCGCGAGCAGGCGGCGATTCGCGATGAAATGCGTCGCGCCGAGCAGCGGGGAGATGAAGCAACCCATGCCGGCGCACTGGAGCGGTTTAAAACCATCGCGGGTGAGATCAACAAGCTCACGGTGCGGTGAGGTAAACCTATGGCAAAGCAACGGAAACAGAGCAAGAAACGGCGCCGACCCGCGCCGAAACGCTCTAGGCGCAAGCAGGGGCAATCGCCGGTCCGTACGGTGGCTCGGCGGGTGGCGAGGAAGCGCCGCAAGGATTTCCCGCTTCGCGAAGAGTACCTCCAGCACCTCGACGAGCTGGTCCGCCGCGGCCGCGGCCGCGGGTTCGTCACCGATGCCGAGGTGCTGGGGTTCTTCCCGCACATTGAGAAGAACCTATCGTTCCTTGAGGAGGTCTACGGGCGACTGGAGCGGGAAGGGGTGAAGGTGAAGGAGACAAGCCCGCTCGCGGCTCGGGTGAGCCGGGATGAGGTAACGACCGAAGAGCTCAAGCGGGCGACACACGTCGAAGCTGACCTCCCCGATGCGGTCCAGATGTACCTCAAGGAGATCGGGAAAACTGCGCTCCTCACCTCGAAGGAGGAGAAGGAGCTCGCGAAGCGGAACGAGCAGGGTGATGAGGCGGCGCGCAAACGGCTGATCCAGGCCAACTTACGGCTCGTGGTCTCGATCGCGAAGCGCTACGTGAACCGGTCGCCGCACCTCTCCATCCTTGACCTCATCCAGGAGGGGAACATTGGGCTCTCGCGCGCGGTAGACAAGTTTGACTACCGCAAGGGGTTCAAGTTCTCTACCTACGCGACGTGGTGGATCCGGCAAGCGGTGACCCGAGCCCTGGCGGACTACTCGCGCACGATCCGGATCCCCGTGCACATGGTGGAGACCATCACCAAGTACACCCAGACGAAGCGGCGTCTCATGCAGGAGCTCGGCCGTGAGGCGCTCCCGGAGGAAATCGCGACAGAGCTGAACATTGATGTCGAGAAGGTCCACTACATCCAGAAGATCTCCCAAGAGGTGATCTCGCTTGAGACCCCGATCGGGGACGACGACGAGGATTCCACCCTCTCCGACTTCATTAAAGATGAGCAGAGCTTGGGGCCGGACCAGCTGGCCTCCCATGCGCTCCTCCGCGACCAGATCAGAGAAATTATGGTCGATTTGACCGAGCGAGAGCGGAAAATCCTATCGCTGCGGTTCGGGTTCGAGGATGGGATCACCCATACGCTCGAAGAGGTGGGGAAGGTGTTCGGGGTAACCCGCGAGCGCATCCGGCAGATTGAGGCGAAGGCTCTGGAGAAGATCCGCCAGCACCGGAAGGTGAAGAAGCT
>CAYJQO010000032.1:0-5687 GCA_964372445.1 uncultured Candidatus Saccharibacteria bacterium
GGGCAGGCGCCGCCTTTCCGAATTTTCGCCCTCCTTCGCCTCTCGGCTTCGGACGAGCAAGCGGGGGGCTTTCCTCGCCCTTCGACCGGCTCAAGACGAAATGTCGTAGATACTGAGGAACGAAGTACGTTCGGACTAATTCAAGAATACTGCACCAAAACTAACTTTGAACGGAACTGATTGCGCGCTTCGCGCGCCAAACATAGGCTAAAGGCGGATGCAAGTGCTCAGTCGGTTGTTCGGCAAACGTCTTTTCGCTTCTCCTTTCGCGATTTGACGAATTGAGGCGCTGTCCCCATACTAGCAGTAGTTCATTTATGTTCATCTTACCACTGGAAAGGAACACCAGATGCAACCAAGCGAATACGAAGCGGTAGTCCAGAAGCGGATCAAGTATACTGGGTCAAGGATCAAGAAGAATCTAGCGACACTCGAGCGGTTCCGAGGGCCACGGCAGAGGCAGTGGCGTAAGCTCCGGGTGACCGTGACCAACGGCATCTGGGACATCAAGCGGATGCTTCGTCAAGCTACCCAAGGTAACCTCGACGTCAATACCAGGTACTACGAGCGATGCATTCAACGTTGGCAGGAACGACTGTCACACCTGCCGCGGCGGCCTGGCCCGAGGTGCAAGCCACTCCACTTCGGTCGAGGCCTCAATGCAAGCCGAGCGACGGCGATGGGGGGTGGCGATGAAGGTCGGAAGATCAATGCGCACCTCCGTCGATGGGAGGGGCTTATGGCTGAGAAGAAACTTATGGCTCAACCAAGCCCGTTGCTCAAAGCGAAAATCAACCTCCATGCTAAGAACATCATAAGAAGGCCGCCATTGCATCTACCGTGACCCTCAAAGAACAACGGTTGGCCAGTTACCTCAGGCCAGCCGTTCTGCTTTCATAGCCAGAGACGGTCGAGGTAGCTTAACGGTAGAGTGGTCGCTTTGTAAGCGACAGGTTGGAGGTTCGGATCCTTTCCTCGGCTCGCAAGAGCAAAGAATTTATTGCCATCGTGAACGGCACCCGGTTACACAACCGAGTGCCGTTTCCCATTTCGCTGCTGGATGATGTCTCGGCCCCACTTGCCGTGCACACCGGCACGTGCTACGCTCTCCGCAGCACAAATTCAAAGCACCATAAGCCAGTTTAGGAAGGAGGAAACGTATGGGGGAAAGAAATGTAGCATCGTTGATTTTCCGACGTGGGACCACCGCGCGGGTACGGCAGTCGGTCGAGGAGACTATCGCGATAGGGAATCGCTACTACTACTCGTTCATCAACAACAAGAGGAGGGGTGGCAAGCGGAAGGTGGCTGGCACCGTCGAAGAGCGACGCCGGAAGCTCGTTGAGCATGCGATGCACCTCAAGCGGATCCAGCAGACGATCATCCAGCATCACCTCGCGGTGAGCACGGTGAGCCTCGACGAGCACCTCGCGAAGTGGGGGCAACAGCTCGAGACGCTCAAGCGCGAAGCGCTGCAGCGCAGGCCGAAGGGGCGCTCGCCGTCCGCTGGGAAGGTACGCGGCATGAGGACTGCCATGGCCCGCAACTCAATGCTCTCCAATCAGTAGGTCGCTGCAAATTCTGTCTGCAGTGCATGATCCTAAAGGGTTACCCCGGTAGCCCAGACAAAAAAAACTGAAGGCGTTCAACGCTCCCGTTGGACGCCTTTCACATTAACGGAGCGTTGCTACCTGAGCGCGTTTTTGTTTATTTTCCGTATCCAGCGCCCGGTAGTATTGACGTGGTTGGTAGGAGTGGATAGACTGTTCGCAGTTCATTTTTTTGATACAAAATGGAAAGGGAAACCGATGAAACGTATCATAACTCCCGCGCAGTGGACCGCTGCTGGGATTCGGCGCATCGTGGCTGGCCTCGGGCGAATCGAGGCATACGTGGTTAAGGCAGAATCGTTTAAGCGGTTGTGTGCGCCCACAAAGCGGCGGCTCCGAACGACTTTTGGTCGTCAATCGGGCGCGTTCCGAGCACTGCTCCGACAATTCGTTGCTGCGAACCCATCCGTTGACATTTCAGCAGCTGTGCAGGAATTCACTGAGCTTTCCAGGCGGTTCAGGGCACGGCTCCCAGCGATGGTACGCCGTGCCGGTCCTAAACCGTTTGGTATTGCCCCCGTTCCAGTGGACTGGCGCCTAGCCGATCACGCACGAGCCGACGATGTCGACCAACAGATCCTCTCCAGCAGGTTTGGTACCATCAGTGTGGAGATTGCGGACGGCGACCTAATTTACAGTGCCCTCGACACGCTACCAATTCTCTGTCGACATACTCCCCAAGCCAGAAAGCTGCGGCACTGCCTCAACCGAGTGATATATCGCGTCGAGCAGATACGGCGAGAACTTACCGTTCGGGCCATCGTACTCCCGGTGAAAGAGGAACGGGCGATCATACAGCGTTTCAAGGACTGGCGAGAGCTCCTCGCGTTAAGTCGAACTGGAACTAATACCTCCAAGAGCCCACTCCGCGCTCGGGGTGCCATTATCGTTGAACGCGCCGAGCGGCGGCACGAACGAAAGGTGTGATCGAAGATACTCTGAATGAAACATGCCCCAGCACCGTGTTGCCGGGGCACTTCTTTGTTTGCCAATAGCCAAGACCTCGGGTACCATGAAGGCTTAGCAGAGACGGCGGTGCCGGCGTAGCTCAATATGGTAGCGCAATGCTTTTGTTCGCCTGCCAGAGCTTGCCGAGGTAGCTCAGTGGTAGAGCAACTGTTTTGTAAACAGTAGGTCGTGGGTTCGAATCCCACTCTCGGCTCGGGCAAGCGGCGGGCAGGTAAAGGATTGGTTGGCGTTGAAATCTTCCGCAGGGTCGCCGCCGATGTAGCTCAGTTGGCAGAGCGCATCTATGGCCCGCCCGCCTTGACATGCCAGCGTAGCTCAGTGGCAGAGCAACTCCTTGGTAAGGAGTAGGTCGCCGGTTCAATCCCGGCCGCTGGCTCCATAAACATTGCACACGGTTCGTTTTTGGGTATAATTTCGGAGCATGGCTCAAGGTAAATTCAGCGCTAACCTCATACGGCTCCGCTGCGGCACGTGCGAACGGGTCAACTACTACGTGCACAAGAACAAAAAAACAGTGGAGCGGAAGATTGAGTTTAAGAAATTCTGTCCGTGGTGCCGGAAGCACACGGTTCACAAAGAGGCCAAGAAGTAGGGGGCATCGTTTCGGCCCAAGGCTGATCCGTCTCGGACGGATAATGGCAATCCGCCAGCTGCGGATCTAACCCAGCACCTTTCGATTCAAATGGGAGTGTCGTTCAACGGCAGGACGGCGGTCTCCAAAACCGCTAATCCAGGTTCGAATCCTGGCACTCCCGCAGACAACACCTTCAATCCCATCGAACCTGCGCCGAAATACATTAAGCTGAAAATCAAAAATGTCGGTGGCGTTGTCGAACGATCGTTTAAATGGAATTTAGAATAATGATGATGAATCATTTAGAACCTGACGTTAAAAGCAATAACTTGCGGATCATATACACCTGTCCCATGCATCCGGGGGTTGCCTCTGATAAACCGGGCATCTGTCCTGAATGCGGCATGAATCTGGTTCCGGCAAAGCGAAAGGTAAAAATGACCGACCACGATGGGCACGACAAGCCCTCCTCCGCCAAGGCTTCGGCGGGCAGGCATGCCGGGCATGCAACGAATATTTTCAAGGCGAAGTTTTGGACAAGTCTGGCGCTGTCTATCCCGATAGTCGCCTATTCCGATATCGCGCAGAGGCTTCTCGACTACCAGGCGCCGATGTTCCCCGGCTCCACCTATCTGCCATTGGTGCTAGCATCGGCCATTTTCTTTTACGGCGGCTGGGTGTTCATTGCCTCCGCATACCGGGAACTCAAAGCAAAACTGCCGGGCATGATGACCTTGATCGCACTCGCAATTTCGGTGGCGTACCTCTACAGCGTCGTAATAGTTTTTCTCGGCCGAGCAGATACCCTTTTCTGGGAGCTTGCCACACTGATCACCATCATGCTCCTTGGGCACTGGCTTGAAATGCGCGCCGTCTCCGGCGCCCAGAGCGCACTCAAGGAACTTTCGAAATTGTTGCCGGATCAGGCGGAGGTGATACGGAACGGAAAGACCGAGATGGTCCTGCTTTCAGAACTTAAGAAAGGTGATGTGGTGCTGGTCAAGCCGGGGAGCAGAATCCCGGCCGATGGAGTCGTGAGAGATGGCATATCAGACATCAACGAATCTATTGCGACGGGAGAATCTAAACCCGTGCCCAAGAAAGAAGGTGACGCGGTCATCGCCGGCACGACAAACGGCGACGGTTCCCTGAAAGTGGTGATCACAAAAATTGGCGATGAAACCTTCTTGGCCGGCGTGATGCGGCTTGTCGCCGAAGCGCAAAGCTCGAAGTCGCGGCTTCAAATGCTCTCCGATCGAGCCGCCTACTACCTGACCATCATTGCGGTGGTGACTGGAGGGATCACGCTGGTAACCTGGCTTGTGCTCGCTGATCCGGCGTTTGCGATAAACCGCATGGTAGCGGTCCTGGTCATCGCTTGCCCGCATGCGCTGGGCCTTGCCATCCCACTCGTCGCTTCCATCTCAACGACGAAAGCCGCCAGGAACGGTTTCCTGGTGAAACAGCGCCTCGCGCTTGAAGCGGCGCGCAGCATAGACGTCGTTCTTTTTGATAAAACGGGAACCTTAACCCTCGGAGCGTTTGGCATTGATCGAATTGTCTCCGAGACCCCGGGGGGCGAGGATGAGGTGTTGCGATACGCGGCCTCCGTAAACAGTCACTCCGAACATCCGCTTGCGAAGGCGATGGTTGCTGAGGCAAAGGAGAGGGGCATGAACGTTCTTGAGGCAAAGCATTTTCAGAGAATTCCTGGGAAAGGTGTCCGGGCAGAGGTTGGGGGCACGGAAGTGCTTGTGGGCAGCGTATCGCTTGCGCAGGATCGCGGCGCGGTACTCGCCGGCAGGATAAAAACTGAAACCGACACGCTCGCACAACAGGGGAAGACCATCAACGTGGTAATAAAAAACGGCAGAGCCATTGGCGCTATAGCGCTGGTCGATGTCATTCGTGAAGAGTCACGTGAGGCAGTGAAAACCTTGCACGCTATGGGTGTGAAAACCGCCATGGTCACCGGGGATGCAGAGGATGTGGCGAGGTGGGTCGCCGGAGAGCTCGGCATTGATGCATATTTTGCGAAAGTTTTGCCAGAGCAGAAATCGGAGAAGGTGAAACTCTTGCAGGAGAAAAACCAGAAAGTCGCCATGGTCGGAGACGGCGTGAATGATGCCCCGGCGCTCATGCGGGCCGACCTTGGCATTGCCATCGGCGCTGGTACCAACGTGGCCATTGAGTCCGCGGGAATCATCTTGGTGCGCAACGATCCACGCGACATCGCAAAGATTATCCGCCTTTCAAAACTCACGTACACGAAGATGATCCAGAATCTGTTTTGGGCGACGGGATACAATATCATTGCCATCCCGCTCGCGGCAGGCGTTCTCGCCTCCAAGGGCATCCTCCTAGAACCAGCTCTCGCCGCCGTATTCATGTCACTCTCAACGGTTATCGTCACGGTGAACGCGGTTTTGCTAAGAAACCGGGAACTTTAAGAAGTTTGAGGGCAAGGAAAAGGATTTGTCTTAGGCAAAAAATATAGAAGGAGACTGCCATGAACAGGAAGGGAGGTTGCGCTG
>CAYJQO010000033.1:0-5311 GCA_964372445.1 uncultured Candidatus Saccharibacteria bacterium
GCCGTACCCGGCGTTCGGAACCGAAACGTGGCGCGAGAACGTGCGGCGCGTCGCCACGGTGCTGGGTTTCGGCGCCATGTCGTTCTACCCGTTCCGTTACCTGACGCTCGAGGAGATCGTCTCCAACGAGCACGAGGTGCTGGAGATGGAGGCCGAGATCCTCAAGTCCATCGTGGCCGCCAACCAGCCGGTCTTCGTGCGCCTGCGCGAGGTCCGCCACGGGGGTGCCGTCTCCGTTGAAGTTGCGCGGTGGCTCTCGATGGTTGGCCACGCCGTCGTCGTGGTCGGCTACGACGAGGAGTACGTCTACCTCCACGATCCGTGGAATGCAGAGCAGTGGGGTGGCCGCGGCGGTCCGCAGGTTGCGATGGCGTGGGCCGAGTTCAAGGACCTCTGGGTGGATGGGTGCCTCGGCTACATGCTGCTCATCCATGAGCCCGTGACGATCGGCATCGATTCCATCCCCACGCACCCGAAGGCCGGCGAGCCGATCGACCTGCCGGTACGATTCCGTTACCCGGCACCGGCTCCGTTCGCCGCCTGGGCGCCGGTCTACCAGCGGCCGCTGGCGCGTCTCGAGGTGAACTCGGGCAATGGCCTCATCTTGCGCACCGGCCAGCACCCGATCAAGGTACTCGGCGAATCCATGCACGCCGGAGAAACCACGGCGGTTCGGTGGAGCTTGCTGGGAGACCAGACGTCGGAACAGCGCGTTGCCACCGTCACCTTCGAGGCCATCCTCGAAGAGCCCAACGCCCCCTTCCCGTACACCTCCAAAGTGTGGCAGGAGGTCAGTGTGACGCTGCCGTAGCGTCGCGACTGGTTCGAGGGTTCCATGCCTAAACCCTCACCTTTTTCTTCGCCGGTTCTTTCCCCGGAGTCGCTCCTTACTCAAGCAAGAGGTAAAATAGATACATGACCAGAAAAGTCTACATCATGATGAGCGCGGGGTGGGGGCCGGTGGCCCGAGTTCTCCCGATCGCCCGTGCGCTCCGCGATGCCAGCGTTGAGGTTTACTTCCACGTTGGTGGAGCGGTGGACAAGGCGTTCATCGACGCAGGCTTCAAACCAGCATCCCCTTCCCAGCTTCCGCAGGTGAGCGGTTGGACCCCCACCCGGCTGTGGTGGAATCTCGACCAGTACTTGGCAAATTTAGGTTGGCAGAATGTCGAGTTCGTCGAGCAGCAGTTTACCGCCTACCGTCAGGTGATCGAGGAAATCCGGCCGCAGGTGATCGTCACCGATCTGCACCCCGCCGGCGCAATGGTTGCCCGGGTACTGCAGATTCCGACCGTTGCCGTTGCCCAGTCGTGCTTTCTGCCGTGGCGGAAATGGCCCCATCTCGTGTGGTGGCAAGAACCCCCGCCGCAGCTTCCTTCCGCGACCTTCGCGATCAACACCGTACTCGAAAAGTACGGCGCCGCTCCGATTCGGCAGGCCGAAGATCTTTTGGTAGGATCGTTTACGGTCGTGCCGAGCTTCCCCGAGTTTGACCCCCTCGTGAATCCACCGGAGAGCGTACGGTACGTTGGGCCGATCCTCGCCGACGAACTCGCACCGTCCGGTCCACCGCCGGTGTCCAAAGGCGGGAAGCTAACCTTCGTCTACCCCGGGCGGCCGCGGGATTCCTCGGGGAGTTCCGGCCAGGCGATTTTTGAGGCCGTGGTGCCCGCGCTCCAAAAGCTCGGCATTCCGGCGCTCGTTTCCCTGGGAAGGTTTGACTATCCCGCGCAACCAGCCGGAAACGGCAGCGTAGAGTTCACCCCCTGGATTCCCTTTGGGCAGATCGCCGATCGCTGTGAGCTCTTCATTCACCACGGTGGGCATGGCGCGTGCCTGTCCGCGCTCACGGCGGGAGTGCCGAGCTTGGTGTTGCCAACCTTTGCCGAACGCGAGTACAACGCTCGAAACCTCGCGGCACTCGGCTGCGCCCGGTTCCTGCCGTTCGAGCAGTTTTCGCCCGAGGCAGTGGCAGCGCAGATTACGCAACTGCGTACTGATGCTGGGTACGCCGATGCCGCGAAGCGTTGGCGCGCCGCTCTCCGTTCTCGTCCCTACGGGGGTGCATCGGAAGTGGCGCGACTCGTGCTCGAGTGCGCATCCTCGTGATCGTCCGCGTTCCCTTGCCCGACCCGATGGTCCATTCGCTCCTTCGCCCCGCATCTTTCGATTTTCGTTTGATGGATGCGGGGCCTTTTTTCATCACGTATTTCACGGTGTGCTTTCCGAGCTATTTTCATACCGGTCGTAAATCATTCGGTGAAGGTTCCTTAACAACTTAGAACGGAGGTTACGGTGTCCAAACTGCTTACGCCGCGGCACGATATGCGCCGCCTGAATGTTCTTTTCTTTTGCCTGTACTTCGTTCATAAGTGCGGCACTCATCTCGGAGGTCTCGCGACCCAGCCGGTGCGACGTTTACTCGTACTCCCGCCATCTGCCGGAGGCTTTGGCATGACGACGGCGCAAGCCGGCAGCTTCCTCACGCTCACGGGTTTGGGGTGGTACGTCAAAGCGCTGTTCGGCGTCATCACCGATCGGGTGCCGCTCTTTGGCTACCGGCGGAAGTCGTGGCTCATCGCGTGTCTCGTGGCTGTGGGAGTGCTCTGGTGGTGGGTGGCGTTGACGCCGACGGCGACGTCGACCGTCCTCTTCGTGGCGCTGCTGACCATTAATATCGGTCTGGCGTTTTCCGACGTGGTTTGCGACGGCTTGATGGTTGCCAGCGCGCAGCGGTTGGAACGCCAGTTCGATCTCCCGCCGGGTACGGCAAACCGCCCACTGCAAGCGTCGCAGTGGCAAGGGGCGTGGCTCGCCGGCATCTTGTGCGCGGTGGGCGGCGGTTGCATCGCCCAATTTTTCCACCTGCCGCTCGCGGCCGCAATTGCCGGTTCGCTCCCGCTGATCGTGGCCATTGCCATTGTTTGGGGCGTTCGAGAGGAGCGGGTTGCGACTCCGGTGGGCGCGGTTCGGACGGGCCGGGGGGCGGCTACCCTCCTCTTGATTTTTGGTGTGGGGATGTTCAGTTTGCACCCATTGCTCGGCAGCCACTGGCTCCGTGGCCCGGCACTCCTGTTCGTCAACATCATGATCTTGGGCACGTTGGCGTGTTTCATCCGCTTGCCGCGGCAACTTTGGATCCCCAGCCTGGTGATTTTCCTCTGGGAGGCCATGCCGTTCAACCTGAACAGTCAGTACTTCTACCAGTACGTGGTGCATGATCGCGCGGCGTTCTCGGTGGCGTTGTCGCGGGAATCGAGCATTGGCACTTGGTTTTCTTGGGTTGGCTCTGGCTACCTGGCGAGCGGAAGCTCGGCAATGGCCGAGCTGTTCTACGGTTCGGTTCTCCTGGCGGTTGTTCCGCTGTGCGGCATTATCGCTGCCGTTTTTTTCCGGCGGCGTTGGGCTACTTCTCCATTGCCGACCATGTGGCGCTGGTGCCTTTTGGCGTACGCCATGGAACTGATATGGTTTTTCTTTCCCCCGCTCTTTGGGGTGGCGAACCCTTTGCTCCTTTTGATGGGTAGCGCGTTGGCTGGGTTTGCCTCCGCTCTGGGGATGCTTTCCGTTTCGAGTTACGCCGCCTCGGTTGTCCCGGAACACGCCCAGGCTTCATCGTTTGCTTTTCTGATGGGTGCCGCGAACCTGGGAAGAATGATGGGGGTTGAGTGGACTGGCGGATATCTGTACCAGGCATTCGGAAACGTTGTGGCCGGGAAGATGATGACGCCCGATCATGGGTTGTTGGCCGTCCTGCTGGCCGCTTTCGGGCACCTGGGAGTGTTGTACGGGATCATCAGTCTGCTCGACCGACGCGGACACTTCTATTGCGACCGCTAGCGCGGCGACATCCTCGCACTTTTCGAGCCCTACCATTTCCGGTAGGGCTTTTTTACCCAGTTCTTCATCATTGACGAATGAGCGGAGTATTGCGGTATTACCGCGTACTCCCCGCTTTTTTGCTATTATCAGTAGTTACGCACCTTGAAAAATCAGCTACACTGAGGGAAAAGAGTCAAATAAAAACCAAAATCTATGGCGATGTCTTTTCCCGTGGCACTCCGTGCCTACGTGAAAGGTCTGCTCGGCGTGGCCGAGCGCGCGACGTGCGCCGCGCTGGCCAGAACCGTGCGAGGTACCGCTCACGACCGGTTAACCAGGCTGCTGAGCAACCGAAGACTTGACTGGCAAACACTCCTGGCAAGCCTCGTGCTCAAGCTCACCGGTTACCTGCGTGATGGGTACCTCATCATTGATGATACCATCATTGATAAGTCCTTTGCACGGGCGATCGAAGGCATCGCGTGGGTGTATTCGTCCAAGGAGCAGCGGTCGATCCTTGGACTGTCCGTGGTGGTCCTCTGCTGGAGCAACGGCGAACGCACCATCCCGCTCGCGCTCCGCATCTGGAAGAAGAACGGGGCAAGCAAAGTGAAGCTCGCGGTTGCGCTCCTGCGGTGGGCCAAGCAATTGCTCAAGGTTAAGCCACGGTACGTCGTTTTCGACAGCTGGTACGCGGCCCATCATCTACTCCAGACGATTGAAGATTTCAGCTGGGACTGGGTGTGCCAGCTGAAGCGCAACCGTCTGTTCGGCGGGACACCACTCACCGAGTACCGGAGGAATCCGTACTGGCTGGCGCGCGGACGGCTGTCCGGCGGGCACGCGGTACTGGTTGCCAGACACGGCAAAAAGTACTTCGCGACCTCCTGCCGGACGTGGTCGAAAGCGGAACTCCTCGCGGCCTACCGGAGTCGCTGGTCCATCGAAACCATGTTCCGCGTCCTGCACGGTGCGCTCGGCGCCGGCCACTGCCAAGCGCGAACGCTCCGCGCCCAGACCGCGCACCTCTATTGCTGCTGCCTGGCGTACACCATACTCGAACAGGAAAAGTACTTCACCCGCAAGACGGTCTACGAACTCCGACGGGAATACAGATTTTCCCCTCCGAAGGCAAACCTTCTCATCTCTCAGCTGATTTTTCAAGGTGCGTAAGTCCAGAAAGGAGATCATTGCGTTCGTTTTGGGTGTTTTTGTTCAAGGTTCGGAAAACGCTGCATTGCAGCGGGAGGAAGATCATGGTTCGTCTGTTCATGTGTGCACAGCTCGTGCTGTGCTGTGGGCTGTCGTGGGCCCAGTCGCCAACGCTCCGGCTTCCGTTTCCGGCCGGGGAAACCTGGACGGTGACCTGTGGGTACGGCTGTGGGTTCCATGGTTGTGGTTCGACGAAACCGGTCGTCTGCGGAGATGGGACGCGGTTGACGTAGTGTCGTACCCGCGCTACCATACTTGGTGGTCATACGCCGTCGAG
>CAYJQO010000034.1:0-5161 GCA_964372445.1 uncultured Candidatus Saccharibacteria bacterium
GGGTTGGAATCTCTCATACCGAAGAAGGGAAAGCAGGGTCCTGATCGGCTCCCCCAGGGTTCGAGCACGCCATCGGTGTATCACACTGATGAGGGGTCCGTGGCATCGCCCCGCCCGCCTGCAAACCTTCCCCGCCACGGTCAGAGTTTCCCATTTCCATATCAGGCGCAGCCGTTCCACCGGGAGTCGCCGGGGTTCGAAGCACCCACAACCCCAACCGAACCTGTGGCGGCACCCCCACCACCGCCCAGGCCAGGCCATGAACGACCCGCTCCAGCCGTGGCGTCCTGGAAAGATCACTCCCTCGACGGGTCCATTTTCCATATTGAGCTTGAGAAGATTCGACCGAACCCGTACCAGCCCCGGCGCGATTTTGAGCCGCGGGCGCTCGAGGAGCTCGCGCAATCCATTCGGGAGTTTGGGATTCTCCAGCCGCTCATTGTCTCGAAGGTGGTTCACGAGACCGAGCACGGTACCGATGTCGAATACCAGCTCATTGCCGGGGAGCGCCGCTTCATGGCGGCAAAGCTTCTCGGCCTGCCGCACGTCCCTGCCATCGTACGGCAGGTAGCTACGCCCCACGTCAAGCTTGAAATGGCGCTCATTGAAAATCTCCAGCGGAGTGACCTCAGCCCCCTCGAGGCGGCAAGAGCCTACGTTCGCCTCCAGGAAGAGTTCGGGCTCACCCAGCGCGAGATTGCCGTCCGCGTTGGTAAGAGCCGTGAGGTGATTGCGAACACGATTCGGCTCCTGAACCTACCGGCGGGCGCCCAGCAGGCGCTTGTCGAAGGGAGGATCAAGCAATCACAGGCGCGGGTGCTCCTCTCGGTTGCTGACCCGCGGGATCGTGAACGGTTGGCGGGCGAGCTGGTTCGTACGCGGACAACGGTGCGCCAGCTCCATGGGAAGGTGGCGCCGGCCCATGATTCCGATCCGGAGCAACGGTACTGGGAACGCCAGCTTGAGGAGAAGATTGGTGCGCCGGTCAAGGTGGTGAAGAGCGGTGGGCGGGGCAAGGTGATCATCCAGTTTTTTTCAGACGAGGAGTGGCGATCCATCGTCGAGAAACTTGTTGGGAAGGAGGGCTAGCCTAGCTACCCATACGATGGTGCACCTCCTTGGTGCCGGGGAGGCGCTTCAGGGCAACCAGGAGCCTCCCCAGTTTTGCGGGGAGGAGCGGTTCGCACCGGAGCGTCACCGTTGAGTACCTCCGCCGGTGGTCGGCGGCGCCTGCGACGTAGGTAATATTGATGCGCGATTCAGCAAACACCGTGGTAACCTCGCGGAGGTACCCCGGTCGGTCGTGGTTCACAATTTTGATTTCCAGGAACGAGGCGAGCGATCGCTTCTCGAGCGGCCGTTTCCGGCTGCGCAGCGAACCCTTGATGTGCTGCTTGGCTTGTGCCGTTTTCACAAACCGGAGCCAATCTTCAGATGGCTTCTTGCCGCGCTGGGTAATAATCTCAACCATGTCGCCGGATCGGAGCTCGCGGTCGAGCGGGGCTATCTGCCCGTTCACCCTGGCGCCCACGCACTGGTCGCCGATGTCGGTGTGGATACGGTAGGCGAAATCGACAGGCGTCGCTCCCGCGGGCAGGTCAACCACGTTGTTCGCCGGGGTGAGCACGTAGATGCGGTCTTTGAAGAAGTCCTGTTGCAGCGCATCCATGAAATCTCGGTTGCTCTGGAAGGTTTGCTGCCACCTTCGGAGCTGCTCGACCCACTGGAGCTCGCTCCGGTTGGTAACCCCAGCCCACCGCTTTGCCGCTCCCGCGGACGATTTTACCTGCTGGTATGCCCAGTGGGCGGCGATGCCGAGCTCATCCGCCTCGTGCATCTCCTGGGTGCGGACCTGGAACTCGGTAATCTCGTGGTTGACGCAGAAGACGGTCGTGTGGAGGCTCCGGTAGCCGTTCGGCTTCGGGCGGGCGATGTAGTCGTCGAACTGGCCGGGGAGGGGCGGCCACTGCTGGTGCAGCGCGCCGAGCGTCGCGTAGCACTCCTCCACGGTTGGCACAATGATGCGCACCGCCACGAGATCATGGATTTTCTCAAGGTCCATGGCGTACCGCTGGAGCTTCTTGTAGAGGCTTGAGTAGCGCTTGGCCCTGGCATTAATGGCGATGGGGTGGATGCCAAAAGACCCCAGCAGTTTGGTAATGATCGGCTTCAATCGTTCGGCGTACACCTGGCGGGCTTCGAATTCCCCCGCAATGGCTCGCCGGAGCCAGCGGTACTCCTCCGGGTGGAGGTAGGGGAAGGCGAGATCCTCCAGTTCGCCCGAGAGCTGCTGCATGCCGAGGCGATAGGCGAGTGGGGCATAGATTTCGGTTGTCTCCCACGCGAGCTTCTCCTGGCGCTCCTTGGGGAGAGCGGAGAGCGTCTGCATGTTGTGGAGGCGATCGGCAAGCTTCACGATGAGCACCCGAAGATCCTTGCTGAAGGAGAGGATGAACTTACGGAGGTTCTCAACCTTTAGGTCGCCCGCCGGGTACGGTACCGCCTTGAGCTTGGTGAGGCCTTCGACGAGCGAGGCAATCTCCGAGCCGAACTCTTCGGTGAGGCTCCCAAGCGTCACCTTAGTATCTTCCACCACATCGTGGAGGAGCGCGGCAGCCACCGAAGCCTCGTCCAGGTGGAAGTGGTGCACGGTGCGGGCAACGGCTAGGCAGTGGGTAATGTAGGGATCGCCACTCTCCCGGAGCGATCCGCCGTGGGCCTCGCGGGCTCGAGCCAAAGCTCGGTGGATGAGGCTGCCGGGTTGGTAGGCATCGATCCAGGTCTCGGGCATGCCACCCTCATGGTAGGCCTCTGGAGGTGGTATTGACAACAAGCTTGGTATTGCTACAATGGCTCTTGCGATTAGCAACAAAAGGTCGAGAGTGCTAATTTCAATATGCAGTTCAAACCGCTATCGAACCATGTGTTCATAGAGCCAGCCGAGGAGGAGCAGAAAACGAAATCTGGCATCGTCCTCCCAGACACGGCTGAGAAGGAGCGCCCCGTGCGGGGCACGGTGGTGGCGATCGGCCCTGGAAAGGTGAACGAGAAGGGCGAGCGCACCCCAATGTCGGTAAAGGTCGGCGACGTTATCCTGTTCAAGAAGTACGGGCCTGATGAGATCGAGCTTGACGGGAAGAAGTACCTCGTGGGTGACGAGGATGATATTTTGGCGATCATTGCGTAACCATGGCAAAACAAATCCTATTTGACGAATCGGCGCGTGCCGCGCTCAAGAAGGGCATTGACAAGCTCGCCGCGGCCGTGCGCATGACCCTCGGACCGCGCGGCCGGGCGGTGGTGATCGAGAAAAGCTACGGAGCCCCCCAGGTTACCTTCGACGGCGTCACGGTCGCGAAGGAGATCGAGCTCCAGGACAAGTACGAGAACCTCGGTGCGGAGTTCATCAAGCAGGCGGCGGACAAGACGAACGACAACGTCGGCGACGGCACCACCACCTCGGTGGTACTGGCGCAGGCTATGATCGACGAGGGGGAGAAGGTGATCCGCGAGAAAGGCTTCAACGTGATCCAGCTCGCCGAGGAGCTCCGTCAGGAGAGCGCGGCGATCGTGAAGGAGCTCGAGGCCCAGCGGGAGCTCATCAACGACAACCGGAAGGTTGAGGAGGTGGCGACCCTCTCCGCAAAGGATGCCGCGATCGGCAAGCTGATCGCCGAGGTTATGGCGAAAATTGGCAAGGAGGGAGTGGTCACCGTTGAGGACTCCAACACCATCGGCAATTCGTACGAGATGGTCGAGGGGCTCCAGTTCGACCGGGGCTACGTGTCACCCTACATGGTCACGAACCAGGAGCGCATGGAGGCGGCCTTGGAGGATCCGCTGATCCTCATCACCGATCGGAAGGTCTCCTCGATCAACGATATCCTGCCGCTCCTCGAGAAGGTCGTGGCGAGCGGGAAGAAGGAGCTCGTGATTGTTGCCGATGACATTGACGGTGAGGCGCTGGCAACCTTGGTGGTGAACAAGCTCCGCGGCGTGTTCACCGTGCTCGGGGTAAAAGCCCCGGGGTTCGGGGATCGGCGGAAGGAGATGCTCCAGGACATTGCGATTGTGACCGGTGCCGAGTACATCTCCGAGGATGTCGGCCGCAAGCTCGAGAACGTCGAGCTTGCCCACCTTGGGCACGCGCACCGGGTGATCGCGAGTAAAGACGCGACCACGATCGTTGGCGGGAAAGGTGATAAGTCGGCCATCGAGAGCCGCGTGGCGCAGCTCAAGGCCCAGGTGAAGAAGGTTGACTCAGAATTTGATCGGGAGAAGCTCCAGGAACGTCTTGGCAAGCTCGCCGGTGGTGTCGCGATCATCAAGGTTGGCGCGCCGACCGAGTCTGCGCAGAAGGAGCTCAAGCAGCGGGTGGAGGATGCGGTGGCGGCCACCCGCGCGGCCATGGAGGAAGGCATCGTGCCGGGCGGCGGCATTGCGCTCTTCAACACCTACCAGGGTGGCCACGTGGGGAGCCGGGCCGATGCGCCCGTGGCGCAGGCCGCGCACCTCATCTTGATGCGTGCCACAGAGGCGCCGCTCACGGCCATTGTGACGAACAGCGGAGAATCTCCATCGAAGGTGATGGGCGAGCTCAAACTCCGGAAGCCTTCGGACCGGTGGATTGGCTTCAACGCGATTGTGAACCAGATCGGAGACCTGAAGGAAGCCGGGATCATCGATCCCCTGAAGGTGGTGAAGACCGCATTTGTGAACGCCGTTTCGGTTGCCGCTAACTACCTCACGGTGGGCGCCGCGGTGACCGATATACCAGAGAAGAAGGATCGCTCCGGTGGGGGTGGCCCGCCCATGGGCGAGGACTACTAGCGTCACTGCTCACCGTTTTGACCTGCAGCACCCCCCGCAACGGGGGCGCTGCGTTATGTTAAGTCCACTTGAGGCAAAGAGCAGAACCGTGGTAGGCTCTGAGCAGCTTTTCATTCACAACCATATATGAGTGAACTATGAATGAACAATCTATTGACCTTTTTGGCGTATCAGGTGGTCTCACGACAGCTGATATGGCAGTCCTAGAAGGCACGGCCTTGCTCCTTCGGCGGGTTACCTTCCAGCTTCACGCGAAGGGAACGCTTGAACCGGTGCTCCGGGCGCTCGTGCGCGCAGGGAAGGCAAAGACGTTCTCGGACGCAATCCGGAT
>CAYJQO010000035.1:0-5040 GCA_964372445.1 uncultured Candidatus Saccharibacteria bacterium
GGCCTGACATCGAGAGCCGTGAAGATCTCGCGGAAGAGGTGGCGCGACTCGTTGGGTACAACCAGCTCAAGGCCCGGCCACCCCGTTTCCACCTCGTCCCGGCCATTCAGGATGACGCCATTACCTTCCGCGAGAAGGCGCGCCAGCTGCTCGTCACGCTGGGGTTCGACGAGATCTACACCCATTCATTTGTATCTAGGGAGAAGGTTCGTGTACTCGGAGCTGCAGCCGGCGCGGTCGAGCTTGAGAACCCGGTGAGCGAGGAGTTCCGGTACCTCCGCCCCTCCCTTGTCTCGGGGCTCCTCGAGAGTGTCGAGCTGAACGCGAAGGTGTTCGAGGAGCTGAAGCTCTTCGAGGTGGGGCGGATGTTCTGGAAGCCGAAAGCCAAGGTCATCGAGTCCACCGCCCTGGGCATCGTAGCCGCGTCTCGGGCTGGTGAGCCCTACGCTAACCTCAAGGGAGCGGTGGAGGTGCTCCTGCGCGGCCTCGGCGTAGCAGATTACCATTTTGCTCCCCCAAGCCAACAGCGGCGAAACGGTTTGGCGTTGCAGCTCTCTAGGCGCCTCCTTGATACGAAGGCCACCCTCTCGCTCGAGGTTGATGGCAAGGTGGTCGGATACATCGGGAAGTCGTCGCGCGCGCCCAAGGGGTGGAACGTAAGCCTCGCCGAGGTTGACCTCGGGGCGCTCCTCCACGCCGCCGAGGGTGAGGCAGAGTTCCGGCCGCTCCCCAAGTTCCCGTCGGTGATGCGGGACCTCTCCCTCTTCGTGGGGCCGGAGGTCCGCATCGGGGATCTCATGCAAGCCATGCAGCAATCGAACCCGCGGCTCATTGGGGACGTGGACCTGATTGATGAGTACGGGCTCGACCCGGAGCGGCGCAGCCTCACGTTCCGAGTTATATTCCAAGCTCCCGATCGGACGCTCACCGGGGATGAGGTGGATCGAGAGGTGGTCAAAATCACCAGCACCCTCGAGAAGCGGTTCCGTGCTCGGGTCCGCTAGGGTAAACGAAAGCCGCGATCCGATCCGGATCGCGGCTCCATGTTGCCTTACCGAACGGTTACCCGTTCCAGCGAGAGTCGAATGGTAACGTCACTTGTGTGGAGGTGTGCGGTAACGGAGGGGTACACGATGCGTTCCTCAAGGCACGCTACCCCGACCTCCGCATCAAGGTACCGATGTTCGGGGTTGTCTCGGTCGGCGGTCCGCACGGCGAAGTACCACACGCCGTCGTGGTCGAGGTTCTTATGCCGGTAGGCGTTCGCGACCAGGTACCGGTCGCCGTAGAAGAAGGTACCCGTCATCCGTGTTGAGTTTGAGTCTGCGAGGAACTCCCTGAGCTGCACGATGAAACTGGTCGCGTCGGCGAAGAGCGGATACCTTGGCTCGAGCGGCAAGGAGGTGGATGAACCGCGGTGTGCGGTATCGCTCCAAAGCTTGAGCCAGGTCGATGCCTCGTCGGTGCGGAGCGTGAGCGTGTAGCCAGCGGCGGGGGAACTTGGGTCGCATGGGCGTTCTTCGAGGAAGATACGCTCCGGTTCCTCAACCTTTCCGATGATCTTCCCGAGCGTGGCGAGAAGAGCCACGACGAAATTTGGATAGTCAACCTCGACGCGGTACTCGCTCGTAATGGCCACGAGGCTGTCCTCGCCAGCATTGGGCAGCGGATCGGCTGGAGCCCACCAGGTGAGCGAGAGCAAAACAAGTTTTACAAACATACGCCCTCCGTATCATTTGTTGGTTAATGAGATGAACTCCAGGGATTGTAGCGGCTGCCGGGTGTCGTACGCAAGTCTGACTGCTGTGGCGCCGCACCTACTCCCAGTGCACGCGCGCCTCGAACTGGCTGAGGTGATCGGCGAGCGACGGGTGCTCGGCGAGCGTCGGGTCCTTGCGGAGGACCTCCATCGCCGCATCGCGTGCCACCTTTACGAGCTCGGGGTTCCGAATCGCCTTCATGGCGAGGTCCGGCATCCCCGCCTGCGCTTCCCCGAGGAACTCGCCCGGGCCGCGGAGCTTGAGGTCACGCTCGGCAAGCTCGAAACCGTTCCTGGCTTCCACAATTGCCTTGAGGCGCGGGTTGGCGGTGCGCGCCGTGGATTCCGTGAAGAGCAGGCAGTAGGACTGGTGCTCACCGCGGCCCACGCGTCCGCGGAACTGGTAGAGCTGGGCTAATCCAAAGCGATCGGCACCCTCAATCATCATGATGGTGGCGTTCGGGATATCGATTCCCACCTCAACCACGGAGGTGGCAACGAGGATGTCCTGCCGCCGCTCGAGGAATGAGCGCATCACCGTCTCCTTCTCCTTTGGCTTCATGCGCCCGTGGAGCATTGCGACGCGGAGATCAGAGAAAACCTTCTTGGAGAGCTTGTCGTACTCCTGTTTCACCGATTTCACCTCGAGCTGCTGCAGCTCCCCGTAGTACGTTTTGCTGCTCTCTGGTGGCCCCGGGGGATCGATGCGCGGGCAGATGACGAACGCCTGTCGCCCCTTTTTAATTTGTGCGCGGATGAAGGCGTAGGCACGGTCTCGGTGTTCAGGCACGACGGCCTTGGTCACGATCGGCTTTCGATCTCGCGGGAGCTCGGTGATGAGGGAGAGGTCGAGGTCGCCGAAGAGGGTGAGGGCGAGGGTGCGCGGGATGGGTGTGGCCGACATGCTCAAAAAATGTGGAATCATTTGGCGCAGACTCGCCGCACGAAAAGCCGGGGTCTCGCCCCCCAGCGCGGGGCTCGCCCCTTGACTCCCACCCTCGCTCGCCCTTCGGGTACCATGCCCGCTCAGGCTCCGAGACACTTTTCTTAGCGGCGAGCCTTTGCCCTGGAGCGAATCCGCACGGCGTTCTTTCGCTAGACGTGCTCGCTGTGACACCCCGAAGCGATGCTGTTCATCCACGACGACGAGCGCGAGGCTCTGGAAGCTAACTCCTTTTTCAAGGAGCGCGTGCGTACCGATGGTGATCCCGACCCTCCCCGAGGCAATTGCCTTGAGGAGCGCCGGTTTCCGCATAGCTTCCTCGAGGTTATCTCCGTACCAGGCGCGCGATTCGCTTGAGGTGAGGAGCGCGACGCCGCCCCCGAATTCAGGGAAGAGCTTCGCGATGGTCCGGTAGTGCTGACGGGCGAGGATCTCGGTTGGTGCCATGAAGACAGCCTGGTAGCCGGCGCGGGCCACCTCGATCGCCGCGATGGCTGCGACGACGGTTTTTCCCGAGCCTACGTCGCCCTGGAGAAACCGATTCATGGGGTGTGGCTTCGCCATGTCCTGGAGGATTTCCCAGAGCGCCTGCCGTTGCGAGAGGGTGAGCTCGAAGGGGAGCGCGGCGAGGAGGCGTTTGACAGCCGCAAGGTCTGGAGTGATCGCCGGGGCTGCCTCGCGCTCGAGTGAGAGGCGCTCGCGGACCTGGGCGAGCTGGAGGAAGAAGAGATCCTCGAGCGCGAACCGCCGTTTGGCGATCAAGGCCTCCTCGAGTGAGTCGGGGAAGTGCACGGCGCGGAGCGCGACAGCCACCTCGGGGAGGCCGTGCGCGGCGAGCACCTCCCGCGGCAGCACCTCCTCGAGTGGGGCGAGGCGCTCGAGGATCGGTTTCACGAGGTACCGGATGCCCTTCGAGGTAAGCCCACGGGTCTCCGGGTAGACCGGAACGATGCGGCCGGTGTGGGTGGTTTCGTGGCGCTCGTGCTCGGAGGTAAGCTCGTAGGTTGGGTTCGAGAGGTAGAGCTCGCCGTCTTCGGCGGCGGTCACCTTGCCAGCGAGGTTTGCCGTTCGGCCGGGCTGGAGCACGTTCCGAACGTACGGTTGATTGAACCAGACCGCGCGGATCGAGCCGGTCTCGTCCGAGATGGTCACCTCGACCAGGTAGAGACGGCGCTTCCAGGTGCGCCGGCCGCTCACCTCCTCGACCAGCCCGTGCACGGTTGCCTCCTGCCCCGGGATCAGATCAGCGATCGGATAGATTTGGGAGTAGTCTTCGTAGCGGGTCGGGAAGTGCCAGAGGAGGTCGCGGACCGTCTCAATTCCCAGCCGCTTGACCTTCGTGAGGAACTGCGGCCCGATGCCGTGGATCTCGGCTAGGGGTGTGGCAAGGTCCACCAAAGCCATAGCGGGCCATATTGTAGCAGATTTTAAGCATATTTTCGACGCATTGACAGAATTATTTCAGTATGCTATTCTCCAAGCAGCTAATTCATCTTTTACAAACATACATAAGGAGTGATTGACATGTTGTACTGGCTTCTGTTGAATATTATCGTCGCTATACTGTTCAAGGGTATTCCCCACATAGCAGAAGGAGCAGCGAGAAAAATAGCAATCACGTCTCTCCCTGTTCTACTGGTCTTCACCATATTTTCACCGTTGTACTACGAGTTCCCCAGCATAAAGTCCGAACACAAGCTTTACGATCGTGAGGGGGGTCGGTTCGTGGAACGTCCCCACGGTTTCTTCTCGCTGGCGTGGGTTGATGATTACTGGTACATCCCGACGGAAGGAGCGAGAATGCCGGTTTATAGCAGGGTGTCAGTGATCACCGAAAGTTTAAAGGCGGAGACGATACGGTACGAGGTGTACCCGAAGATCAGCGATCCCGAGCGTTTCTACAAAAACCATTTGGATGCCCATGAGAGCGGCGTTGGCGATCTGGAGCAGCCCTTCTGCGCAACGTACAATACGGACTTCATGCGCCTCGATGAACGTTACGCGAGGAACGTGGTCCAGAAGATTGTCGGCCGCCACCTGATCGACTTCAACAACCACCACTCGCTGGAAGTGGCGTGGTTTAATAACCCCGCAGACCCTTACCAGTACCTTCGGTTCAAGGCGTTTGTTGAGGGATGGCTAAATGAGCACCTCGAGGGAGAAGGATTGACCGCGAGTCTCGGTCGGGTGTACGTGGAGTGATGTATGATACGTAAAACGCCTCGCAGAATTCTGTGAGGCGTTTCATTTTTGAACGAGGGGGTAGCGTCCTGAGCATTTCCAAGCCATTGAACCATGGGAGGATATTGACATTATTATTCGTTTATGCTACCTTAGT
>CAYJQO010000036.1:0-4924 GCA_964372445.1 uncultured Candidatus Saccharibacteria bacterium
TGGCTGTAGCGCATCTGCCCGGAGGCGGCGATGAGGGACTTGAGGAGGTCGATGTGGCGCTCCTGGAATCGGCTGGCGTGCTCGGTGAGTTTGGCGAGGTGCTCACCCATGAGCTCCCGCTCGAAGAGCGGCCGCATCTCGGGGCTCGCGTGGAGCACGGCTGTGCGGCGCAGGTACTGGATCAGGTCTTTGGTGAACTGGGTGATGCTGAAGCCGCCATCGTCGATTGAGGCGATGGACTGGAGCACCTGGGCCAAGTCCCCCGAGAGGAGGTGGCCCGCAAACTCGGCGAGCTTGTCAAAACCGACCTTACCGACCATGCTCTCGACGTCGCTGAGACCGATTGTACTCCCGCCGACTGCAATGAGCTGGTCGAGGAGCGATTCGGCGTCCCGGAAGCTCCCCTCGGCGGAGGCGGCGATGAGATCTGTAGCCTCGGCAGAGACGGTAACCTGTTCCTCCTTGGCGATTCGCACGAGCTTCCCGACGATTTCGGCGAGCGTGATGTGGCGAAAGTAGAACTGCTGTGCGCGGGAGGTGATGGTGGGCGGGATCTTCTCCGGTTCGGTGGTGGCCAGGACAATGATGGCGTACGGCGGCGGCTCCTCGAGGGTTTTGAGGAGGGCGTTCGCGGCGTCCTTGGTGAGCTGGTGGGCTTCGTCGATGATGAAAACCTTGTGCGCGGCGGTGGCGGGGGCTACCCGGATGCTCTCCTTGAGGTTCCGGATCTCGTCGATGCCGCGGTTCGATGCCGCGTCAATCTCGATGACGTCGAGGGAGCGACCCTCGTCAATTTCCCGACACCGGCTGCAGCGGTTGCAGGGTTCACCCGTGGCACGGAGCGCCGCGTCCGACGATCGCGTCTCACAGTTTGCAATCTTTGCAATGAGGCGCGCGGTGGTGGTTTTCCCGGTGCCCCGCGGCCCGGCGAAGAGGTAGGCGTGCGCGAGCTTCCCCTGCTTGGCTGCCTCGCGGAGCACGCGGACAATGTGCCCCTGCCCGAGGAGATCGGCAAAGGTGGCCGGGCGATACTTTCGGTAAATGGCAAGTGCCATACGGTTGCAGGGGCTCTGTGGCAGCGTCATTATATAACGGGTTGCTGGCATTCGCTACCCGCGACCATGAAGGTGGCGAACCTGGCTATCCTCGTAGGTAATTTCAATTGCGCGTGTGCTAGAGAGGAGATACAATTGTTACCGACGGCAGGCACATGAAACGGCTCGCGTTCTCCCTGGTGGCGCTCGTTGCCGTTGCGGCAGCCGGGTACTTCCTCCAGCAGCGGCCCCACCCAGCCACACCAGAGAACCGGGTAATCGTTAGCGGTACCATGGGAGACTTGATACTAAAGAGTTCAGTGTTCAAGCAGAACGAGCCGGTACCGGCGAAGCATACCTGCGATGGCGCAAACGTGAACCCGTTCCTCGAGCTACGGAACGCGCCGGAGGGAACGCAGAGCTTCGCGCTCATCATAGATGACCCGGATGCTACCGGCGGGGTGACGTGGGACCATTGGGTCCTCTGGAACATTGGTCCGAAGACGCAGTACATTTCCGAAGACAACGTCCCGGCCGGCGCAGCCCAGGGGAAAAATAGCTGGGGAAAAACGGTCTACGGTGGTCCCTGCCCGCCGAGGGGATCAAAGCCGCACCGCTACCAATTCAAGCTCTACGCCCTCGATGTGATGCTTGACCTGCCCGAAGGTGCAACGAAACAGGAGCTCGAGCGGGCCATGGGCGGCCACATCCTAGGCCAAACCGTCCTGGTCGGCCGCTACGGGCGGCAGTAGGCAACGTTTCCTCATGCAGCGCCCGCCCCGCGACGACGCGAAGTACTCGTGGACTCACCACGCCGTCTTCAAGATGCGGTTCTACGGTATCTCGGAGGGGCGGCTGAAACGCATCATCCGGTACCCGAAGCGCATCGAGGAGGGGATCCTGCCGGGAGCGGTTGCCGTCATGCAGCCGGCGGGGACGAAACGCTACCAGGAAATCTGGGCCATGTACGTGCTCAAAGCCCCGGAGGCGAAGGGAGCCAAACCGAAGCTTAGGATTATTACGGCGTGGCGGTACCCCGGCAAGAGCCCGGTGCGCGATCCAGTTCCCACAGAGATTTTGCAAGAAGTGAAGCAGCTTCTCTGATACTAAATTTTGGGAACTCCCTGCCGCTCATTTTCGTATGTTTTGTGAGATTCGAACTATATCAAAATTTACGATCGTAAGAAATGATATAATTCTTCGCAACGTCACGGTGTCAAAATACTCTTCAGAGCGTTTTAGAAAAATATATCATACTGCAGGGCGATGAGATTTGTTCCAATTCGCCAGAGTTTTTTTCATCGTCCTACGCTTACGGTAGCACGTGAACTTCTAGGGAAGCATCTTTGCCGGAGATACCGCAGGGAAACGATCTGTCGCATGATTACAGAGGTCGAAGCGTACGATGGGCCCAACGACAAGGCATCCCATGCGGCTCGAGGCATGACAGAAAGGAATAAAGTGATGTTTGGTCCGCCAGGGTGCTGGTACGTCTACTTTACCTACGGTATGCACTGGTTGCTGAACATCGTGACGGGTCCCGAGGGGTACCCCGCGGCGGTTTTGATCCGAGGCGTGGAGGGGATTGAGGGCCCCGCACGGGTTACGAAGTTTTTCAAAATACATGGCCGCTTGAACAGTCGGAAGGCGGATCGAAAAACAGGCTTGTGGGTTGAGGATAAGCCTGCCCGCCGTAACAGTAGTGGAGGCGGGGGAGTCCACGTGAGGTCGAATCAGATAGTGCGTTTGCCACGCATCGGCGTTCACTACGCTGGACCAATGTGGGCGAAGAAGCCGTACCGGTTCTTGCTTATAAAAGCAAAGAGCCGTGTTACCACGGCTCTCTAACTTGTGTCCATCAGCAGTACCCTTTCAGCTTCGAAACAATAAATGCAAGCGTATCCCATATCGCGAACCGCCAGAAGCTTTTGAAACGACGCTGCGAGTTCTCGTCCTTGGGGTAGTACGGTGAGTATGCCTTCCGCACATGTACCTGTATTCCCGTGTCGGCGAAACACCTTTGGAAAGTTGCCCGTGCGCGCCGCGCCTGCCATTGCTGTGCCACAACCACGAGGTGCTTGATCCGGGGTTGTCTCTCCCGCCGGCGTTCCCCGTTGAACCGATTGACGATTGTCTCAATCTCTTTGGCATTCTGCCAGGTTCCAGCTTCCAGAGGATTTTTCCTAGTGCGCCAGCTTCTTGTTTCTTGTACTGCAGCTATTGACCGTTCCGTGCCGTATTCTTTGAAAAATATTCGGTCAGCGGTTGGTCGTCGGGTGTAGTCAAGCCCGAAATCAACCATAGTCATGTTGCGGAAAAGGGAAAACATCACCCTCGCTTCAGGGTATTCCCCCCCTGATGCGATACCCGCCACTGAAGAAGATGACGTTTGCCACCCTTTCATCCCTTACGAGTTTGGTGGCGAGTTTTGCAACCTCGAACGACTGCGGGCTGCAACCGCAGCCACCACCATGGACGCCTGCTCCAATTGCTACGATCGCAACTTCCTCGGGTTCAGCGCTCATCGGCAGCGGATCGTCGGGGATTGCGTACTTGCGCTCGATCCATTCTGAGAATTTCAATCAAATCACCTCCTTTCCTACCCATACTGTGACATAGTTTCGGCAATATCCCACGAGATCGGAAGCCAGAGACCTAAATAAGCAAGGACTACCGCTACAAGAGGATGGATTAACAAACCTGCTAACCCTCCTATAGATCCCCAGAGGAAGATCCGGAGAATGTACCAGCCAATGTGAGGGTGCCCGTCGGGGCGATACTGGACCATAAATGGGTTCTTCATTCGTCAAAGATCCTTTCCTGCTATAGAATAAATGTGAATTTTGCTGTGCTCACCTTACCATTCTTACAATGAAATTGTCAATAGGCACAGCATGAACATAACACGACATAATGAGGGTAAATTGATACCATTTAGTTTTACTGTTAAGTTGCCGCCACTTCACTATGAGCGCGTTATCGTCAGTCGTGATAATGAAGGAAAAATTATCCGAACTGTAACTCCAGATTAAGGGAATGAATTCAGTCAAAACTCATGCCATTCAGTTTTAAGATTAAGATTCCTAATAAAATAATAGTTTAATTAAAAATCCAAATCTGTAATAGATTTGGATTTTTGTTTGACATACTGGCTTATTCGGATAGAATGCAGGTAGTGTCCGAACCTTGACAAAAAGGAGAACAACTCGTGAAAATCTTAATTCTGTACAACGTGGCTCGTGAGCTGAAGAAAGGCATCACGACTGATCTTGCCTGCGAGCAGGAAATCACCATTATCGTTCCGCTGGTCAAAAAGCTTCTCAAAGCCAAAGGCCATTCGGTTCAGACGATGGAAACCGATTTCAATCTCTGGGAGAAGCTGAAGAAGAAAAAGAAGTCAGTCGACATTGTCCTGAATCTGGCCGAAGCATTCGGCGGCGGCAACACCAACGAAACGCTGGTGCCGGCAATGTTGGAAGCGCTGGAAATTCCGTTCACCGGAGCGTCGTCCCATAATATGCACCTTACTCTCGACAAAGAGAAGACCAAGCTGGTCTTAGCGCATTATGGACTGACCGTCCCGCGGCACCAAATCTTCCGTAGTCCGGAGGATAGGCTGGTTTCCGGCTTGAAGTTTCCGATGATCGTCAAACCGATCCGCGAAGAAGCGAGCATCGGCATTTACCAGGACAGCGTGGTTTCTTCGCAAGAACAGCTTCGCGCGAAGGTGCAAACTGTCTTGGAAAACTATCACCAGCCGGCTTTGGTGGAAGAATTCATAGAGGGAAGGGAAATCTCGGTCGGCATGATTGGCAACGATCCTGACTTCACGATTTTCCCTCCGCTGGAATTTGTCTTTATTAAAAACATATCCGCAGATGGACAACCGA
>CAYJQO010000037.1:0-4808 GCA_964372445.1 uncultured Candidatus Saccharibacteria bacterium
CGGGTCACCTTTCCTCTTACCATCGAGGGTGTGTGGGTGAATATCTACGGTCGTGACGTACTCGGCCGTGATCGGACGCTCGCACACCGGAAGCTCTTTGTCACATCCGACATGGCACCGCACGGCCCGTTCAACGAGGCGGCGCTCTCGGACAATGCCGATGAGGTGTTGGCGACCGAGGCGCCGATCGATACGCTCTCCCTGATTGAGATGGGCCATCGGGCCGCAATGGCCATGGTAGGTATCAAGAACTTCGTGGCCCTTGAGCTCATTCGGAGATCTGGTAAGCGTGTCGGTGTTGCCCTTGATAACGATGCCGCCGGCCAAAATGCGACCTATGGCATCGACCGGGAGGAAACGGTTGCCTACGGCGATGGCAAGGTGTGGCAACGTCGAGTAAAGGTTGCGGGCCTCATGGACTGGTTCAGGGAGAACGGCGTGGCAGCGGTGCGTGACTTTACCGCTGACTTCGTTCGTGAGCACGCCCGTGATGCAGGATGGAAGGACTGGAACGACTACTGGAGGAACGTTGGAATGTTCCAACAAGGAGTACGAACTCCATAAGGCGCGCGGGAGATCCTACAGGATCACCAAAACCGCGCGCTTTTTATTTTCTCTGGACAGCTGATCGATTTTTGTTTATCGTGGTGGCAGTTGTTTAACCTACTATTTCACTAGTACAAGGAGATTCAGATATGCTAGAACAGACATCAATAACCGAAGTGTCGAGTGAACGGATTCTCGATGAGGTCTTTGCGTCGCGGCGGCCCGTGAGCGAAGGTGCCGAGCAGTGGCTCTACCGGCCGATCAGATGCCTCGACCATGGTTTCGTCTACCTCGTGGACTACATGGGGAGCGACGAAGCGGTGGTGCAGGCAGCTCGAGTTTCGTATGGTAAGGGCACCAAGAAGGTGAGCGAGGATCGAGGGCTCATCCGGTACCTCCGACGGCACCTTCACACGACGCCGTTTGAGATGGTGGAGTTCAAGTTCCACTGTAAGATGCCGATCTTTGTGGCGAGACAGTGGATCCGGCACCGTACGGCGAACGTGAATGAGTACTCGGGCCGATACTCGGTGATGAAGGATGAATTTTACGTCCCAGAACATCAGGCCATTCATTTTCAAAGTGGGCGTAACAAGCAAGGCAGATCGGATGTGGATGTTCCAAATGACTTGCGTCAGAAGGTGCTTGACATTCTCTTAGCGTCTCAACGGCAAATGTATGGTGAATACGAACAGATGCTGCAATCTGACATTGCACGCGAGCTTGCGCGGATCAACCTCCCTCTCTCACTCTACACCGAGTGGTACTGGAAAATTGACCTTCACAACCTTCTGCATTTCTTAAAGCTCCGGCTCGACGCGCACGCGCAGTACGAGATTCGCGTCTATGCGGAGGCGATCGCGCAGATGGTGAAAGATGCGGTCCCATTCTGCTTTGAGGCGTTCGAGGACTACCAGCTTGAATCGCTGGAGCTGTCGCAACTGGAGAGGGGATTCATCGTGTCGCACCCAATTCCGGTGAGCGAGGTGGAGGCCCGTCCGCTGATCCTTGAGATGTTCCAGGGGAACAAGCGGGAAACCGAAGAGTGCATCATGAAACTCAAGGAGCTCGGCCGGATCGTGTAACCCGTTCGATTGATATGTTAAAGAGCCGCCCTCGCGCGGCTCTTTATGGTATAATGAACGGTGATGAGAAGGCTCATGCTATTGGTGGCGGTAGGTGTGTTTGCTCTAGGCGCAGGTGTTGCCTTGCGGGCGTGGTGGGAATTTACCACCAGCTCGTCCCTCGAAGACGGTGCAGGAGCGCCCCTTCCTGTTTCGGTGGCCGATTGTGGCACCGGTGATGCGGTAACGTTCATGGGTGGCGGCGTGGAGGCGGTGCCGGATACCGTGAAGGCGTGGGAGTGTTTCACCGATCACCTCTCCGCATGCTCGCCGGCAACGCTCGAGACGACACTGCAGTTGCCGGTGGGTGGCGTTCCGTACCGCATCGCCGGCGCTACCGGCGATGGGGGGTGCACGGTCAGTGGGGCAAAGGTTGACTTTGGGTCCGGGGAGGTGAAGCCGGCGATCTGCGGCTTGAGCCAAAAGCTGATCCGCTTTTCCTACGGGGAGAGTGAGCGCCGCTACCCGGGCAAGAAATTCATGCAGGGGTTTACGACGGTCGGCATCATTACCGGTGGAGGCGGTGAGGTGCGATACCCAGATGGGACTACGGAAACGGTAACCTGTGCGGTGCAGTGAATGCCGATCGTGCACCAAGTACGGCATTCGGTGTAGCTACCAGCGCCTAGATCCTTTTCCGAACGCAACGGAACGACGCAATTTTCTAAGTCACCGATCAGGGGTCGAGGCGCTCGGCCGTATCGTGTGAGGTACATTGCAAAGAGCCGTTCCGATATCTGGAACGGCTCTTTTGCTGGTTACCCATCCGCCTGGGGTTACTTGACAAATTTGTGTCTTATATGCTATAATTGCAGTAGCGTGAGATAGTCAACAATTTTTAACAACAAAATAAATATAGGAGAGTGTTATGACAACGCAGGGATTAACAAGGTCCTTCCGGATCTTGCTTGGAGTTTTTGGGGTACTGGTGGGTTTTTCCATTCACCGTTTGGTTACCTTCAAGGTGGAGGAAAACAGCATTGCCCCGTCGATGCCTCAGGCAGGGCAAACGTTGGTGCTTGAGTCTTTCAATCTCGAGTCTCCAACGTATCGTTCTGATGAAATTCGCTTACCGGAATCCGAGCTTTTTTCAGCCATGTTGGTGAGCCGATGGAGCCGCGGCATCTCGGTAGCAGCTTTCACTCCTGACGGCCGTTCATACCTCGCGGATGGGACGGTGCTCGATCTTCGAGAGCTCTTTCTCGGTCTTGAGATGGTGAATGAGGTTTTGGTGGATGGGGAGGGCATAGTGTGGATCTACACAGGGAAGAACTGGAGTCTTGCGTTTGCATATGCAGGAATTTTGTTTGCCTGTTGCGGTGCGCTCATGGGCGCCGCAATGAGATTCTTGAAGAAGCGAGTAGTTTCTGTACCAGTACCTACTCCTGTTGGGTTGTGATAAACCGTGACGTTCAAATTAAAAGGGGCTAGCATGCCCCTTTTTATTTACTTGGCCTTCTGCTATGCTCAAGCCGTGAAAGGTCGTCCGTGTTTCAATTGCTACCCATGAACCCACTCACCATAGCGCTCATCGCTGTGGCGCTGGTTGTCCTTTGGTTCATCTCCGCGTACAACGGTTTCGTGCGCCTCGTGAACCGCACGAAGGAAGCCTGGGCTGACATTGAGGTGCAGCTCAAGCGCCGGTACGATCTGATCCCGAACCTCGTCGAAGCGGTGAAGGGCTACGCGGCCCACGAGAAGGGCGCATTCCAGGCGGTGACCGAGGCGCGCGCGCGAGCGCTTGGGGCGCAATCCGTCAAAGAAAAAGAGGCGGCGGACAACATGGTGACCGCGGCCCTGAAGAGCATCTTCGCGATCGCCGAGGCCTACCCAGAGCTCCGGGCCGTCGAGAGCTTCGCGAAGCTTCAGGATGAGCTCTCCGACACCGAGAACAAGATCCAGGCCGCGCGCCGCTTCTACAACGGGAACGTCCGTGACCTGAACACCCGCATCGAGTCTTTCCCCTGGAACTTCATCGCGGAGACATTCAAGTTCACGAAGCGCGACTTCTTCGAGCTCGAGGAAGGCGAGGCCGTGGCGAAGCAGCCGGTGCGGGTTTCGTTCTAGCCGTCGCCATGGCGACGCTCTACACGCAGCGGGACGCGAATGTCCGGAAAACGTACCTGCTCTTCTCGGTGTTTTTTGTTGTCGTGCTCGGCCTAGGTTGGATTTTCGCCCAGGTCTACGGTGACTCGAGCATCCTGGTCATCGCGGTGTTCTTCTCCACGGTGATGAGCATCGTGAGCTACTGGTACTCGGACCGGATTGTGCTCTCGATGGCGCACGCGACGCCGGTCTCTCGCGAGCAGGCGGTCGAGCTCTACCGGATCGTGGAGAACCTTTCGATCACCGCTGGTCTCCCCGTGCCGAAGATCTACATCATCGAGGAACCGGCGCCGAACGCCTTCGCCACGGGACGCGACCCAGCGCACGCGGTGGTGGCGGTCACGCGCGGTCTGCTCAATCGTCTGGAGAAGCCCGAGCTCGAAGGCGTCCTCGCCCATGAGCTCTCCCACATTGGGAACCGCGACATGCTCGTCTCGACCGTGGCGGTCATCCTCGCCGGCTTCATAGCGCTCCTCTCGGACATATTCTCCCGGTCGCTCTTCTTCGGGGGGAGGCGGAGGAACAGTGATGGCGGGTCGGCTGCGGGTGCGCTCTTCTTGATTGGGCTTGTCCTCTCGATCCTTGCGCCGATTGCGGCGATGCTGATTCGGCTGGCCATCTCCCGCAAGCGGGAATTTTTGGCCGATACCTCGGGCGCGCTCCTCACGCGGTACCCGGAGGGGCTTGCCTCTGCCCTCCGAAAGATCTCGAGCGATCCGACACCGCTCCCCGTAGCGCGCAACACCACCGCACACCTCTGGTTCGATGACCCGTTCAACGTCGGCCCCAGCGGCAAGGTTTCCTGGCTCCATCGGCTTTTCATGACGCATCCGCCGATTGAGGATCGCATCCAGGCGTTGCGAGGAATGTCCATGTAGTTATAGAGTGCTCCGCAGGAGGAGGGGTCGCATAGTGGCCTAGTGCGCACGCTTGGAAAGCGTGTATGCCGTAAGGCATCGAGGGTTCGAATCCCTCCCCCTCCGCCAGTTAGGAAATGAAGTCATTGGCTCGCCCGCTACGCGGGCTCGCCAG
>CAYJQO010000038.1:0-1270 GCA_964372445.1 uncultured Candidatus Saccharibacteria bacterium
TAGGTGTTGCAAGCGCCGTGGATGCGATAGCGGTAAGTGCTGCAGGAAATATCTTTGCTGGCACAGGGGGTGACGGCCTCCTTAGGTCTACCGACAACGGTGTTACCTGGAGCGGCTTGTCCGGGTTCCCAACCGGTGCCGCTCATGCCATTATCATGCACCCAGACAATGCGCTCATCGCGGCTTCGGTTGGAATCTACCGAAGCATCGACGAAGGAACGACCTGGAGCACATTAAGCGGCGTGTCGACCTACACTATCTGGTCTCTAGCGGTCTCTGCCCAGCCGAGCGTGAGCAACTACGGGACGGTCTTTGCCGGCACATCGCTTGGCAACCCCGGCGGCGTCTTGAGGAGTACGGATAACGGAGCATCGTGGACAAACGTTGGCCTCTCAAGCTACACCATAATTTCGCTCTCCGTCGATAAGAAAGGGAAGATCTACGCCGGAACCGTTGACGGCATCTACATGTCAACGAACAACGGCGGCTCGTGGACATTAACTGGGAATGCAAGCCCATCGAGCATACAAGGCAACGCGCCGCTGAAGGTCCTGGACAACCCAGCCAATGTGCTCTCCGTAATGGCGAACGACTCGATTCGGGTCTTCGCGGGCACCAACGCATCCGGCTTCTACCGATCGGTGGATGACGGAGGAACGTGGACCGCCGCAAACATCGGCCTCACCGACACCAAGGTTGGGACGGTGACCACGGACAGCGCCGGGCATCTTGTCGTGGGAACCGGGAGTGGCATCTTCATCAGCGACGAGCTGGTGAGTGAGATGAACCCACCCGCGGCACCGTCGCTTGCTGCTCCAGTAAACGGCGCGGCAAATCAACCGACCACGCTCACGTTGAGCTGGGGTGCGGTTGGCGGCGCCATCTCGTACCGACTGCAGGTCTCCACTGACCAAAATTTCGGGACGTCCGTGTACGACAACTCGTCGCTCACGGGTACCTCGCAACAGGTGGGGCCCTTGGCAAACAGCGTACAGTACTACTGGCGAGTCAACGCAGCGAACACATGGGGACCAGGTTCATGGTCGAGTACATGGAGCTTCACGACCATCGTGGCGCCTCCAGCCGTACCGACTCTGGCGTCCCCTGCTAATGCCTCCGGCAACCAGCCGACGACCTTAACTCTCTCGTGGAATGCTTCTGCGGGGGCCACGTCGTACCGGCTGCGGGTGGCGCTCGACACAGGGTTCACCAGCGTCATCCTCGACGATGGAACCTTGACCGGGACCTCCAGACAGGTGGGGCCGCTCTC
>CAYJQO010000038.1:1370-4664 GCA_964372445.1 uncultured Candidatus Saccharibacteria bacterium
TCATCCTCGACGATGGAACCTTGACCGGGACCTCCAGACAGGTGGGGCCGCTCTCGAACGGCACCAGGTACTACTGGCACGTGAACGCCACGAACGTGGGCGGCACGAGCTTGTGGTCAGCCACTTGGTCTTTCACGACCATCGTGGCGCCTCCAGCCGTACCGAGCTTGGCGTCCCCTGCTAATGCCTCCGGCAACCAGCCGACGACCTTGACCCTCTCGTGGAATGCTTCGGGGGGAGCTACGTCGTACCGGCTGCGGGTGGCGCTCGACACAGGGTTCACCAGCGTCATCCTCGACGATGGAACCTTGACCGGGACCTCCAGACAGGTGGGGCCGCTCTCAAACGGCACGACCTACCACTGGCGCGTGAATGCGACGAACACTGGCGGGACGAGCTTGTGGTCAGCCACTTGGTCTTTCACGACCATCGTGGCGCCTCCAGCATCGCCAGCTCTGATTTCGCCGGCGGACGAGGTGAAAAACCTCTCCGTGAATGTAACACTGTACTGGAACCGGTCGGCAGGCGCCGCATCCTATCGCTGCCAGATCTCAACCGATCCAATCTTTACCACCACCTCCCGCGACTCAACGACCGCCGATACCTCGCTCACCGTTGTTGGCCTCATCGCCAACACCACCTACCACTGGCGGGTGAATGCGACGAACACTGGTGGCACGAGCTCATGGTCAACTGTGTGGAGCTTCACGACAATAGCCCTACCCTCGGCACCGACGCTCCTCTCCCCGGGGAACGGCGCGACGAACGTGCCGAGCACGGCGACCCTTGTGTGGGACGAGTCCCCGACCACCCTCACCTACACCATCCAGGTTGCGAGAGATTCTCTCTTCGCGAACCCGGTGCAAGACACGGGCGGCGTAACCGCCACGTCGGTGACCGTGGGCGGTCTCGAGAGCTCCACGTTGTACCGTTGGAGAGTTGCCGCCTCAAACGCTGCGGGTTCAAGCCCGTGGTCAGAGAGTCGGCGGTTCACAACCGCACCCTACACGGTGGGCGTTTCGGTGGACGGTGGTTGGAACCTTGTCTCGGTGCCCGTTGCGGTTGCTAACTACAGTACCAGCGCGGTCTTCCCTACCGCCACATCAAGCGCGTTCGCCTTCAACGGCACCTCCTACCGCGCGCGCGACACGCTTGCGAACGGCGAGGGGTACTGGGTCAAGTTCGGAACGGTTGAGGTGGTGAGCATCGGCGGGACGGAGATCACCTCTGATACTATCCACCTCAGAGCGAAGTGGAACATTGTGGGGACAACGTCTCTGCCAATCGCGGTCTCTTCGATCGGAAGTAGTCCACCTGGCTTTATAGTCTCATCGTTTTGGGGCTACCGGCCGAGCGGCTACGTCACCGCCGACACCCTCTTTCCTGGAAATGGATACTGGGTGAAGGCGAAAGAGGCTGGGGATCTCGTGCTCTCAACACACGGAGGCTCCATGAGCACCCGAGTCCGGATCGAGGTGGATGGGGAGGAACCGCCACCGCCACCCGGAGAAGTTCCTTCCATCTTCATTCCACATCAATTCGCGCTATGGCAAAACTATCCGAATCCGTTTAACCCATCGACCACCATTGCATTTGACCTTCCCGAAGACGCGTTCGTAACCGTTACGGTTTCAAACGTCCTCGGGCAACGGGTTGAAACGGTTGTGGAAGAGTGGTACCAAGCTGGCAGGCACGAGGTAACCTTCTCGGCAGCAACGCTACCGAGCGGCGTGTACCTCTACCGGTTCTCCGCGGGATCGTTCACCCAGACGCGCAAGATGGTTATTCTGAAGTAACATCGTAGCGATATACGAAACCCCAGACAGGTTTTCCTGATCTGGGGTTTTTATTACGCGACTAACTCCTATCTACTGTCTACTAGTCCCTAACTCCTGACTCCTATTTACAGTCCATAGTTGAAGAGGATCTCGTAGATCTGCACCGACGTGGCGGTGTTGGCAGTTTCAAAGGTTGCCCGGTAGCGGTAGTACCGCTGGTTGCGGTGGCAGCGGCCTTGGATGGTGAGCCACGTGTTAGGATCCCCGAGGTACGTTGAGTTCGCGGTGCAGTCCGGCCCAACGAAGTTGGACGTGTCCCAGGGACCGCTCGTCGCGTTGGAAGAGGCAAGCTGGAGCTTCACGGATGTCCCGGTCGGCCGGTTCCCGCGCCACATGATCGAGTAGGGCGTGATGCCCTCGGTAGACTGGGTATCAATGATCTGGGAAAAGATGATGCCTGATGTCGCAAACTCACCGCCGCCACTCGCGGGGAAGCTCCAGCAACTGGTGCCCCCCGAATCCTTATTGGAGCTGTGCGTCGCGCCGATGGTCGAGCCCCGGCACGCGTTCGAGTCCCGCGCATCCACATTCTGAACCGTTGGGCTCCCAGACACCTTCAGGTACCAGGTGCTCCCGTTCGTCGCGCTCCGGACGTACACCCGGCTCGAGGTGGCGCCCCCGTTCCAGTTGATCGCGGCAAACTCGTGGGTGGTAGCCGCCCCATCGAGGAAGCGGGCGGTGGTCGAGGCGGTGGTCATGGTCATGGTGCCGGAAGCGGTCGCGCCGGCGGCGAAGTACACGTTCGCCGGGGCATTCTCGGGGTCAGCGTCCACATAGGTGTTCGAAACAGCTAGGTTGTAGAAGGCAGACGCGCCGGTCATGGTACCGGAGAGGGTCTGGGCCACGGAGCCGTTCAGGTAGGTGGTGCCGCTCGAATGGGTGAAGGCGCCGCTCTGGGTGTAGTCCCCGCGGATGGAGAAGCTCTGGGTCGCGTTCGCGACGAAGGTGGCGTTCGCCGCAATGGTCAGGTGCTTCGTGTCCAGGGTGGTGCTGTTCGTGTTGGCCGTCACCGTGCCGGTGTTCGTGCCGTTCCCGGCGGTGAAGGTGCCCGTGACGATTACGGTGCCCGCCGCGAGTGAGTGCTGTACGCCGTTTGCGCCGGGTTTCACACCAAGGTTGTAGTAGGTGGCCGCAGCCACCGTGGTGGCTCCCCCACCGGTGTAGTCCGCGGTGGACGAGGAGGGGGTGAAGACCTCAGAGGCGGCGATGAGGAAAGGCGTGCCGGTTCCCGAGAAGGTGATGGTCCGGGTTGAGGCGTCGAAGGTGTTGGTGCCAGAGGAGGAGACGATGGTGAGAACGTTCTGGACGGTCATGTTCCCGCCAGCCGTGTAGGTAGCGGTCGTCGCGCTCCCGCCGAGGTTGAGGTTGTAGTAGGTGGTGCCGGCGATCGTGGCAGAGGCGCCGTTCGTGTAAGCCACGGTGCCACCCGAGATGGTACCAGAGTTCACAAGGGGGG
>CAYJQO010000039.1:0-4056 GCA_964372445.1 uncultured Candidatus Saccharibacteria bacterium
AATTCCCTGTTATATTTATTTGTGAAAGTTCGCACGTTCACTTCGGAAGCGAGGGCGGCGCGGGCAACTTGTCCTGAGCCAGTCGAAGTATTCCTCCCACCCCTCCTTCCCGCGCCGCCCGAGCGGACAATTTTGGGAAATTTGCGAAATTGCATCAGCAATTTCGTTCAAAATGGGTTCGCGCTAAATTCAGAATACGCGACCAAGTTATTCATACTCCATTCAGCGGGGTTCAGTCGAACTCGCTGCGGCGCACCCGTTGAACGCAGAAACTTGTCCGTTGTAACGGCTGACCGTAGCCTTGGTCTCCTCGGCCAATGCGTTGTACCGGGCAACTGTAGCGTTGTACTCCTCCACCTTCCGGTTGTACGCATCGTACTCGACGCGGGTCTTCGGTTTTGACCCTTCAAGCTCCGCTTTCTGTGAGGCAAGGTCTGCTATGAAGATATCAAGCTGGTACTGATTTGATTCAATCTGAACCTTCAACGGTGCATCGATGGGTGGGCAGGCGGAGATCGGGAATCCAAACTCCTGCACCGCAAGCCACACGAGACGGTGCTCGTACGAGCCCTTCCCCACCGCAACACCTATCTGGGTGTACCGATCACCTAGAATGTTCGCTCGGTGGCCCGGTGACTGCATCCACCCGTCGACGAGCGCCCGGTCATCCTCGAAGTTGCCGAGGGCGAGGTTCTCACCCATGAGGATGAAATCGTAGCCGACGGCTTTCCCCAGATCACCGGGGCCGACGCCGGTCGGAGAAACGTGCGCGAAGTACTGCCGTTCGAACATGTCCTGCAGCTTGCGGGCCGCCGCCGCATCGAGCCGTTCGCTCTCGGCGAGCGCCGGGAGGCCGCTCTCCGTGCGGGCGCGATTGGTCCACTCGATGGTGCCCTCCCGCGTAAGCAAGGCCTGCGGTGCTTCTCGTTCAACGCGGAGCGGCGGCGGGGCCACAATTCTTTCATCGAGCACCTCGGAGATGAGTGACGGCGGCGCCATGACCGTAATTGAAGTTAATTCCTCGACCAGGGAACGCACCGCGCTGCGGCCCGCGAACCAGCCCGGCACGTTGACACCGGAAACGTACACCGCTGCGAGCGCGGCGAGGACCAGACCGATGATGATTCGAAGTGGCATAATAGATGTTCAGCTACCGGTGCACCGTCATGGGTTAATCCTTTATGAGCCACTGGACTCGGCCAACGGTACCGTCGGTGAGGCGTACCTTGATGCCGCGCGGATGGCTGCTCCCGGGCGAGAGCACCTCGGCCACGATGCCCTGCGTGTATCGGTTCGTGCCATAGTGCTGCTTCTCGATAATCCAAACGGCAATGCCGGGCTTGATCTCGTTCCGTTTCGGCGGCTTTGGGTTATCGCTCCCCCGTCGAACCATGGAGTATCCGCCCTAGCTTTCGGAACGGGTGAAGTCGAGCTGCTCGCGCGGGATCCCCAGCGAGAGCCCGTACGCCACCACCTCCGCGTACTCCTCCGGGTGCCCGACGGGAACCTGGAACACCTTGTCGCTGAACACGATGTAGTGGTACTCATCGTTCTTCAGGTCGGCGTACCATGAGCCGGCGTGTGCGGCATCAATGGCCTTGCTGAGCCGTTCGGTAAATGCCCCAATGTCAGCCTCGGGAACCTCGACGGTGCGCTTCGTCCACTCCCTGATCCACGGGGTTCCATGGCGCGCGGAAACCGGCACGACGTTCGTTTCGATGATCTCGACGTCCTTGAAAATGTCGAGATCGGTTAGGCTCTCCTCAATAATGACGCCGCGGTAGTTCATGGGTGCTAGCTCTCCTTCGTTTTCTTTGCCTTCTTGACGATTTCCGTAATGAGGGCGTAATGGGGTTTAAGTTCTTGTCGGCAAATGTCGAGTGAAAGAATGCTCCATTTCTCTTCCTCTTTCACCCTTGCATACTCCAGGCTCTCCTCGAACGACATGGAACGGCTGCCTAACGAGTGGAGGAATGCAAGCCAGTTCCTTCAGCCTCGTGCCGATTTGAACAATGAGTGTATCGGCGGCTTAGCCTTTCGGCCAGTTCAATTCCTTTCTCATTACTGGTTTCGAAATTCATCCGGGTCGGCATGCCATACCGCTCGATCTCGGCCAGCGCGAGCTTTTCTGCTCCTGTAACGATTCTCTCCTTCGCCCGCATCCTCTTTATCCTAACCCAAACCGGACGATGATCAAAACAGCCATGCAGGAGACAAAAAAAATGGCGCCCGGCGAGGCGCTGTCCGAAACCCGATCAGATACGGACGAAAACCCCGCTTGCTAGATCATTCCGGCTCTGAGCTAGGTGGGTTTCCGCAATCCGGCCCTTAAGAAAGTGGTTAGTCCTCTATCGAACCGGATGATTTGGGAATCCCTTAATTGCACTACTTGACCCGGAATCTAAGAAGCGGGATTCACCAACACTCTAGGCTCACAGCTACCCGAGTCAACTGTGGATAACTCGTTGACAGGAGCGTTCAAATGTTACGCCCGGTCGCGTCGCACGACGGCGTCCACCATCACCATTTCATCAAGTATCCCTGGGATAATCTGGTAGCGTTCCCCTTCCTCTATAGCTAGCCCACCAACCCGAGCACCTTCGCGGTTTGCGCAATGAGGGACGCAACCACCGCCGCCGGCAGCAGACGGTAGGATGGCACCCCGTCCTCGTCCTCTACCACCCACCGTTCCTCGACCACTCGCACCCGCTCCCCCGAGGGCTCCAGCTCGTAGCGGTACGCCGGGGTGATTTCGTAGGCATCCACGCTCGCGTCAGCTTCCGCCACCGGTATGGCGTTCCGTAGGTACACCTTGGGTACCCCCTCGAGGCCGAGGAGGGTGCGCATCACCGTATCGTCGAGCTCGAGCCGCTCGCGGATCACCTCGATACCCAGCTCATCTCCTTCCTTCGGCACCATGCGCGCGGCGCCGCACGTGGGATTGTCGCAGATCAGGTAGAACATCTTCGACAAAACATCGTAGCCAACCTCTTTCGTTCGGAGAAGCTTCGTGTTCCGGGGCGTCTGACATTTCGGGCAGATTACCCGGTAGCGCATCCGCTCGTCGATCACATTCATGGGTACATCGATGAACACGAAGAAGTCAGGATCATCCCGGTACCCCATAAGCTCCCGGAAGTAGAGCGAGTAGGACACCTGGTCGAGGCTGCGGGGGAAGCCATCAATGAAAATGGCCTGCCGTGGCGACCGAGCGATTTCCCGTTCGACCAGAGCAAGGATGAGCTCGGTCGGCAAGAGCTTCGCGGTGGAGCGTCCGAGAAGCGCATCGATTGCCTCACCGAGCGGCGAGAAGCCTCGGTAGCGATTCTTGAGGTACGCCGCGAGCTCGGCTCGTTTCGATGCATCTTCGAAATCGACGTGCGCTGCACGAACCACATCTCCCACCGAGAGGTGCCGCACGTGCTCCGCCCCCACCGCATCGGCGAAGAGCTTGGCATACGTCCCCTTCCCAGAGTTCTTCTTCCCCAAGAGAAACCCAACGAAGGTGCTGCTGTGGAGGTACGTGCGGAGCGCCTCGATCTCGCGGCGGACCTTGAGGTCAAAGTACTGCCGACGCCCCGCCGGATCATTCAAATCAAAAATACGGCTCTCGCCGTTCGACTTTGTGTTGTAGATCGGAAACGAAAAACCCTTCATGGGATGCTGCTCCACTCTACCAGAGACCACCGGGGAACTCAATGTGGCTACACTATCTCCGCGTTGTATTGTAGCCCTCGACAAGTTTGGAGCAACATCGGGAAAATTTTTTTGATACCACTTGCCCGATGTAGCGCTGTGACGCGTCACAGCACCCTCGCTAGACAACCTCGGCGTTGTCCTTCGACTAGGCTCAGGATCAATCAAACGACTTCTGATTGATAGCACTGCTCATCCGCCTTCGCTAAAGCTTCGGCGGGACTTCGGCTTGTCTTTATCAAACGACTTCTGCATTGTAACAAGCCTCGCAGTACACGATCTCCTTGCGGTCAGGGGCGTAGCTCGTCTCGAACTCATTGGGGCACCTCCCAGTCTCGTGGTGGGGATGCTTGGCGGTGT
>CAYJQO010000040.1:0-3927 GCA_964372445.1 uncultured Candidatus Saccharibacteria bacterium
AAAGGGCGACGTTCTACCACTGAACTACGCAGCCAGAAATTTAGGCGGGTGAAAGTGCCACGCTCTCACCACTGAGCTACGCAGCAGGAAATCAGACCAGCATCAGAATTATATAGAAATTACTGATTTCTGCAAGAAAAAAAACTAGTACCGGCTAGTTTAAAGTGCCCGGCATCTATAAAAACGACCGTTTTTATAGATGCCGAAGTCAAAACTAATATTTGAATTTAAGAAAAGGCCCCACCGCTCGCGTGAGCGATGGGGCACCAGGAGGCCGGGAGTCGCTAGCGGCGCAGGCCCTCGAGGAGGCGATTCAGATTGGCGACGACCTGGGCGAGGGATTCGAGCACGGCGGCAATGCCGCTCGGCGCGGCCGCCGAAGTCGTGGTGGCGCTGACGGGTGCGCGGATAGTAAAGGAGGTGTCGCTGTAATCAGTGGGCGGATTCGTCCCCGGAATATTCGGGCCATAGAGGTAGGCACGTACTTTAAACATACTCGGGTCGTAGCCGCTGCCGTACTGGGCGGGAACGGTCCATTGGTACGTGCCGGCGGCGGGGTCAGCGTTCGCTGAGCCCCCGTAGTAGGCACCGATGCCATCCTCGTACGGCGCGGTATTGCCGCTGTAGCGGTAGGACAGCTGGAGCCCGAGCTTGGTATCGGCCGGGATATTCTCGGCGCGCCACCGGATGGCGTACGATTGTCCCGCTGTCCATGCTTCGCCCCCATTTGGAGCAAGTATGGTGACGGAAGGCGGTCCGGACGGCGGGGGCGGCGGGGCGGTGGTCGCAGATTGGACCCAAAAATCAGTCACCGCCCTGGGAAGTGCTAGATACTGCAGACCCCCATCAGACAGGGCCTCCCCTAACCCTAACCCGTAAATAGAAAGGCGGTACTTCTTTGTGGGGTCAAGCGCGGGGCCATTGTAAATCTGAGAGTTCACGCCTCCCGGTATAACCGACCCGCGGCACCCAGCAGGCGCACAGATGGTCACCAACGGAAATGTTCCCGGCGGGCTGGCGCTATCGAAGATGTTAATGTAGTAGGAGTTAGTAATGAAGGACGGCCAACCGCTACCCACGGTCCACTGAAAGGTCGGGGTCTGCGAGACCGGCGACTGGGCCGTGGTCGGCGCAAGGATCGTCCCCAGTTCGAAAAATACGAGTTTACTTGTTGCAGAAAGAGCGCCCTCCGCCCCTGTGGAGTTAACAGCGGTAACGTAGTAGCTGTATTCACCCACAACATACGACGAAGCCGGAAAAGAGCTCGCTTCGGATCCATCATAGAGGGAAAGCTCGGTTGCTCCTACTTTCACCCGGCCCACTACCCAAGAAGCGCAAGCGGCTGGCCTAACCAGAATCCATTCACCGACAACACTCTTCCCGTTGCATGTGGTGGAATCAATACCCGTAAATTCTGCGGCACGCATAAAGGAGGAGTCCGTCGGGGTCTTTTGGTACAGGCGGAAAGTCGTAGTTTTTGCGCTGCTGTCATTCGGATACTTGAAGACGATCGTTTGGCTCGCCGTGCCGTTCCGCTTATTCCATGGACCAAGGGTATATCCCCAGTCAGCCCGGATGTAGGTGGGCGCGGGCAGGGTTGTTGTCGGCGGCGGAGGTGGTGGAGTAGCCAACGTGGTTGTTGCCGTAGCCGGGGTCGGCGTTGGCGCAGGAGGGGTTGAGGTCGCGCTGGCCGGAGGCGGCGGGGTCGGTGTTGGCGCGGGCGCAGGCGGAGGTGGTATCGGCGCGGGGACCGGAACGGGAACGAGTGTAGCCGTCCCGTACGGAAACACCCCCATGTCGGCCCGCGTGCCGTCGGGGTCAATGGTCGCCGGGTCGCCCGCGTTCACCACCGGGGAGTTCGGCGTCAGGATGTGGTAGTCGCCGCCGGAGAGGGAGACGAAATAGGGGTTGAGGTTGATGTTGCCGCTGCCAGTGAACCCGCGCTCCACGTCAGAGTAGGTCACTGTCGGCGTACCGTAAATGGAGGGCGCCCTCTGGCAGGGGGTGCCCGGAGGACTGGTATCGGAGTTAGCCCAGAAGATGGCGTTCTTGACGCTTGCGGTGGATGTCCCGTCCACGACGAGCCCACCGCCGTGGCAGCCCCGGGCTTCGTTGCTAGCGACGGTGATGTTAGTCAACGTTGCCTGGGAGTTTTGCTTGACGATGATGCCGCCCGCGGAATGGGTCGAGATATTGGCATCGAACAGGCAGCGGGTAACCGTGACTGCGGAGGAATCGTCTAGGGCGAGCGCCCCGCCCTCGTTGCCAAAGCTCTTGGAAATACGGCAGTGTTCAAGCGTGATGTTCTTCGAGCGCAGGATGCGGATGCCGCCGCCGTCCGTGGAGGGGTGACCGGCGCGAATGATGGTCAAGTTCTTGATGGCGATGTCGCTCGTGCTCGCAAGCGTGAAGCCCGGGGCACCCACGCCCTGGATCACGGTCTGGTCCAAGCCGGCGCCGGTGATGGTGATGCTGGAGTGGCGAGCCGTGAGGGAAAAGACGCCGGAGTATGTCCCGGCGGCGATCCGGACAACGTCACCCCTGCAGGCGGCATCAAGGGCTGATTGGATGGTCGGGTATTTCTCCGAGGGGACGTTCAGGGTTTTTGCGCAGGCCTGGGCCGGGGTGGTGGTGGCGGTGGCCGGAGGGGGTAGCGGTGTTGGGACCGGTGGCGTTGTGGTTGCCCCTGGAAGCGGAGGAGGTGTTGGCGCGGGCGGCGGAGATATTGGCACGGGGACCGGCGAGGTCCCGGTTGCGCCTTCACGCTGGAGTCCCGGCGCAGTCAAGAGGCCGGGCGGGATGAGCCCTGATGCGCCCGCGCCCTCGGTGGCGAGCTCATTCAGCTTGGCCCGGGTCTTGGGGCCGACAATGCCCTCGGCCTCAATGCCCTGCTGTTCCTGCAGCCGCTTGACCGCGGCTTCGGTGCGCGGTCCGAAAAAGCCGGTGACCAGGCCTTCAGGGTAGATATCGGGAAACTGTTTCAAAAACTCCTGGAGCTCTTTCACTTCGTCGCCGCTCGCCCCGCGCCGGAGGGCGCGCGTGAACTTCAGCTCGGCTTGGGTGGCGGTGAGCTGGGATTTTAGCCCAGCGACCTGGGTCTGCAGTGCAGTAATCTCTGCCTGGAGCTTGGTAACGAGTTGTGACAGCTCCGCCGAAGAGGTGGCGGTTTGGGCAAACGCGAAGAATCCGGGCATCAATACCCAGCCCGCAAGGAGAACGACACCAGCTATCCGGGTCCGCACCGTTCGCCGAACCATTGCTTCTATCCTACGGTACTTACCGCTAGCTTCACCAACCGATTGTTCACAGAAGCCGATGTACCCCAAAGCGCCCGCAGGCGGGCGCTTTGGGTTTTATATTGCGGCGGTGGGGCGGGATTTACACCACCTGTTCCAGAGCTTGAAGGAGATTTGGACGTTTGAGCACGAAATGAAACGAGCCAGGTCGCACTGCTGACCTGGCTCATTGGACTAGAAGTCGCTGCCGGCTTAGGTAGCGCCAGCAAGGGCGGGCTGATACTGCTTGAAGAACTCACGGAGATCGCCGAAGGTTGTCACGCTGTTCTTCGGGACCACTACCCGGAGAGCACATCCTCGGCACAAGATGGCATGATGGGTTGAAGAAACCTGCTTGATGTCCACCCAGCAGTTGCATACGTCATGAACGCCGATGCATGTGCTGAGCTTTCCCTCGTCACCTGTCTGGGAGTCGGGGTAGCCACGGAGGGTTTCCCCATACTCCGTTAGAACGATGGGCTCGATCACGCTTATTCACCCCCTTCCTATTTGGTTTTGGACCAAACAGTAAATACTACATCACTGTGGTATTTGTCAATGTTTGCCTGAAGCCCGCCTTCTCCGCCGGATGGCGGCTTCGGCGAGGCAAAGATTTTGTAATCAAAAATCGAACGCCGTTGAGCGCCCGATT
>CAYJQO010000041.1:0-3905 GCA_964372445.1 uncultured Candidatus Saccharibacteria bacterium
CTCTACATTAGCATGGCCCCTCTAGCTAGTGCCCCATTCTACCCCTCTCTATATTCTATCCAGTTATCCCGCGATGGCGTGATATCTGGATAACACACCCCCTCCGCTTCCTGTTTCCCTGCGGGACTAGAGCGTTACCGAGACCATCTCGGTGGCGGGGAAGAGCTGTTTAATGAAGGAGAGCATCGTTTTGAGTTTATCCGGGAGGCAGGTGTTCGCCCGGAACCCGAGGAAATAGTTTCCATCCTTTGCTTTCCCCACCCGCCCCTCGTACCAGGGCTCGAGGGAAAGTTGCCGAGGCAAGCTCTGCAGGTCCTCGCCGAGGACCCTGAACTGGTTGAAGATGATTTTCTTATTCGCGATGTTGCAGTTCACGCCGTTGATCTTAATGGACTCGTTGAAGTACTCAAAGTAGACGTTCCGCTCTTTGAGGAAGTCCGCGAGGGGCATCTCCTGCTCGAGGACTGTTTTCTGCGGGGTCGTGCTGCCGTTCGTGAGGAAGTAGATCTCCTTCCCGGCCGGGAGCGTGGTGGGCACCTCCTGTTTTTCAAATCCCTCGTCGAAGAAGCGCACCGTGTTCCCGAAGTAGCCGAAGGCAAGGAGAGAGAGAATGCCAAGCGAGAGGAAGATTGCTTTCCAGACTCTTGTCTTCGCGCCGGTGTGGAAGGCAAAGAGGAAGATGCCGAGGAGGAGCGCGACCCGGACGAGGTTTTGGAGGATGAAGTCGAGTGTGAACCAGATGCGGTAGTCGAGGACGAGGAAGGGGAGAACACCAAGCGCGTACCAGCGCCACGGGCGACCGAGGAGTATAAAAATCACGGCGAGCGAGAGCAAGGCCTCGGGGTTCAGGAACCCGCCGTCGAGGATGCTTTTGAGGAACGAGAAGGTGGCGAAGGCGTAGAGGAGCTTGTAGGGGAGCTTGGGGTAGGCGTTTGCATGGAGGAGCGTGACGATCGTGAAGAGTGTGAGGAAGAGGAAGATCGCTCCGTAGAAACCGTAGAGGAGGATGGGAGAGAGGGAGAACTCTTTCTCTAGCGCGTGGAACCATGGCGTTCCGAAGTCCGGCCCCGGGAGGAGGTAGCTTAAGAACCCCACCGCGGGTTTCAAGAGATGGGTGTGGGCGACGTGGTTGAAGCTGATGCTCCCGGCGTTGTCCACCGCGTAGGTGATGGTTTTCAGGGGAAGGTTATATTTTTGCGCGATGATGAAGGATAAGGCATTCCCGATCATGCTGATCGCGATCGCTGCCACCAGCAGCCGTTTGAACAGCGCCTCGTGGGGCTTCTTGAGGAGCTTGAACGTGAGGAGCGGGAGGAGGAAAACGAGGAAGATCCAGGCGAAGAACCCGAACACCTTCGTCGTCGACCTCCCGAGCCCCACGAAGTTGATGTAGTGGTGGAGCGTGTTCAAGACGACAGGGGAGAGGAGCGCCGCCACCGTAAGGGCGGCGAGGATTCCTAAAACCAGCAGGTGCTTGTCCGCAATCAATCTTTTCCAGAGGTGCATGGTTTCTAGTATACCGGAAACAGAAACTCTCTCCAATTCTTCCTGACCCGTTCCCATCCAGTCTCCTTTTCTTCCCCTCTCCTCCCCCCTTTCTTACTTTTTATCCAGTCTTATCCAGTTATCCCGCCATGGCGGGATAACTGGATAGAATCTTCTCACCAACTTTCTAATACACAGAATCGCGCTCTAGAATACAACCCCATGATACCGTCTCCATCTTTTATCCAGTTATCAAGCCATGGCTTGATAACTGGATAAAAGCATGCACCTGCATTATACTTTATAGGATTAAGGCAACGATACCTATGGCACGTTCCATTCCGATCCGGCTGCGGCAAGGTTCCCGACCATATCAGATTCTGCGGACCCTTGCGGTAGGGGGCGGCGTATTGGCGATAACACTTCTCGCTCCATCGGCTGCGGCCCAGCTGATCCGGGCCGGGGTGCGTTCTTACATTCGGAAGCGGCGTTTTGAAAAAGAGAAGTTTCTACGCGATCTGCGGAATTTGCAGAGCCGGGAGCTCATTGATTTCCGGGAATCTGAAGATGGTACCGTGGCGATCACGATTACCCGAGGAGGCAAGGAATGCATGCTCCGGTACCAGTCTGACGAGCTGACGTTAAAGAAACAAAAACATTGGGACGGCAAGTGGCGGCTCGTGCTTTTCGACATTCCCCATGGAGTAAAAAAAGCGAGAGATGCCTTTCGTCAAAAATTACGAGGCATGGACTTCTATCCTTTACAGAAGAGCGTGTTCATTACGCCCTACCCCTGTGAAGATGAGATTGATTTTCTTGGATCGCTCTTGAATGTTCGGAGCCACGTCCTCATACTGTACGTTTCCACGTTTGAAGGGGAGGAGAAATTAAAACACCACTTCCATCTCCAATAAGGTATTTGCTGTTCTTTTGTTTACATGCCAAAAAAGGAAACCACGGGCGTAAGCCCATAGAGTTTCATTTTTCTCCTATCCAGTTATCACGCCATGGCGGAATAACTGGATAGATTCTTTTATCTTTAGTACCGCTTAGTACTCCCCAGTATCCATTTGTATCTGGCGCGTATCCAGTATAATGGAAGTGGAACATGCTAGAAACAATTTTCTTCACCGCGCCGGCGTGGGTGGCGAACACCGCTGTGGCCATCTTCTACCACTTCCTTATCGTGCGCTGGCGTACGATCCCGCGGTGGCCGCTCGATTGTGGCATGACCGTTCGCGGGCGGCGGCTCTTCGGCGAGAACCGGACGGTGGGGGGTTCCCTGGTCATGGTGCTCGTCGGTGCGGCGGTCGGCGGGTTCCAAGGCCGACCCCTGGTCGGGCTTCTCATGGGCTCTGCGGCGCTCGTGGGTGGGCTCATCAACAGCTTCGCGAAGCGGCAGCTCGCGATTCCCGAGGGGGGCAACTTCATACCGTTCGATCAACTCGATTATGCCCTCGCCACCACCTTCGCGCTCTCGCTCTTCCGGCTTGCGCCGCCGGGCTTCAACCCGCCCTTTTTCCTCGCATTTGCGCTCATGTTTCAGCTTGGCGTGAACCTCGCCGCCTTCGCGCTCGGCTTCGTGGATCGGTTCCTGTGGTGGCGAAGGGATGTGTAAAACTGTTCCTTGCGGTTGCCCCCCGCGAGTTTTAGTATAAGCATGGTGTATCTCGCAGCCCCATTTCCTCAATTCAAGCTCGTGGCACGGAGAGGACTCCTCCTCGCGTTCCTGATCGTTGCCGGGTTCTTTCTTTTTGGCGCTCACAGGGCCGGAGCAGTCACCATCTCGGTCTCCGGAACCGTCTACGAGGCCAATGGCACGACGGAGTGGGATTGCCAGGGCGCCGATGGAATAGTGTACGTACGGGTTGGCGGTGTTAACACAGCTAGCTACTGCGGAAATACCTATAGTGTCAACGTAACCGCGCCTGCCGCCGGAGGCGTCATCACCATCTGGTTAACCTCGCTGTGGGGTTCCGGAACCGGTCACGACGCCTCGCTCGTCATGCGCTACAGCGGTTCGGGGAACGTCACGGGCGCAGACCTCCGCGAGAATACAGTGATCCTCCGGAACGACTACGGGAGCTCGATCACGAACATCGACCACCTCAACGCCTACGACAACAATAACGACAGCGCGCTGAACTATACAGTAGATATCCTCACTGGCACGTATGCTCGGCTCACGCTCGAATCCGGCCAGAAACTTTTGGTGAGCTCCGGCACGACGTTCGCGCCGGGAGGGAACGCGGCGGGGGGCGGCAGTGCCGTTGGCTCCAGCGCCGGTATCGTCGTCGATGGCACGATCAGCGGTGGGGACGTGTCGGCGACCGGCGGCGGCGTCACGGGGAGCGGCACGCTCCAGAGCGTGAACTCGCTCACCCTCTCGGGGACCGGCAGCTTGGGCGGCACCACCGGCA
>CAYJQO010000042.1:0-3233 GCA_964372445.1 uncultured Candidatus Saccharibacteria bacterium
TCAATATCGGGCCGCAGGGGTGGCACATCCCAGAGGTTGCGTTCCACGTTCGTGAAGCCAAGGCGCTTGAGGTACTGCGCCGCTCGGGACCGACTGACCGCGGTGCCAATGAAACGCGCGAACCAGGCAACGTCGAACTCGAGTATGTGGCGTGGGAACGGTTTCATGCGGCTGTCGAACCGACCCAGGGCCCGAGCCCCCGTAAGTTTCACCAAGAGCTCGGCGGCTCGGTCGAGGCCGAGCGGCGGGAGTGCCTCGCTCAACCCATGAGAGAATCGAACCGAGGCATCGGTGGCAACGTTGAAGCGCCGAGACGTTCGATAGATCGCCGGGCCATCGAAGTTCCCAGCGGTGAGCAAAATACGCTTGGTCCCTTCAGAAATCTCAGCCTTCCGACCCCCCTTGATGCCGCCGAGGTCGAGCGCGCTCCGGGCATCGGCGAGCACCACCGCACTCGGATCCAATGTGAGCACCGCCCCATCTAGGAGCTCAAGGCGTTCGCCGCGGCGCGCGCGCCGGACGATGAGCTTGCCCCCGGCCATCCTATCGAAATCGAAGGCATGGAGCGGCTGGCCGGTCTCCAGGGTGACATAGTTCGTGATGTCCACCACGTTTGAGATAGGGCGCATGCCGCAGTCAAGGAGCGCCCGCTGCAGCCACTTCGGCGATGGGTCAATCTTCACCCGGTCAAAGCGCCACACCGCCATACGCTGGCAGAGCCCAGGTGCCATAATGGCAACGGGCATTGTGTTCGCAGCAGCTGCACGCGGGGGGCGCACGGCGGGCAGCCGCAGGCGGCTGCCGAGGATCGCCGCAACCTCGCGGGCGAGACCCCAGTGCGATGCGGCATCCGAGTAGCGGTTGGGCGGCACGCTCGCCTCGAACGAGCCGCCGGGGCCGTCCCCGGCCTCAAACGCATGCATGGTGAGAGCTTCGATTAACTCAGCTTTCCGCTTGAGCCCAGGGATACACTTTCTGATGAGGGGGTAGGAATATTTCATGCTGCCCGCTTGCGGCGCTCACTATCGAGGAGCCGTTTCTGGATACGCAGGAGCTCGTGGTAGAGGATCACCCCTACCAGCTTCTTGTCAGAGTCAATCTCGCGCATGTAGCGATCAAAGTCTTGCTTCGCCTGCTCCAGGGACGCTACATCCGCAATGTGCTCAATTTCCTCACGCATCTTCACGTCACCGATGTTGATCCGTTCAACCGTCGACGGCCCTAGATCTTGGTAGTGCTGGTCGAAGCCTACGGGCGCGTGTGCTTCCGCGGCGCGCTGCACCTCATCGCGACGGCGGAGGAACTCCCTGCGCATTTGATCAACGAGCCCCTGCTCGTGCTGCGGTAGCTGCTCAGGCTGTTCGAATGGTCGCATGGTATGCGGCTAGAACTGGTGGATGAAGCGGAGATCCCCCGAGTAGAAGAGGCGGATGTCCGGAATCTGGTACTTGATCATCGCGAGCCGGTCGAGCCCCATCCCGAAGGCAAACCCCTGCACCTGGTCGGGGTTGTAGCGCACCGCATCGAATACCCGGCGGTGCACCATGCCAGCGCCCATAACCTCGAGCCACACGCCACGGAGCTTGATGTCAACCTCGAGGCTCGGCTCGGTGAACGGGAAGTAGCTCGGCCGGAACCGGAACTGGATCTGCTGCCCGGCGAAGAGCTGCTTGAGGAACGTTTCGATCACAAACTTGAAGTTTGCCAGGGTTACCTCCTCGCCGACCACCAAACCCTCCGACTGGTAGAAGTTGATCTCGTGCGAGGCGTCCGTTGCCTCGTACCGGAACGTGAGGCCGGGGTAGAGGATCTGGAACGGCGGGTGGTGCCGCTCCATGTAGCGGATCTGGGTAGGGCTCACGTGCGTCCGCATGAGCAGCTTCGAATGCTTGATCCAGAAGGTATCCCAGAGGTCACGCGCCGGATGGCTCGCAGGGATGTTCAGGGCATCGAAGTTGTAGTACTCCGTCTCGACCTCCGGCCCATCCACGATCGAGAAGTTCATGGAGGAGAATATCCGCCGAACCTCTGCGTCAACCTTCGAAAGGAGGTGCAGGTGGCCGCGGGGAACGCGAGCTCCCGGCCGCGTGACGTCAAGCGGCACACCCCGGCTAGCCTGGGATGTTTCCAGCGCTGCCTCGCGCGCGCTGATGCGGCGCTCGAGCTCATCCCGCAGCGCATTAGCCTCCGGTCCGATCCGCTTCCGTTCCACAACCGGCAGATCTTTGAGGGAGCGGAGCACCGCAGTCAGGCTCCCCTTCCGCCCCAGGTACCGTACGCGAACCGCATCGAGCGTTTTAACGTCGCCGGCGTTCCTGATCGCCTCGAGCGCGGACTGTTTCAGTGCAGCGATACCCATGTCGTACTCCATTATATCGCAGCAGCACGGAAACGGAAACGAGCTTGCCACGCTAGGCGAGGTTTGCTAGGGTGAAGGCCGCGGGGGGGAGGTCTGGCATCTCGGGAGGCTCATAACCTTTCACGAAGCGGGTTCGACGCCCGCCCCCGCAACAAGGCGGGCCCGTTAGAACGCAGCATGACCCCGCGGAGCGGGGTCATGGGGTTACGATAATAATATGGTAGCCAGGGGGTGTGGGGCAGTTCACGGGAGGTACCTGATACCACCGATGAGCACCGCGGCTGGCCACCATTGCCATTTTGAACGTAAAAGCTCTACCGGAGAGGTTACCACAGGGGAGTATGGCGTCAAATATGCTGGTTTGCAAACGCTCCGGGACGCGCTATCCTGATCGAGAACGGAGTTCAGCTGGGTAGCCCAGGGGGGGCGCCCCGCACTAGAACAAAAATTTGGTTCGGGACAGGGAGGAGTAGCGCCATGCCGGCGTAGCTCAGTGGTTAGAGCGAGCGCTTCATAAGCGTTAGGTCGCAGGTTCGATCCCTGCCGCCGGCACCAGAACCATCTCTCTCCTTCGTGACCAAAGAGCAACAGAAAAAACTCATTCAGGTCGCCCGCAGCTTGCTGGGGAAACCCTACCGGTACGGCGCCAAACCAGAAGAAGCGCCAAACGTTTTCGATTGCTCCTCGTTCACCCAGTACGTTTTCAAGCAGGTTGGGATCGAACTTCCACGCACCAGCATCGAACAGGCAGTAGATCCTAAGGGGGTGTAGGTAACCCTGGCAACTGATTTTTCAAACCTCGAAGCGGGTGAACTTCTCTTCATGCGGGGGGTGATCGGACGCTACGATGATGAGCTTTTCCCCGGGAAACAGC
>CAYJQO010000042.1:3243-3642 GCA_964372445.1 uncultured Candidatus Saccharibacteria bacterium
CCCAGTACGTGTTCGGACGAATTGGCATCACGCTGCCGCGCACCGCACTTGAGCAAGCGGCTGAGCCACATGGTATTGAGGTTGTCCCTGTCGATGGTCACGCAAACCTTGAAGCTGGCGATCTTGTGTTCATGCGGGGGAAGAGAGGACGGTACGATGATGAACGCTTCGACGGGAGAATGCTCGACATCGGCCACGTGGCCATCTACGTCGGCGACGGCAAGGTGATCCATGAGCGGAGTTCCATCGGTGCCGTTGGCCAGCATATCCTCGTAGATCTCATCGGCATCCCGCGGTTCGAAATCACTATCGTGAAACGGTTCTAATGGTTGCCAAGACGGTAAGGCGCTGGTACACTCTAACCGCTGCAGCCGTGGTGTAGCCTGGTCTAATCCAGAA
>CAYJQO010000043.1:0-3590 GCA_964372445.1 uncultured Candidatus Saccharibacteria bacterium
TCTGTTTTTTCGGTAATATAGCAGCGCCAGCTCGGAACACGAGCTGGCGCATTCCTATTGCTGAGGTAGTGCGGGCTACCGGCTGCGATCGGCGATACGCCGCTGGAGGTCAGCCGCGAAGGTTGCAAGCGAGACCGTACGGGTATCCTTCGTGCCTCGCTCGCGCACCGCGACGGTTTTAGCCTGAACCTCACGGTCGCCGACGACGAGGAGGTAGGGGATCTTTTGGAGCTCGCCCTCGCGGATGGCCTTGCCCACGGTCTCGTGCTCGGGGCTTGTCTCGGTGCGAACGCCGTGAGCCGAGAGCTCCCGGAGCACCTTGGCCGCGTAGGCACGGTGTGCCTGCCCCACCGGGATGACCTTCACCTGGGTGGGCGAGAGCCAGACCGGGAGCGCACCCGCCGTGTGCTCGAGGAGGATCCCAATAAAGCGCTCGAAGGAGCCAAGGATGGCGCGGTGGATCATGACGGGCGTTTGCTTCTTGCCGTGCTCATCGATGTAGGCGAGATTAAATCGTTCCGGCATCTGGAAGTCGAGCTGTATGGTGGCGATCGTCCACTCGCGCTTGAGGGCATCCCGTACGTTAATGTCAATCTTCGGGCCATAGAAGGCCCCATCCTTTGGCTTGAGTTCATACTTCACCTTGGCGGCCTTGAGCGCCGCTTCAAGGGCACGCTCAGCTTTCTGCCAAAGCTTCGGGTCGCCGAGCGCCTTATCGGGGCGGGTCGCGAGGCTGAAGCTCATCGGGAAGGTGAAGACGGCGTACACCTCGTTGATGAGCCAAAGGAGTTTGGTAATCTCATCGCCGATCTGGTCGGGGCGGCAGTAGATGTGGGCGTCGTCCTGGGTCATGAGCTGCACGCGGAGGAGGCCGCCTAAGGTTCCGGAGCGTTCGTTCCGGTAGAGCCGATCGGTGATCTCGGAGAGCCGGATTGGCAGATCCTTGTACGAGCGGATCTTCGTCGCGTAGATGAGCGTGCTTTCGGGACAGTTCATGGGTTTCAGCACGTACGTCTGCTTTGGTTCATCTGCCGGGTTGAAGTAGAACATGTGCTCGCGGTAGTACTGCCAGTGGCCGGAGCGCTCGAAGAGCGATTGCTTGACCATGATCGGCGTCGAGACTTCATCGTACCCTTCGCGGTCGAGCTTCTCGCGCATGAACTTCTCAAGCTCACGCCAGATGACCATGCCCTTGCCGTGCCAGAAGGTGGCGCCGGGTGCGACGGCGTGGAACGAGAAGAGGTCGAGGCGCTCGCCGAGCTTCCGGTGGTCGCGCCGCTCGATTTCTTTCTGGAGCGTGAGGTGGTCGTCGAGCTCCTTTTTGGTAGTGAACGCAACGCCGTAGATCCGCTGGAGCTGCGGGTTTGCCTCGTCGCCGCGCCAGTAGGCGGCCGCGGTGTGGGTGAGTCTGAAGGCCGCCGGGTCAATTTCCTTCGTATTCTCCACGTGCCCGCCGCGGCAGAGGTCAAGGAAGCGGTCGCCGGTGCGGTACTCCGTGAGCTGCCGCCCCTCCTTCACGAACTCTTTGATGAGGTCCAGCTTGAACGGTTGCTCCTTAAAATCTTTTCGCGCGGTGGCTGGAGCAACCTTTTTGCCACTGAAGGGGAGCGCCTGCTTGATGAGCTCGCGCATCACCGCCTCGAATTCCCGAAGGTCATCTGGGGTGAGCGAGCGCGGGAGCAAGAAGTCATAGTAGAAACCGTGCTCGATCGTGGGCCCGATGCCGAGCTTGGCCTTCGGAAACTTTTCAAGCACTGCCGCGGCCAGGAGGTGGGCGAGCGAGTGCCTGATGTGCTCAAGGTTTGCTGCGGGCATACGATGTCAGTATAGGGAATCCCTCCCGCGTTCGCCAGTGCCGTTGACAGCTTCCCATGCGAGGTGCAGTATACGTACAGCATTTTCAAATGATCAACATCATAGAGGATAGCTAACATGGCAGATGCTTCAGAAAACGTATCGGTATTGCAAGGAAGACAGGTGCAGCAGTGGGAAGCGTATTACCAGAGACACTTCGACCGGCAGATGGCCGTAGAGAACCTCGCGTTGCCGCCGCAGCCGGCAGGTTTGACGGCCCTGCTTATCATTATTGACGTCGGGCTATCGCTCCCTGAGCTCATCCACCGGTGGGGCGTGCTCACCGGGAAGGAAAAGGGAGTGGTTAGCCACATCAATGAGGAAACCCCGATCAATGCTGATCGCATGGGTGTTGGGATACTCCCCTACGCGGTGTGGCACGGTGGACGGCCATGGGGTGATTGGAAGTATGCGAGGCGCTCGGCACGTGAGCTTTCGGAGCTCGGGGTGAAGGGAATGACGCTCGAGGAGTACGTGCACTTCAGCTGCTTCAATTTTTTCACCGCCGGCTACCTGGCTGATGGGGAAACGCGTACACTCTGCATCGGCTCGAGGACCACGTACGGGAACGTCCCGTTGGCGGGGATGCACGAGGGCCGGTTCCTGTTTGACCTGGTTCATCCAAATTTCTCCGCAATCAATGCGATGCCACGTATCGTGGCACCGGTAATCCCCGAGTGATCGGGGATTCTTTTTTTCCTGGCCGTCTATTGACAAAATGAACCAAACAATGCTACAATGTACCTAGCATATTGTCAGGCCTCCACACCTCACACCCCACCAATTTCGGTGGAAGGGGAATGGGGAGGGACATATGGCATGTGCAGAAAGGAATTTGTATGGATTTCACGTATTGGAGTTGGGATTGGGACGACCTTATGTTCGTTCTGTTGCTCATCGGTTGCGTCACGCTCGGATTGAAGTTGAATAGCATTATTCGATGGTATCATGTACGCCGCCGTCCGAAGGTGTACACCTGCCGGGTGAACGGCATAACGGGGGTAATCCTTGCGAAGGATTATGATGCGGTGGCCCGCGCCTTCTGGCGCGATGTCCGCAAAGGGAAACAGGAGAATCCTGGTTCCCGCGGCCCACGACTGGCGGTGAAGCCGGTGTTTCTCTTCTCCGACATCACACTGAAGGGACGGAGCCGCCTTGTCGGGAAAATGTTCCAACTTGAACAGTTCCTGGTCGGTTGTAGGATGGAAGATCGCACATTCTACTTGCCGCCGGCCGATAGTGAATCATCGGCATGGAAAGGTGCAAAGGGAACGAACGCTGATAATGGCCTAGGGCACTTCGACCGATTGGATCGCCTGTACTCTTTTGAAGAAGCGTACTGGTACATCCATAGCTTAAAGTTCCCTCGCCCCGGCTTGGAGATCTCCGCTGATGGGCACCCTTGTTTACAAGAAAGACCTATCCCAAGTGCTCGTCATTGGTATAAGTACGTGTGTTGAAATGAAGGGCCCTACCGAAACGGTAGGGCCTAATCATTTTTGAAATGTTCCGTGGGATCATGCCTTTGTCTACCTAGCGCGAATATGCTACAGTAGTGGAAGCTCATATCACCCTCGCTTACTTGGAGGAAACGCCCATGCAACAGCGGCTGCTGGCGTGGCTCCACGATGCCGCCTTCGCGATGACCGCGGTGCCGGATGTAGCGTTCGCGCTGCTCCTCGTCGCCTACGCGCTCTGTGCGGTGGTAGCCCGCTGGCGTACCAGGTTGTTTTAGA
>CAYJQO010000044.1:0-3505 GCA_964372445.1 uncultured Candidatus Saccharibacteria bacterium
AAGCAATGCCGAGAGGATGAGAATCACCGCCGGCGGCAACGTCGGCATCGGGACGACGAGTCCGGCCTTCAAGCTGGACGTGCAGGGCGATGTGGGCCTCGGCGGTGGCAAAGCGATCTACAACACGGTGGCGGGCAGCGCCGCCGGCGGCCTGCGCGTGGAGGAGGCCGCGACCAACCTGGTGACCAACCCCAGCTTCGAGACGAACACGACGGGCTGGACTCCAATTCGAACGACGGTCACAAGAGTTACATCAGATTCGCAGTTTGGCACGGCGTCTGCGCAGGTCACGGCTTCTAACGATATATGGGCCTATATGCGGATGGACCTTGGAGCGTTACCAGCGGGTACTTACACAGTATCTGCATGGTACAAGTCCAGTGTGACAAATACGGCGGCGGTGCTTGAACTGACACAATCTGGCGGCGGGGGCGGCGGTGCTCTCACGTTTACAATCACCGCAGCGGATGGTTGGATTCGTAAAAGTTATACGACCACGATTACTGGCTCTCCGACAAATGTCTATGTTGATGTTGGGCCGAATTACTCTGGCACTGTCAGCAGTCAGGCAATCTTGATTGATGGCATCCAGCTTGAGCAGAAAGCCTACGCCACCACGTACACGGACGGCTCCCTGGGCACCGGCTACGCGTGGACCGGCACCGCCCATGCCTCAACCTCCACCCGCACGGCGGGCGTCGTGGTGGCGGATCAGGCGATCATGGCGGCAGGCTTGAGCAGCCGCACCGACCTGCAAGTTAAAGGCCTGACCTTAAGCGGCGGCCAGCTCACCGACACCTCCGGCGCGGTGAAGATCGGCAGCAACCTCCAGGTCACCGGCGCCGGCCCCCACTACATCCAGAACGGCAACGTCGGCATCGGGACGACGGGGCCGGGGGAAGCACTACACGTAATTAGTAATGTTGATGGGCAGGGCATTAGATTGGAAAGGACTTCTGCCACAACGGGCCGTTATTCGTTCGCTATCGCTGCTGGAACGGGGAATCTTCTTATCGATGAAACTGGTGTGTTAACTCGTATGGCAATACAAAAAACAACCGGCAACGTCGGCATCGGGACGGCGAGTCCGGGGGCAAACCTGGATGTCAGCGGAACCAGCGGCTTAAGGGTGCAAGGAGCGGGCGCCAAAATTGATTATAAGAACACGAGCGAGGCGGCAAACGCTCGGTTGTGGAGATTTCGGACCAGTGGGCTTGAAGCCGGGAGTTTTGATATTCAGTCGGTCAATGATGCGGAAACCTTAGGGTCGTATGCGTTCCATATTGGACGGGATGCTGGCAGCCAGGTTGTGAATAAGGTAGTCTTTCCGAACGGCAACGTCGGCATCGGGACGACGGGGCCGGGGGAAAAACTGGAAGTAGTTGGTAGTATACAAACGACTGGCAGCACAGGAGGTAGTAATCGGGTCGTGCTGAAGCATACGTCTGCTGCTCCACGAACATGGGAATGGTATCCTGCGGGAAGTGGGGATAATACGTTTGATTTATATGAGCGAGTTGGAGGAAAAACTTTAGTTTCGTTTAATGGTAGTACGGGGAACGTGATTTTCAATAGCGGCGGCAACGTCCTTATCAATTCGACGAACAATAACAACAACGCCAGACTTCTGGTGAAAGGGTCGGTGGAAACGCGATCGTCCGACGATCAGATCGGGTTGAACATAGATTCGGCGACCGGCGAAACGGTATTAGGCACTTCCGCCTACGGCAAGCCGATTCGGTTCTACACCTACACCTCCGGCGGGAGTGCGAACACCAACCAACTGTATCTCAAGGCCGACGGCAACGTCGGCATCGGGACGACGAGTCCGGCGGCGAAGCTGGATGTGGTCGGCGACCTCCGGGTGTCGGGGAATATCGCCGCCGAGACGGGGTATGACCCGCTGAATGACGGGCTCGTCCTGTATTATCCCTTCTCGGAAGGCAGCGGCGCTTCCACAAAGGATAAGAGCAAAACCGGCGCCAATCCCACGCTCACCAGCGTCACCTGGGCCGACGGGAAGATCGGCAAGACCGTCAGTTTTGACGATACGAGCGGCGCCAACGTCGAGGTGCCCGCCAACACCGCGTTCAACTTCGGCACGGGGGATTGGACTGTTTCGACCTGGGTCTATCCGACCGCCTTGAACACCTGCGATACGGTGTTCAGTCAGACAGGCCCCTACTACATCTTGCGGCTCGGGTGTGGAGGGGCGGCCAACTGGGAAATCTATCATGCCGGCACCCAGTACGTTGGGCCGGTTCATGGGATGAGCACCAGTAAGTGGTACCACATCGTTCTTGAGCGGAAGAGTAACGTCTTGTACCTGTATCAGAACGGCGTGCAGCTCTGGTCGCAGGATGTGACGGGCCAGAATACGAATATGGGAAACGCCATCTGGAAAATCGGCAATTCTTCTTGGGCACCAACTACCGAAATGTGGTCCAAGTATATCGACGAATTCCGTGTGCACAATCGGGCCCTGACCGCTGACGAAATTCACATGCTCTATCAGCGGGGGTTGGGCACCCAGATGCCGTATACCAACATCGTGAACGGCAACGTCGGCATCGGGACGACGGGGCCGGGGGCATCTCTTCACGTTGAGAACCCTGTTGCCTACAACAGTAATTCCACCAACCTGCTGTTACGTAAGACGTCTGCGACAGCCGTTGGAAGTGAAGGTGCGGGCATCACCTTCCATACCGCCAATGAACTAGGGCAATTCGGTTCTTATAATACAGCGGGGATTTACAACCTCTACGATGCTGGTGGGAATCGGCACGCGCTCGCCCTCAAGGTAACGGCTTCAGGCGCGAGCACCATGAACACGATTGCGTACTTCAGAGGCGACGGTAGCGTCGGCATTGGGACGACGAGTCCGGGGCAGAAACTGGATGTAAATGGAAATATTCGCTTGAGTGGGGGAGGAAATATTTTCTTGTACAACGGGTCGAATGATAACTATGCCAAAGTTGGAGTAACTAGCGGAGCTGGAACAAACGATTTGTTTTTCAGTACAAATGCAGAGGCAATGAGGATTTTACAAAACGGCAACGTCGGCATCGGGACGACGGGGCCAGGATACTCACTTGAGGTGACTCGGACAAATGATATATCTTTTTCTGGCACAGGGTATCGAGTGGCCGCTTTCAATTCGACGGCGGCGGTAAATGCGGATAAGCCAGGTATTCAAATTGGGTATGACAGTGCGGGAGCGGGTATTATTGCGGCTGCGACACAGTCGACAGGTCAACCTCTTGCGTTTTGGACTTACACCGGTAGTGCTTGGGGTGAGAGAATGAGAATTTCAAAAGACGGCAACGTCGGCATCGGGACGACGGGGCCGGGGGTGAAGTTAGATGTGAGTGGCGGGCATATCCGCGTGGGGGGAGGAGACCTCATTATCAATGATAATGACGCATATTTAAAGTGGAACGACTCCACAACCTATATTCGTGGTGCGGGGGGTGCGAGTGGATATTTGAGATTTGGTGTCAACAAC
>CAYJQO010000045.1:0-3303 GCA_964372445.1 uncultured Candidatus Saccharibacteria bacterium
CGCCACCACCTGGGGTACCCCATCGTGGTGAAGCCGAACGACAACGGTTCAAGCCTTGGGGTGTCCATTGTCCAGAGCCAGTCCGCACTGATCCCGGCGATGGACATAGCCTTCGCCGTGTCACGCGACGCGCTCATCCAGAACTTCATCGCCGGCAGGGAGGTAACCTGTGTCGTGGTTGACCACGGGTGGCCCGAGAGCGCGCGGCCGCTCCTCCCAACCGAGATCGTACCCAAGGTGAGTTCGTTCTTCGACTACCGGGCCAAGTATGAACCTGGCGGTTCTCTCGAGCTCACGCCACCACGCCTTCCTGGCACCTTTGTTCGTGCCATCCAGCGGGTAGCCCTTATCGCGCACCGTCTCATGGGGTGCCGAGGGCTTTCCCGAACTGACATGATCCTTGCGCCTGACCACCAGCTCCACGTGCTCGAGCTCAACACCATTCCTGGCTTGACTGAGCAAAGTCTTCTCCCGAGGGCGGCCGAGGCGAGCGGCATTCCCTTTGCCCAGCTGCTGGAAGGGGTTATCACCGGGGCTCTACACCGCCGCACTTGACCCACGTAGGCTTCCGAGACCGCTTGCAAATTTCGGCCCATTGACAGTGGTGGAGAAGCTAGCCATACTGTGGGCAGCTTTTTGTTACCAAGGGAAACATTTCACCATTGCCGCGAGTGGAAAAGAAAGGAGAAAAACCTATGCGCACGGACAAGCAACAACTGGTGGAGATTGAGAAGCAGTGGCGTCTCCTGAATGGAGCGGTGGCAACCGGCAGATACCTCTTGCCGCTCAACATTATCGCTATGAATGGCAAGAATATCGCCCTCCGCGTGACCGGCCTCGGGTTGACGCTGGTAGAGGATCCTCCCGGGAGCGGGAAGTTCGTCGACCATGTGGTCATGAAGGCCAGCGAGGAAGTTCATGGAATGCCCAGTCTGGAGCGGGAACTCATCCTGCCGGGCGAGAAGAAACCACTGGCATTGAAGTACGGTAGAGACGGTACCGGTAGGAATCTGGTCCTGGAAAACTAGTCAACTGAATCTACGAACCAAGCGAAGGAGATCCGCAATGACACAGCCACCTCAAATCGAAAGCCTGGTTCCACACAAATTGGAATCGGGCTTTTTATTTGCTTCGGTGCTAACATTAAGTGCATGACGCGAGAGGAACTTGCGCAGGCGCTCATTACGGATGGCTACCTCCGAACGCCGGCGATCATCGCGGCCTTCGAGAAGATCGACCGAAAGGATTTCGTACCTGAGGAGCACGCCCATGAGGCGTACGGCAACTACCCATTGCCGATTGGCCACGGCCAGACCATTTCGCAGCCCTTGACCGTAGCCTTCATGCTGGAGCTGCTGCAGCCTGTTCCAGGGGAGAAAATATTGGATGTGGGTGCCGGCTCCGGTTGGCAAACGGCGCTCCTCACGGAGCTGGTGGGGAAAACCGGTAAGGTAATCGCGATCGAGCGGTTGCCTGACCTTGCGGCTATGGCCGAGCGGAATGTCGCACGGTACGGCGGCATCGAGCAGGGGATCGTCAAGGTCGTGCAAGGGGACGGCTCGAAGGGTATGCCGGACGAAGCCCCCTTCGACAGGATCATTGCCGCCGCGGCGGCGCGGAGCGTGCCGCTGGCTTGGAAGGGGCAGCTCAAAATCGGCGGGCGGATGGTGCTCCCGGTCCGTGAGAGCATCTACGTGCTCGACAAGACCGGCCCGGACGAGTTCACCCAGCAGCAATATTTTGGCTTTTCATTTGTGCCCCTGGTCGTAGGGGATGGCCGGAAACCTTTAACCGGTGTGGATAAATCAAGCCTTGACACCGAGTAGGGCAGTAACCTATACTGGCTACCGAATGAGCAGGCAGCAGACATACCGAGGCGGGTAGCCACGTTTAAAGCACGCGAGCGTGTGGCATCCGCCGGACGAGGCGGATTTTTGTTCGCCCCGTGCCAGGCTGAAGCGAATGTACCGACCGGAGCTTGATAACCGAATATGGGAATCAGTAGCAATAAACATTCGTAGATCAGCGAGCGGAGTAAGCAGTAAGGGTAGATGGTGGATGCCTTGACACCACATGGCGATGAAGGACGTAGCGTAGCTGCGATATGCTTCGGGGAGGTGCGTAGCAACCTGTGATCCGGAGATGTCCGAATGGGGAAACCCGTCGTGGTAAACCCACGACACTGCCACGGTTAACGATCGCGGCAGAGCGCACCCGGGGAAGTGAAACATCTCAGTACCCGGTGGAACAGAGACAAATTCGCCGCAAGGCGGATGCATTCCCTCAGTAGCGGCGAGCGAACGGGGAGGAGCCTAAACCTAGCTCACGCCCGCAAGGGTGTGGGGTGGGGGTTGTAAGATCAAAACAGTTCTCGAGTCGCAGAGCTCTGGATTCGAGAGGAGAGTTACCAATCCATTGGCTAGCAGAACCCGCTGGAAAGCGGGGCCACAGGGAGTGATAGCCTCGTATGCGAAAGCTAATGGACTCTCTCGTTTTTTTCTTGAGTACCCCGAGGCCAACCAACCTCGGGGGAAGCTGGGAGTACTATCTCCTAAGGCTAAATACGTGTGGTGATCGATAGTGAACTAGTACCGTGAGGGAAAGGTGAAAAGCAGCCCGGTTAGGGCGGTGAAATAGTACCTGAAACCATCTACTTACAAGGAACCGGAGCCTTATGGCTCACCGCAAGGTGGGTCCGGGTGACGGTGTGCCTATTGAAGAATGAGCCAACGAGTTTATGTACGCTGCCAAGTCTAATCCGCCTCGTGCGGAGGAGGCGTAGCGAAAGCGAGTCTTAATAGGGCGTTACATTTTTAGGTACTAGCGACTAGTTTCTAGTATCTAGTATCTAGAATTGTTAGCAGCGTGTGTAAGACCCGAAACCAGACGAGCTTGCCCTGGCCAGGGTGAACCCCGCAGAAATGCGGGGGGAGGCCCGCACCGGTGAGTCGTTCAACACTCTCGGATGAGCTGGGGTAAGGAGTGAAAAGCTAATCGAGTTTGGTAATAGCTGGTTCTCTCCGAAATAGTTTTAGGACTAGCCTCACGTGTTCCCGCGCGGAGGTAGAGCACTGGATGATGGTCAAAGGGCGCAAGCTCGGACCATCAATCAAACTCCGAATGCCGCGCGGCTTGAGCGTGGGAGTCAGACTGTGGGGGCTAAGCTCCATGGTCGCGAGGGGAAGAGCCCAGACCGCCGTCTAAGGTCCCTAAATTCAAGCTAAGTGTGAAAGGTAGTCATTATCCCCAAACAGATAGGAGGTTGGCTTAGAGGTAGCCATCCTTTAAAGAGTGTGTAACAAC
>CAYJQO010000046.1:0-3271 GCA_964372445.1 uncultured Candidatus Saccharibacteria bacterium
GATCAGGCTTTCGCCCATTGTCGAATATTCTCGACTGCTGCCACCCGTAGGTGTAGGAGCCGTGTCTCAGTCTCCTCGTTGGGGAACAGCCTCTCAGCTCCCCTACCCGTCGTAGCCTTGGTAGGCCGTTACCCTACCAACTAGCTGATAGGACCTAGGCCGATCCCAGAGCGTCTTGCGACTTTATCCAGCACCACTTTTACCACACATGCTTTCCGGCAAACCAATGTGAAAAAAATCTCACGTTGATCCTACCGCAAACATCCACAGTAAAAGTGGTGCTGGAACCATCGGGAATTAGCCAACCTTTCGGCTGGTTATGCCCGACTCTGGGGTACGTACCAGGGTATTACTAACTCGTTCGCCACTACCCCTCACCCTTCTTGCGAAGGATGAGGGACCGTTCGACTTGCATGCCTTATCCACGCCGCCAGCGTTCATCCTGGACCAGGATCAAATCCTCTATCATAGCCTAGCGTTCCAGCTCTCAACGGATTCGACAAGCTCACCGTGGTGAGTTCATCGAAACCATTGAGGAGCTCGAGCCGCTAGGCAGTTATTGGGACAACTAGAAAAAATTTCAATCGCACTTCATCAATTGGTAAAGGTCGTTCGGCGCCTCCACACTAGCTTCCGGTGCCAGGTAAGTATACGGATGGAAAGGTGCTTGTCAAGCAAGCCGCCCTGGTGCTACCATGGGGAGCACCATGAAGCAGGATGTTCACCCCCCGTACCACCCCAAGGCCACGGTAACGTGCGCCTGTGGAGCCACCTTTACCATCGGGGCGACCAAGCCAGAAATCCGCGTGGAAATCTGTTCGAAGTGCCACCCGTTCTACACGGGCCGGCAGGAGCTCATCGACACCGCGGGGCGCGTGGAACGCTTCAAGGCCCGCGCCGCCAAGGCGACCGCCGGAGCTGGTACCCGAAGTAAGCGCACCCCGAAGGTTCGGAAGAGCAAGAACAAGAAACCGTAGCATGGAGCTCAAGGCGCAAACGCGAACGGTGCTCGGCAGAAAGGTACGGGCTCTCCGCAGGGAGGGCCTCGTCCCCGCCGAACTCTACGGCCACAACGTAGCGAACCAGCACCTAAGCGTTCCAGTAAAGGAGTTCAGCAAGGTGTACCGGGAAGCCGGTGAGCACACCGTGGTGAACCTGGTAACGGAGGACGGTGCCCGTACGCCGGTCATCATCGCGGAGGTAGCCCACGCGCCACTCACCGGAAATCCGATCGCGATTGACTTCCATCAGGTGCGCATGGACGAAAAGCTCCAAGCGAAGGTCCCCATCGCTTTCATCGGCGAAGCTCCGGCAATGAAGCTGGGCTTCCTCATTGTGAAGGTGCTCGACGAAATCCCCATTGAGGCCCTACCAGCGAACATCCCCCACCGGATCGAGGTGAACCTCTCTTCCCTCGAGCACCTCGGGCAGAGCATTCACCTGGCAGAGATTGCTATGCCCAAGGACGTGAAGGTGCTCGCCCCCGGCGAGACCGTTATCGCCACCGTGACCGAACGCGCGAAGGAGGAGGTCGCCCCAGCCCCTGCCGCTCCCCCAGCCGGCGAGGAGACGGCAAACACTGTGGCACCTCCTGCTGAGGCAACCGCAAAACCTAACCCTGCCGCATCGCTCTAAAAGGTGAGGTGGTGGCTTGGCTCCCGGCAAGCCCGCTTTGGTGGCTAGATTGAAACGCTCCGCTAACACGGGTGCCACTCCATCGTTTATACTCTAAGGAGAGAACCATGCGCCACCATCGTGCACGGCGACGCGTAGCAGACATCGCCATTGACCTACCGAAGCGCATTACCTGTGCCGAGGGAGCGCCGGCGAGAGCTACACTCACGCCGCTCACCAGAGCGCTCGCAGCAGGGGTTGCGCTTATTCTGTTTGTGGGTTTCTCGGCCCAGGCGCCGCAGGTGCTCCGCGGCACCCACGCCCAGGAGAACGGAACGGCAAGCGAGCCAGGCGTGACCAACGAAACCCCAGCGAGCGGCCAGGGCGATGCGCAAGCCCAGCGGCAGGAGCTTGAGAACCAGCTTGCGGACCTGGAGCGGCAAATCGAGGAGCACCAGAAATCTATCAACCAGTACCAGAAACAGGGCAGTACGCTGAAGAGTGAGATCGGCACCCTGAACGCAAAGATTGACAAGCTCAACCTGCAAATCAAGGCGGTGAACCTCAACCTCGTGAAGCTCAACCAGCAGATCAACGACACGCAACGGAACATCAACCGAACCGAGAACACCATTGACATCCACAAGAATGCGCTCACCCGAGCGCTCCGAACCCTCTACGAAGCCGATAGCCGCAGCCTCCTCGCCATCCTGCTCACGAACACCAACCTGTCGGGCTTCTACGGAAATCTCAACAACATCACGCTCGTCCAATCCAACATCCGCTCCGCCCTCACGAACATTGTGAAGCTGCGCCAGCAGCTCCTCGAGCAGAAGAACGAGCTCTCCCTCCAGAAAGATGATACGGAAAACCTGCGGGCAATCCAGGAAACCCAACGGCGGAGCGTGCAGTCCACCCAAGGTGAGAAATCAAACCTGCTCAAGGTTACCAAGGGGAAGGAATCGGAGTACAAGAAGCTCCTCGAGAAAACCAAGGAGACGGCGGCGCAGATCCGGAGCCGCATCTTTGAGCTCCTCGGTGGCGGGGAGCTGACCTTTGAGAAAGCCTACGACTACGCCCGGCTCGCAGAGGGCGCCACCGGCGTTCGAGCCTCGCTCATCCTCGCCATCCTCAACCGTGAATCGCTTCTCGGGAAGAACGTGGGCCGCTGCTCGTACACGACCGCGATGCACCCAACCCGCGACAAACCCTACTTCCTTGACCTGCTCCAGCGACTCAACCTAGATCCAAGCTCTGAATTTGCAAAAGTGTCATGTCCGAACCAGCACGGCTCCTACGGAGGCGCCATGGGGCCGGCCCAGTTCATCCCTTCGACGTGGAAAATCTACGAGGCGGCTATCGCCAAGGCCACCGGGAGCAACCCCCCGTCGCCGTGGAACAACGCGGATGCGTTCGTGGCCACGGCGCTCTACCTCCAGGACCTCCTCCAATCATCAAGCTGCAAACGGTACGCGAATGAGAACCAGAACGTCTCCCCGTACCAGACGCTCCTCGAGCGCTGCGCCGCGGCAACGTACTACGCCGGGTCGCGGTGGTACACCTACCGCTTCTGGTATGGCGACCCCGTCGTTACCCAGGCGAACGTCTACGAGAAGGATATCGCGATCCTGAAGGAGAACGCCTGATTGCTGTGTTG
>CAYJQO010000047.1:0-3082 GCA_964372445.1 uncultured Candidatus Saccharibacteria bacterium
GGATGCAGGTGGTACTGCCTACCTCATTGACCTCGACCGGCCGGAAGTGGCCTTGAACGTTACCTACCTCTTCACCTCCTTGAAGCAGCGCCAGCTTGGACTCTCCGGCACGGTTCCCATCACCGCAATGCTCCTCCATCCCTTCAGCCCGAGCAAACTCCTCATTACAAGCCGAACCTCGCTCTACCAACTCGATGCTAGAAAGGTAGAACTCGAGAAGCTTTTCACTTCCTCGGCGATCTACGCCCCAACCCTCGGCGCAAACGAATGCTTCATCCTTGATGGGGATGGCACGCTCTCAGTCGTCAACCTGATCTTGAAAACCGTCTCCCGAGAGCCGGTTCGGTTCGCCACGAGCTCAACCTTGACCGCCGACCCGACCGGTTCCGTGCTGCTGGTTCGATCTGCAACTAACACGCTCTCGGTGTACCGGCGGGCGAATGGCACCCTGGAGCCGATAGCCCCCAACGTCATCGAGGCCGTCCTCGCACCCGACAACCGGAGGGTGGCTATGCAGCTCGCCGACGGAACTCTTTCGATCCTCTACCTCGACGATTACGAGGGTGACGTGCGACAGGCTGCGGGTGCAACCACCACGCTCTCCAGCGGGGAATGGCCTGGAGCGTCATCGCCGCGCTGGCTGCCGGAGCACCCTAGCTACCTGCTAGCACTCGAAGGGAGCAACCTCATCGTGAGCGAGCTTGATCCTCGCGAGCCACGAAACCGCTACGTGCTCAACAACCAGGCAACGAAGTTTGCTGTTGACGGCAACAGCCTCTACGTGCTGACCACCGGAGGTGAGCTACTCCTGGTACAGCTGCCCTAAGATAGTTCAGGCGCACGCGGCGGCGCGCCGAGGAATACGCACTCCAGAATGTCGCTATTCACGAGCGTCGCCGCTTCATCCTCCACGACCACCCGCCCCTTGTCCAAGACGTACGCCCGGTTCGCGATCGCGAGGAGCGACCGGATGTTGTGCTCGACCACGAGGATCGCGGTGCGGTGCCGGCCGTTAATCTCCCGGATCTTCTCGAATACCTCCTTCACGATCTTCGGCGCGAGACCGAGGGATGGCTCGTCGAGGAGGAGCACCCGGGGATCCACCATGAGGCCACGGGCGAGGGCGAGCATCTGCTGCTCGCCACCCGAGAGCGCACTGGAGCGCACCCGGCGTTTCCGCCGCAGGACCGGAAAAATTTCCATAACCTCCTCGATCCGACGCGCGGCCTCCCCGCGGTCCCGAACGGTGAAACCGCCGACCTCGAGGTTCTCCTCGACCGTGAGGCTCGCGAACACCCGCCGACCCTGCGGTACGAACGCGATCCCCCGCGCAACCACCTCGTGGGGCACCGGCCGGATCAGAGACCCGTGCCAGCGTACCTCACCCGAATCGACCGGGGCGAGCCCGAAAATTGCCTTGAGCACCGTTGATTTCCCCGCCCCGTTCGGCCCCATCAAAGCCACGATCTCCCCTTCGTCGAGCGTGAGGTCGACGCCGTCGAGCGCCTTCACGCCGCCGTAGTGCACGTGGATGTCCCGCAGGGTGAGCAACATTTCCCTGGTCATACCCCGAGGTACGCCTCAACGACCTCCCGCTGCCCGAGGACCGCAGCGGGGCTCCCGTGGGCGAGGAGCCTCCCGCTGTCCAGCACGAATACCTCATCGGCGAGCTCCCGGATCAACCCCATGTCGTGTTCGATGAGCACCACCGTCCTCCCGGCGGCCCGCAGCTCATCCACCACCCCGGTGATGACCTTCCGCATTTCGGGGAAGAGGCCGGCGAACGGCTCGTCAAGGAGGTAGATCTCCGCGCCCACGGCGAGCGCCCGGCCAATCTCGAGGAGCTTCCGCTGACCGTAGGAGAGGTTCACGGCGAGCTCCGCGTGTTTCTCCCAGAGGTGCACCCGTCGGAGGATCTCCTCCGCGCGCCGGAGGTGGTACGCGGTGTGCCGCTCGAAGAGCGCACCGAAGACGTTACGCTCGGTCAAGGCGAGGAGCACGTTGTCAAGGACCGGCATCTGGTTCCAGAGGCGGATCTCCTGAAACGTCCGCGTGATGCCGTAGACCGGCGCCTCGTACGGCGCGAGCCGCGCGAGGGTCACCCCGCCAACCGCGAGCGCGCCGCCATCCATCGGGAGCATGCCACAGAGCGTGTTGAGGAAGGTGGTCTTGCCGGAGCCATTCGGGCCGATGATCGCCGTGACGGCGCCCCGGCGGACGGCGATCGAGAGGTGGTCGACCGCGTAGACGCCGCCGAAGTGCTTCGCGAGTTCCCTGGTCTCGAACGCAATCATAGCTTGTACTCACCGATGAGCCCCTGCGGCCGATACCGCATGAGGAGCACGAGGAGGAGCCCGTACACCGCCTGCCGCATCTGCGCGGCGATACCCTCGGCGAAACCCACAAACCGGAGGAGCTCGGGTAGGAGCACGAGGCAAAACGCCCCGACGAGCGACCCCTTGAGGTTCGCGGGGCCACCGAGGATCACGATGGCGAGGATGAAGACCGACTCCATCACCACGAAGGAGGCGGGACTCACGAAGGTGATGTAGCTGGCGAAGAGCGAGCCCGCGACCGCCGCCATGCCCCCCGCGATTACGAACACGGTGAGCTTGTAGGCGAGGGTGTGGTAGCCGAACACCTGCGTTGCCCGTTCATCCTCGCGGATCGCCTTCAGCACCCGGCCGAATGACGAGGCGACGATGGATCGGCAGGCGAGGTAGACGCCGACGAGGATAATGGCGGCGAGGGCGAGGAACGCCGCGTTGCTCCCGAAGCTGAACCCGAAGAGGCTCGGCTTCGGGATCCCGGGGATACCCAAAGGCCCGCGGGTGAGCCCCTGCCAGTTGATCAGGAAACTCCAGATGATGTAGTTGAAGCCAACGGTACCCAAAACGTAGTAGTCCCCGCCCAATCGTGAGAGCACCCAGCCGACGAGGAACGCGAGCGCCGCCGAAGCGACGATCCCCAGGAGCAGCGAGATGAAGAAATTGATACCAAGCTGGGTGCCCAAGATGGCAGTCGTGTACGCGCCGATCCCGAAGAACGCCGCGTGGGTCACCGAGAGGAGCCCGGTGTAGCC
>CAYJQO010000048.1:0-3081 GCA_964372445.1 uncultured Candidatus Saccharibacteria bacterium
ACGTTGACGTCAAAACCCCAGTCGCGCCCCGTGCGTTTTGCGATCGCGGCGAGTTCAACCGGCGTCATGTCGCGGCCGGGCGTGTTTGCGATATCGCGGCAGAGGTTCGTAAGCTCGCCGATGATCGCGCCTGTTTTTGTCGCTGCGGCAATTCGCTGCGGTTCGGTTGCGATACATTCAAGCGCTCTGATTTCTTTCCATCCTTCTTTTGGCGCTGCTTTGTATTTCCGAAATTCGTAGTGTGCGAGATGCGCGTTCGTGGCCACCCATTCGGCTACGCGCTCGAGCGGCGTGCCGGGGACGGAGAAATCTTCAAGGCCGATCGCGAGAGTCCGGATGCCTTGCTCGCGCGCGGCCATCACGGCCCGGCGGATGGCGAGTATCGTCTTTCGGTGATCCCACGTTTTCGGATCGCCGAGCCCCGCAAGCACGATTTTTTCTCGGCTGTCTGCGTGCGGGAGCACAACGCGCACCTCGTTCGCCTTGCCGCTCCATTCCTTTGGGATGAGCCGTCCGACGTAGCGCCGGCTCGTGGCCTCCAAGAAGGGCCACAGCGCTGTCCGTTCGGGTTTTGCGCGTTCGGCGAGACCAATCACCTTGGCTGCCGTAGCGCCTGGCTGTCGCTTTGCCGTAATCGTCATAGTGTTCGTGTAGCACGTGCGTGGCCGGCCGTCCAGTGTTTCAAAACCGTCGAGGCCATAACGCAGTTCCTGTCGGATTTTTCCCGATGGGCCTCCGGCGCGCAAACGCCGGCAGAACGCGAGAACCGCCCCCGGAGTCCGGGGACGGTTCTCTTGTCTCGTATTTCCAATTACGCTTCGTCGATGAGCATTGCGCGGATCTGTTCGCGCAGTTCAGGTGTGTCCTGGTGGCCGTGTTCTTCAACCGCGTGCCGGGCCGCAACCTTGAGCACCTCGTCTTCGGTGCCGGCGATCGTCAGCGAGCAGGCCGATTCGCTCGGGAACTTCCGACAATCAGCAACTTTTCTTGCCATGGGGATGTGTCTCCAGAGAAGAATTCCTCCTATCCGACCTTTGCTGGTGCGATGAGTATAGCAGCGCAAGGCATACAAAGCAATTTCCGAATTTGCAAAGGTGCGTTTGGCCGGGCCAGTGGGAGTCTCTGCCTGCCGGCAGAGAACCCACCGTTCCATCCACCCCTACCCCGCACCCATTGAGCACGGGATCGATTATGTCTAACTTGATCGCAATTACTGAACGCAGCGCGAACCTACTTTGAGCGGAATTGTTAGCTTGGCGGGCACGATCTGCGTGCAAGGTTCGCAACTATTACGGGTTCTTTACCCCCTTCCTCACTGAACTGTTTTGTATTTGACGGCATTGTAACAGAATTCTTTTTCATTGGCTGAACTATTAGTAGAAATCTTTCCACATATTGAGGGATCATTAGTCCGAATTCCTATGTTGACTAGACACCGCGTTTTTTCACGATCAGTTAGTTTATCGCAAAGCTCAATATTTCTCCACGCGCCGCTTCTACTCAGTTCTAGATAACAATAAGTTCTCTCTGAAAAGTTCTTATGCACATCCTTGACCATTTCACAAAGAGAGTCGTCATGCGTCTCTATTGCCTTATCAGCAATACAGAGATAGTTCCTATTAAAATTACAGGTTGATGAGTTTGTTACTGAATACGAAGCCAGAGCAAGAGATAGAGCCGCGAAAAGTAATAGCGTGGCACGACTCACTCTTTTATTCTCGTGAAATTTATAGCAAAAGAGCGAGGGTATAGCCGAAACAGAGAGAACTGCTATGGGTATCCAAATCACACCCATGGCAATAGCTATTGCGGCTGCATAACCAGCGGCTTCGCCAGGACCACCAAAACCAAAGTAAAAATTAATAAAGCCCAGCAATCCTAAATATCCGATAGCGTAGAGGAGAATAATGAAAATAGCGTTTAATCCCGCAAGCCACCAGAAACTGTAACGGTTCTCAACAACCCTTTTTTCTGAACGGTAGATTGTAAAAAGAAAAATGGTTGTTAATAACACAGCGCCAAGGGTTATAAAAGCGATGCCGAATGACCCCGAGAAATCTGAACCCGCCCCAAACGGATTTAAGGTCGTAAAACCAAGAGTAACTAAAAAAATAAATGCAGTGATACCGCTTTTCCACCGTACTCTCGTTATTGGCTGCGCCGTGGTAGACGATTGCGTTTCTGCCTCAACCAACCGCACTTCTGTCTTGGTCTTTACGGCCTTGATAAGAAATACAAATCCGGTAATAAGTAGACCGATCGCCACCCCCCAAATTATAGGAATTGCAATCAATCCCCATTCGCCTCCCGTGGCTCCGGGGAAAAATATTTTTCCGATCAAGTCCAGAATTAAAGATAGTTCTGGATCATATGAGATGGTATAACTGGCAAACGTTATGCCACCCAAGAGCATAAATAAAGAGACAATGTAGTATTTGGTTTTTCTGTTCATGTAGTAGTAAGTTATTTTTCTGTAATAGTTGTGAATCCTGTGCGTAGATTGCCTGCCGAGTTAATAATTTCACTCAAAATGTTTATGTTGGTCGGGGTGCCGGGAATTGAACCCGGTCTACATGCACCCCATGCATGCGTACTGCCGGTATACTACACCCCGTTTCGGCGGCGTTCAATTTGGTGCGGGGCGGGCCAAGCGCGCCTGCCCCGTACGCGCTGGCGTAGCCAGCGTCGTGCGGGGTTGCCGCTACACTACGGCCCGATTTCGAAAATCCCAATGACCAAGCACCAACTTCCAAACAAGTCTCAAATCCTAGCTTTTCCAACTCTCAAACCCGTGGCGTTTTGAAATTTGGGGCTTGAATATTGTTTGGGATTTGGTGTTTGGGGTTTGGTCATTTCGGGCGCGCCAACCGTTTGATGCATCGGGTGCACGCCTTGATGCGTTTTCCGGCACCAATCCTCACCCATTGCAGATTGGGGTATTTCCTCGCTTGTACCGTTGGGTTATACTTGCCGCGTAAGAGTTTTCGGGTAACGTGCATCACCGGACCCTTGCCGCAGAATTTGCAGGTTCTCGCCATACGTCGCACATCCTACCCGATTCTATCGCCGTTGACAACCCAG
>CAYJQO010000049.1:0-3063 GCA_964372445.1 uncultured Candidatus Saccharibacteria bacterium
GAGCTCATCCCCCACTACATTCGGCGCAAGTTCGGCAAGGAAACCATCACCTACCTCCACCCGCGGCTGGAACCCATCCTCGCCAAGACCTACGGCGTCGGGATCTACCAGGAGCAGATGATGCAGATCGCCCGCGACCTCGGTGGCTTCACGCTCGCCGAAGCCGATACGCTGCGGAAAGCCATCGGCAAGAAAATTAAAAAGCTCCTGGAGGAGCAGCAGGAGCGGCTGGTCAGCGGCATGGTGCGGAACGGGATTGACCAGCGCACCGCGGCAGCCATCTGGGAGCTCTTCCCGCCCTTTGCCCGCTACGGGTTCAACCGTTCGCACGCCGCCTCCTACGCGATGATCAGCTACCAGACCGCCTACCTCAAGGCCCACTACCCGGTTGAGTTCATGGCGAGCCTCTTGAACGTATCCGGCGGGGATATTGAGCGGATCAACTTCCTGGTCGGCGAGGCGCGTCGGCTCCGCATCACGATCGCACCACCGGACGTAAACCAGAGCTACCAGGACTTCACGGTGGATACCTCGAACGGCGCCGGGATGAAGATCCGGTTCGGGCTCCTCGCCATCAAGAACCTGGGGGCGAACATCGTGAACGTCATGATTGAGGAGCGCTCGCGGGGCGGCCCGTACCAGAACCTCGCCAACTTTCTTGCCCGCATCCATCACCGCGACCTCAACAAGAAATCGCTGGAGAGCCTCATTAAGTGTGGCGTGTTCGATTCGCTAGGGGTCGAGCGAGGCCAAGCCCTGGAGTGCCTGGACGACATCATTAGATTCAACCAGGCCGCCAAGAAGATGAACGGTGCGCAGTCAACGCTCTTCGGCGCGCCGACAGAGTTCACCTCGCTCAAGCTCCGCCCGGTACCGCCGGCTGACCGGAACCTCACGCTCTCCTGGGAGAAGGAGCTTCTAGGCCTCTACCTCACCGACCATCCCTTGAACGCCTACCTGCCAAAGGTGCAGCAGCACGTACGGCCGATCAAGGACATCATGAAGCTGCCGAAGCCACCGGAGAACGGCAACGGGCATGGGCCGCGCCTCCGCCTGGCCGGCATCATCTCGGGTGTGCAGCGGATCATGACGAAGAACGGCCAGCCAATGCTCTTCGTAACCCTCGAAGACCTCTCCGATAACCTGGAGGTTCTGGTGTTCTCCGATACGCTTGCCCGCTACCCCTTGGCCTTCCAGACCAACAAGGCGGTCATGGTCTCCGGTCGCCTCTCCCATAAGAACGGTGAGCCGAAGTTGATCTGCGACGAAGTGAAGGAGCTCTGAAGGCCCTCGTCCCCCACCACGCAAAGATGAGTGAGAACCGGTAACTATACACTACACTCACGATCGTGAGTTCAGATTCGGGAACAAGCTGGATGATGGTGCCAAGCTAATCAGCGAACCTGCTGAAGGCTACCGGATTTCGTAACCGCAAAGATCTCAATGAACTCGGCAATCCGGAAGTCACGTAGGTCTTCGAGGAGCTGCCGGGGAATCCTCACCTCCCCCACCCAGACACTCTTGTGTACCATGGTGAATCCCAAGCCTTTCAGTACCGCGCGAAGCCAGTCCCGTTTCCGCCGCTCCCGCTCGGGGACATCGAAGGTAACGATGGTCATCTCGTGGCCCAACGCTCGCGGGTAGGCAACAGACGGCAGCATCCGTGACCGGCGCTTGCGGAGTGCCGCCAGCTTCTCCTTCCCCTTCGCGGTAAGGCGGAGCAGATGCACGCCGGCCCGTTCGTTCTCCTCGAGCAAACCGTCTCGCCTCAACTGGTAAAGGAACTGCGCGTACCGTTGCCGCGCTACTTGTTCCACCTGCCGCGCCAGTGCTCCCTGGGCGCGACGTCGTTCGATTTTGGCATGTTCCCACTCAAGCTTCCGGTAGGAGGCGCCGTAGCCCGCCTTGAGGAATGCCAAGAATAAATCCGACGCCCTGACAGCTGCACCGGCTGCCACCTCAAGCACGTTGATCAAAATGTCACCCTTCATAGATCTGCACAATTTCTGAACCTGCCAGTGTTCGCTAGTATACTACACTCACGATCGTATGTATAGATGATATAAGCCAGGGGCTCCCGATACAGATCGCAGGTGGCTAAATAAACAAAGCAGGCTATTTCGATCTGCCTTGTTTATTAACGAGAAAACATTCAAGCCAGTTGCAGCCTGCCTGCTAGATTGGCGGGAACCACCAGACGAGGATGGCTCTGCGAATGAAAAATCCCCGAACAACTTCGGGGATTTTTACCCTCCTTCGCAAAAAGCCACGGGTGTAAACCCGTGGATGAATGCGAGGTGGGTACCCTCCGTAGCCTTGGCGAAGGAGGGTACGCTTCGGAGGGTTCCGCCCGACGAAGCGTGTGGAGAGGTGCCACGGCCGTAAGGCCGTGGGGCTCCACTCTAAAACAACCTGGTACGCCAGCGGGCTATCACCGCACAGAGCGCGTAGGCGACGAGGAGCAGCGCGAACCCTACATCCGGCACCGCGGTCATCGCGAAGGCGGTATCGTGGAGCCACACCAGCAGTCGCTGCTGCATGGGTGTTCCCCCCAGCTTAAAAATCAATACGATGAACTACTTCTAGCGTAGCATAGCTGCGACTGGCTAGCAATAGCGCTACCAGTAGGACGTTCCATAAAATAGTTAGGCCCTGCCAAATTGGCAGGGCCTACTTTAATGTTTCACTCCTCCGTTAACCCGTCGATGACATCCGTCAATCGCAATTGATTGGGCCTACATACCACGACAGTGGGAGGTTTGACCAGCGGTCTGGTTAGAAAAAATCTTTCCCCACTCGCTGAAATTTTCAAGCCGGGGCGAGGGAACGGTAAGCTATGAACATACCCGTACGCTCGTTCAAAAGAGTGCAGGTAGTCCAAGCGTTCGAAGTATCCAAGAGTACCATCAACGTTCGCTCCCTTCGTACTTTTCCATACCGATGATTCACCATCGATCGGCGGCAGGTAGAATGTACGATCTTCCATCCTGCAACCAACCAGGAACTGCTCAAGTTGGAACATCTTCCCGACAAGGCGGCTCCGTCCCTTCAGTGTGATGTCGG
>CAYJQO010000050.1:0-3054 GCA_964372445.1 uncultured Candidatus Saccharibacteria bacterium
TAAATCACGCGGCTCGTGCCGGGACGGTCCGTTGTCCAGGCGATGACTACCGAGGTTTGTTCCACTCCCGCCTCCGCCTCTTCGCTGATGACGAGCAGCTGATGATTGCCGAACTCAAGCGGGACGCTCGGGATGGTTACCAAGCCCGTTCTCGTCTCTTCGCTCCGGTTCACATTCTCTCCGCTCAACTCCACAAATACATCGAAGAAGGAATCTTGAACAAGCGCAGCCGGCGCTGGCGGTTCGGGTGGCAAATCAATTCGATAGGTGATGTCAAAAAACGAATCTACGCGCGATGCTGGATTAGTTGCCCGCCAGCCGCTCTTGTTCTCTTCAAAGAGCTTGTAGCGACCGGGGGGCACATCGCTGATGATAAAACTACCGTTGACGCTAGTCAGGCTCAAAGCAACAATCTCAATTGGTATCGCGCCATCTTGCCCCGCCGGTCCGGTTTCGCGGCCGAGAGCTACGGTAACATCTTGCAATCCCGGCTCACCCGGAGTTTCTTCATTTCCTTTCTGCCATACGCCGTCTCCGTTTTTGTCGTCCCATTTATAACCGGTGATAGTTACATTACGGAAGTTGCCGAAATTCTTTTCAATTACATTCTGGCCAGAAACTATGTTCACGCTGTAGCTAGCCGAATCCGCAGGCATGGTTTGGGTCCAGCCACCCTCCTGTTCCTCGCTCACTGTATATGTCCCGGGTGTCAGATCCGTAAACTCATAGAATCCATCCTCGTCAGTTTCAGTTGTGGTTGTGGCTGTACCGTCAAAGAGATTGATAACCCACTCTTCTAGTCCCGACTCATTTTCATCTTTTTCACCATTGCCGTTTAGATCTTCAAACTTGGTCCCGGAGATAGAGCCGTTTTGGTAATTGCCAAAATCATTGCCGCTGATATTGTCTGCGGCCTCAACTGTCAGCCGGTACCCCTGTTCGCTGTTACTATTGCCGCAGGAGGTTGAACTTTCAGTGCTTAGAGTAGGATACGACTGGTTCCATCCTCCTTGCGAGGATTCACACACCGTCCAGGTGCCTGGCGGGACTTGAATCGAGTAGTTGCCGTTCGCGTCCGTCGTGTCCGAGAAGGATTCGGTGTCTCCTTCCAGGTCTCCGTCTCCCCCAAGGTTTCCTTCTTCGTCCTCATACACCTCCGTTGCGGTGATTGTCCACCCTTCTAGACCGGGGCCCGTTGCGGAGGCGTTTGTCCCATCCAAGTCCTTAAATTTTGTGCCGCTTATGACAGCATCCTGCGTGTTATTCACGGTACAGCTCATTGCTTCGCCCGGATTGAGCGTCAACGGAAAAGGATTTGCGACAGAGCCAGAGGGGTCGTTATCACCGTTGCCGTTGCAGGCGATGGCCTGCGAGCCGGTCCAGTCGGCGGGAAAAAGCACTGTTTCTAAAAGCGAATACGCGCCGGAAAGAAGGTCGCTCAAATTCCATATGCCGCTTGGAGTGAAAGTATTTGAAGCTGGAATACCCGTCTGCGTCGGGCCGGTCAAATCAAACTGGAAACTCCCGCTGTCCGGATCCGATATTTTTTCAAGAGTAAACGACGCGCGCTTCGTGTTGGTGAAGGTGCAGGTAACGGTTTGACCAGCAGCAAGTTGGATACTGGCCGGAGTTTGGCCGTTGTCGCAGACACCGCCGTCGGAATCCCAACCGGCAAGAGCGCCCTCGGAAACAGAATAGCTGCCCAAAACGAGTTCTTGGTCGTTGGGAGCGGCTGCGCCGGTGAGAGGGAAATCGGCATACGATCCGCCGTTGGCATCGAAACTGAAAGTGGCGTCACCGCCGACGGTGACTTTATCCACAATAATGTGTCCCCTCTCCACGTTCGTGAGGAGGCAGGTCGCGGTCTGGCCAGCGGCCACGACTACACCCTGACAAGTATCGCCGGTCTTGTCCCAGCCGGCCGGAACGGTTTCGGCCACCGAGTAGGTGCCTGGCGTGACTTCATAATCCTTGTCGGTTGCGTCAGTGACCGTGCCCGCGCCGCCGCCGGTGATCACGCCGCCGGTGCTGGAAGTGGCATTGATAGAGAAGGTGGTGGTGGAGTTCGCGGGATCAGTGGTCTTCTGAACGATGAGGTGTCCTTTTTTCGTGTTCGTGAATGTACAAGTTGTAGTGGCATTCGAAGAGATGGTAAAACTTCCCGTTGTGCCGTTGCTACAACTAGAACTTGTTAAATCCCAGCCGGAAGGCACAACTTCAGAAAGACTGTAGGCGGTGCTAGTAGCCGTAAGACTAAACGCCGTAGTACCCGTGCCACTCGCGGTCGTTACACTCGTAGTGGCCGACGTTGCCCCGCCAATGTTAAAGTTGAATGTTCCGTTTCCGCCCGTAGTGTTTTTGACAACCACAAGTGTGCCGGAAGGAGCAGGTAGCGCAACTTTAAGGGCGACGGTTTGGGCAACCCAATCCTCATTACCTCCTCCAATAGTGGAAGATTTAGCCCCGGTTGATCCCGCAGATATTTGAATAAAATCAGCAGCCAACGCTCGCGGGCCATCGTTATCGGGATTATCAATATTGAAACGCAGCGTAGTTCCAGTCGGAGTGGTTAACGAATCGTTATCATCTATGCCGTAGAAAACCACAACCATTTGATTTGCCGCAGTGGTTGTTGCGCTTGGAGCTATTGCAGAAGTAGTATGCCCGTCGTCTTCGGTCGAAACAACAATCGGATTTGAAGTAGTATCAACTCCGGTATATCGAATAATACCGCCCACAGCTCGATCTGAACTAGTGATACCCCAAGAATATGAACTTGGCTCGGCGCCGCCCGCCACTTTCCAATAGGTGGCCACACCAACCTTGTTGCTTCTGTCGGTTCTCTCAATGAGCGCCCAGCCGGTTGGCGGAGTAATCGTTCTGTCATTACCTTTATTGAATACAATGCCAGCAATCAAAAAGCCTCCCGCAATAGTTGAGGTGGGTTTATTGATAACAATTGTCGTCGCTCCGCCAGACGCATACGCAGCAGATTCAACAGAACCGAAACCAATCGCCGCAAAAACATAAACCGGACCGAAGTCCGCCACTGAC
>CAYJQO010000051.1:0-2999 GCA_964372445.1 uncultured Candidatus Saccharibacteria bacterium
GCCAGCACGAGCGAAGGAGGAAACGACGAGGGCCTAGAACCGTAGCCAGTCCGATAGCGTGTCGATGAGCGACTCTTCATGCTCAACCTCTGGGAGTTTCGCAAGCAGCAGGGTCCGGATGTTCGCCGCAAGCTGCGCGTCGACCGGGATCCGGACGTAGGGATTCACCGCAGCTTTCTTCTTAATGATCACTTCGTTCAGGCGCCCGGGTCGCGCCCGAACCGAGAAGCTCTCGATACGATCGTACTCGGTCAATCTGTTGCCAACTCCGATACCCTGCTCGCCGACCGCGAAGTCAATGACCTCCGGCCGCCGCCGCCCGAACGCTATCACGAGCACGCCCGCGAGCACGATAAAGATAGCAAAGAAGAAATTTCTCTGCCAGAGGCCTACCAAGGCAATTGCCGCCGAGGCGCCGCCGACGATCCAGTACCAGCCGACGTCCTTCGGAGAATACTCGTACTCCGCAGCGCGCCAGGTTATCGCCCCGCCCTCCTGCTTCAAGTGAGCAACCACTTTTTGTTGGAGCTTCCCCTTCGCCATTTAAACCCGCACCTCTATTATATAGGTATAGCCGTAGCGAGCGCTAGGCAGTTTTGTTTTTGTGCTGCCTACGCTATCAGGGTTCCATCCGTTGTTCTGTGGTAGCCCCGGCGGGATTCGAACCCGCGTACCAGGCTTGAAAAGCCTGTGTCCTAGGCCAGGCTAGACGACAGGGCCATGGCGGAGGAGGTGGGTATCCTTCGTAAAACTTCGGAATACCGTTCCACCCCCACTATTCCTCGCCAATACTACGAAATGCGAGCCATTCCGTAGCTATCCTGCGCTGTTCCGTAGCTACGGAGTGGCGTAGGAAAGTCTTGGCAAAGGATGGCGGAGGAGGTGGGATTCGAACCCACGGGCCGCTTTTAAGGCGGCCACGGTTTAGCAAACCGTTGCCTTGGACCACTCGGCCACTCCTCCAAAATAATGCGATGCTGCTTGTGTTTATAGCATGCCTCTGCTAGTTTTACAAATGCTCTATGCAGCCGCGCCCTCCCATAGTGGCCGTGATGGGCCACGTTGACCACGGCAAGACCACGCTCCTCGACCACATCCGCAAGACGAGCGTGGCTGGCCGCGAAGCGGGGGGGATTACCCAGTCGATCGGCGCCTACGAGATCACGCACGCCGGGAAGAAAATTACGTTCATCGACACGCCCGGCCACGAAGCGTTCTCGAAGATGCGTGAGTACGGGGCGAAGGTCGCCGACCTCGCCATCCTCATCGTGGCAGCCGAGGACAGCGTGAAGCCCCAGACGAAGGATGCCCTCCGCTACATCCTCCAGGAGGGGATCCCCTACGTCGTCGCCATCAACAAAATTGATAAAAATTCGGCCAACGTCGAGAAGGTCAAGCAAGACCTCACCCAGGCCGGGGTTTTCCTTGAGGGGTTCGGCGGCACCGTCTCCTGGAACGCAATCTCGGCTAAAACGGGCCAGGGTGTCCACGAGCTCCTCGACCACCTCCTCCTCGTCGCGGAGGTTGAAGGGTTTAGCTACAACCCCGCCGCCACGCCCGCGGGCGTGGTGATTTCCTGCCGCCGTGATCCACAGCGGGGGGTTGCGGTTGGCATCGTGGTGCAGAACGGCGTGCTCATGCAGGATATGCCGATTGCCACCGAGACCGCTTCAGGCAAGGTTCGGATCCTCGAGGACGCGAACGGTACACGCGCGGATCGGCTCGAGCCGAGCGCCCCGGCGCTCGTCGTCGGTTTCGACGCCATCCCCCGCATTGGGGAGCTATTCACCGCCGGGGAAGGTACCACCATGTATCCGGCGCAGAAGCCAGCGGCACGGGTACGGGCTGCTACCCATGCCACCGAGGGTGAGGCGGAACAGCTCAGGGTAATCCTTAAGGCGGACGAGGTGGCGTCGCTTGAAGCCTTGGAGGGCGTCGTGGGCAAACTTGCGGTGAAGCTCCCCATCACCATCGTGGAAGGATCCATCGGCAACGTGCATGAGACGGACGTGAAAACGGCGGAGTCATCGCGGGCGGTCATCGTTGGCTTTCGCATCAAGCCCGACCGCGCCGCGGAGAACATCGCCCATGCGAAGAAGGTCACCGTCATTACCTCCGCGGTCATCTACGAGCTCGAGCGCATGCTCACCGAGTTCGCCGAGAAATTAATTGCGAAGGAGGTGCGGGCAATCGAGGTACTCGCCACCTTCGGCCAGGCGAAGGGTAAGCAGCGCGTGGTCGGCGGCCGCGTCACCCTCGGGCCCATCCGGAACCAGGAGCCGTTCGAGATCTGGCAAGACCAGCGGCTCATCGGCTCCGGAAAAATCCTGAACCTCCAGTCCCAGCGGGCCGATGTACCAGAAGCCCAAGCGGGGATTGAGGTCGGGCTCCTGGTCGAGACCGACGAGCCGATCAAGGTCGGCAGCAGGCTCGTTTTCGCCAGCTGACCGTGCGCCCCTACCGCAACCTCAAGATTGCGAACCTGATCCAGCACGAGCTCTCCATGCTCCTCGTGCGGGACTTCAGCTTCGACGGCACGCTCGTGACCGTCACCGACGTTGCGGTCGATGAGGACCTGTTGCACGCGCACGTCAAGCTTGGTATCATCCCGGAGACCAACGGGCCGGAGGTGTTCGAGGTAATCAAGGGACGGCGGCGGGAACTCCACCACTTCCTGCTCAAGAAGCTCAACATCCGTCCGATGCCGCACCTCGAGTTCAAAATCGACACGAGCAAGTAGCCTGGCCTGGTAGCCAAGTGGTAAGGCAAGGGTCTGCAAAACCCTTACACGCGGGTTCGATTCCCGCCCAGGCCTCCAGAATTAGACTTTCCGGTTTTCCCCCCAAGGCGGATCCGCCTGGCGGAGACCAACCATTACGACTGCGCTCGAACTCATCGAGCTCATTCGACTCTGAGACTCTCAGAGTCGAATGGCTCGAGCGCGACGGAAACTTGTCCTGAGCAGTTCGGCCATGAGCTCACTGCCGAAGGGCTACTCG
>CAYJQO010000052.1:0-2993 GCA_964372445.1 uncultured Candidatus Saccharibacteria bacterium
AATCCGGCGATGAGCACGTTACGGCTCGAAGGTCGATGGAGGAGTGAGATGAAGGAAAGGGTGGCGATGAGCACGCCAAAGGTGGCGCCCAGGTCCGTGGTCACGTAGTGCCCGTGGGCCAGGACCGTTGGTGAGAAGGCAAAAAGGAATGTGGGGAGCAGCCCCCACCACACGCCGAGGAGGTTCCGGGACCAACGGTACACGATCATGGTCGTGGCGAGCGTGATGAGAATTGGGAAGAGTCGAGACCACCGGATGACCTGATCAGCGTCATTCCCCGAGTCGTAGAGGAACTGTGTGCCGAGATCCCACTGCGCGTTCACGCCGCTCTTCCACTCGGCGCTCTCGGTTGGGAAACGGAGATTCTGGAGGAGGAGCGGGAGCGCCGCTAGGGCCTTCACGAGCGGGGGGTGCTCCGGGTTCAACCGGTAGTCGAGGTAGCGGACGTAGCCGTAACCCGCTGGGATGTGTGCGAGCTCATCCATGGTGGCCGAATCGCCGAGTGCCGCTCGGAGCATGAACGATGCGGCGAGCATGGCCATCGTCACCGCAACGGTCAAGGGGAGGAGGGGACGGTGGGTTTGAGCCATAGCCGTGAGCGTGCGCCGGTTGAGGCGGTATGGTACCATTATACCACGGTGGGAATCGGACGTAGCGAACGAAGTAGCCGCGAATATGGGTTCACCCTCGTGGAGCTCATCCTCTACGTCGCGATCTTTGGTGTGGCAGCCGTTTTCTTGGTCGGCGCGCTCTTGGCGATCACCCGGATACAGCTCAAGCAGTCATCCGTGAACGAGGTGAACGCCCAGCTCATCTTCGCCGCCAATACGGTACAGCGTCTGGTCCGTGAGGCCAGCCTCATCGAGAACGAGACCGGGAAAGCTTCTTCAACGCTTGTGCTGCGAATGTCGCCGAGCACCGCAGACCGGGTGAAGATCTACGTAAACCCGGCCGATAGCGAACTGTACCTGGAAACCGTTGCGGAGGGTCAGGTGAGCGGGGTACCGGTGCCGATCACCAATGATCGTGTCCGGGTCGGCAACTTCTCGGTCACCAAGTACCAGAACGAGGGAGGTTTTGCCGTCGTGCAGATCGATCTCGCGCTCGATTCCGGTACGGCAAACCCGCAGGCAGCTGTGTCGCGGACATGGCGCGGTGCCGTGAGCCGAGTTTCCGCCGCTACGTTTGACTCTGATCTGCTTCCCGGTCCAGGGGTCACCGGCAGAACCATTGGCACGTCGGCGAGCCCATGGGACCGGGTGTTCGTGGATGATGGATCAGACCTATCACCCTCATTCACATTCGGGCGTGACACAAGCCTTGGCATCTACTGGGCTGGACCCGGTGCCATTGGTTTTGCGGCTGGCGGGGGAGAACGCATGCGCATCAACAGCTTGGGTGACGTCTGGATCCAGGGTATCGCAGAAAGCCAGGATTTTGGGCACGCGGTTTGCGTGATAGATAGCCCGCCAGCGAAGCGGGGTACCCTCGGCACCTGCCAGGATCGCCCCAGCAATGACGGCAGTTGCGATTGCCAGTGAGGGTCAAGCGGCTGATTAGCGCTTGACTAGATTGGCTGCTAATCCTATACTAGCGACCGGTGTTATGAAAGATAGGACCCGAATAATCCTCGAGGCGGCGGTCGGTGATTACATTCAGAGCGGCCACCCGGTAACATCAGATGGACTTTTCCAAGTACATAATTTTGGCATAAAACCGGCTATGATCCGGTGGGAGCTGAACGACCTGAGTGAGGGAGGCTACTTCTACCAGACGCACCCATCGGGAGGTCGTTTCCCGACGAACCGTGCGTACCGGTTCTACGTGGAGTACGTTCTCCAAGAAGTCACCGGAGTGCCATCCATAGCTCAAGGTCCGGTGCGGATGCTCGTTGAGCAGTTCCTCGCCGGTGACCGGGAGCGCTTCATTCATGCCATGGCCGCTCGGCTCAACGCGCTCTCCGTTGGCTATGATGTCGGTGAAAATGCCATCTACGAGAGTGGGCTGCATGAGCTCCTGGAACACGTTGACGTAGAGCGGAAAGACGACCTCGTTGAGGTGGTTAATGATTTTGAGCATCTTCCACAGCGGATTACCGAACGCCCTGGGTGGTGGCAGGGGCGGCACCAGTGGCCGAGCGTATTCATCGGGCAGAGTCCAGTTACCAGGAGCGAGCACCTCTCGGTGATCGCGGGGCTGCTCCGATTTGGGCGGAAAAGCTTCCTGCTGATGGCAGTAGGCCCCAAGCGGATGGACTACGGGAAATCGGTTGGGCTATTCCGGACAGTCGCCAATTGCCTACAGGGGGGTCGCCGGTGAAACTGGTGCTCTCTTGCGCGCCATGGAGAACGAACCGTTGCACAAACCACCAAAACCTGATCCAGATGAGGCGGACGCTACCGGGAGTCAACCGGAAGGAGACCGTCTCTCCCGGTGCGAGCAGGAGCGCGTTGAGTACCTGGAGGGCTGGAAGCGGGCGAAGGCAGATCTCATCAACTACAAGAAAGACGAGGTGGAGCGTCTCTCCACACTGGTACGGTTTGGGAATGAGGCGCTCATGAGGGATCTGATCTCAGTGTTCGATAGCTTTACCATTGGCATCAATTCGTTCCAAGGTGATGAGACGGCTCGCCGGGGCATGCAGCTCATCCGCTCCCAACTCGAGGACGTGCTCCGACAGTACGGTGTGGAGAAAGTGCGCGTCACGGCTGGTGATCGGTTCGATCCGTCTCGGCACGAGGCGATAGGTACCATTGAATCTGATCGGCCACCTGATACAGTAGTTGAGGAGGTTGAGGCCGGGTACAGCTTACATGAACGGATCATTCGGCCTGCGCGAGTGATCGTATCGAAAGGTCAGGTGCAGACACCATAGCATTCATTTCACACCACACACATGCCAAAAATACTAGGAATTGATCTGGGGACCACTAACTCGGCGATGGCAATCGTTGAGGGAGGCGAGCCACGCGTTCTCGAGAACCAGGAGGGGA
>CAYJQO010000053.1:0-2953 GCA_964372445.1 uncultured Candidatus Saccharibacteria bacterium
AGGTCAGAGCGACCTGACGGTTGGAAACCGCCCAGCCCGAGAGGGTGAAGGGTTCGGTGCCGCCGACACCGAGATTAACTCCGATTTCTTTTGGTACGGATTCAACCCTCGACTGGTAGTGATTCCAGAGCATCGTGTAGAACTCGAATGGCTGCAGGAGGTACGCGTACCCACGGACTTTTTCGCCGTAGTACCCGAGCGCATCCACCCACACCATATCATTGCTCCGGGGCGGTCCCCAGTACCAAGCGCTCCGCTTGTACTCTTCCCAGAAGACGCCTTTAACGAGGTAGGCGTTGCCGGGCAACTGGCTCGGCCAGCTGTCTAGAACCAGCGCACACCGACCATCATCATCCAGGCGAGGTATGGCCGGCTGGTAGAAGTCCTGCACGGTGGGATTGAAGAGTGCCAACAGGTCAGCCCAGGTATGCACGTAGGCGCTACCGCCGTTGTCGTAGGGAAATCCGAGGCGGTTGCCGCCGTACTTCTCGATCAGCTTGCCGTAGGCGCGAGCGAAGGCCAGGCTGACCCGGTCATCCCAGCCGGAGGTGAGCCACCCGGGTCCCACGCCGTTCGGGTAGGGCTTGATAGCAACGGTGCGGAAGGTGGTGTGGTAGAACAGCCGGCCGGTCTTGAAGTCCTGGGAGATGCCATCTGGCCCATCATCGTAGGCTGGGCTGATGGCGAAGCCGAGGCCGTCGTTTTTGCCGACGAACAGTTCGTTCACCGGGTAGAGGGGGTTGGCGGGGTCGAAGAGCTGCAGGACGTTGTCGGAGGTGTATCTACCGCCAACTACGAATGTCTCGTAGTTGGACATCGGCTCGGGGCGGACAGCGGTGAACGGACCGTCCTTACTTGGGGCGTGGTACCGCGCGTAGTGGATGTGGGAGCCAGCGTGGTCATCGACACAGCTTGTGGAATGAAACCCGGTGTTACCCACACGGCCGAGCACCTGGCCCTGGACTACCCGATTGCCCACCTTCACATCCACATTAATGGTGTGCATGTGGGCGATGCGGTAGTAGTAGTTTTCTCCCTCCCATGGACTTGGGCCCTCGTTGATGAGCACCTGGTTGCCGTAGCCGTAGGCGTTCCAACCTGCGATCTCCACCACCCCACCGGCGACAGCCAGAGCCGGCTTGCCCCAGCTGTCGCCACAGTCACCAGTTGCGAAGTCGAGGGCGAAGGCGTCCTTCGAATCTTCAATCCCATCTCCGCAGACGACCGGTTTCGTCGAACCACAACCATGGAACCCGCAGCCGTACCCGCAGGTCACCGTCCAGGTTTCCCCGGCGGGGAACGGGAGCCGGAGCGTTGGCGACTGGGCCCACGACAGCCCACAGCACAGCACGAGCTGTGCACACATGAACAGACGAACCATGATCTTCCTCCCGCTGCTTTTGCAGCGCATGTCGAACCTTGAACAAAAACACCCAAAACGAACGCAATGATCTCCTTTCTGAATTGTCAAAGGCCGCGCCGACCTTCCCATTGCACCATGCAACGAAAAGGCGAGTTCACGCTTGGGAACTCGCCATGAACTTCGAACAACATAACGTTCGAAACTCAGGGTGAGTTCCGGGCGCTATGTGTATATTGTTGGTTTCTATTGCACCATCTCAATGGACGAAATATTTCTCACGATTTCCTCCGCCGTCGCTACGCGTTTGAGCACTTCGGGAGTTAGCAATAATTTTTCAAATTCTTCTGCCGTAAAAAACTCTCCACCTCTCGTTTCCGTGACATCAACCTGATCGTTTAAATCAACAATGACGTACAGATTAAGGTTTTGACCGATGTGGGGCACAAAGTAAGTGACCGCGAGATTCGCATAGTCTCCATACCCCCTAGCTTCGGATGCGCGCAGCGCTTTCTTGTTGTTCAGGCCGGGTATTTCAAAAACTGATAGGGCAAAAAAATTATACCCCTGCGATAGCGCCCAAAATATCTCTTCAGGGTTATCAAAATTGAAAGGATAAAAATATGGTTGTGATCCTTCAGCATATTCAAACCCGTAGTTATCGCTAAATAGAGAAAAAGTTATCTTCTCACCAGACCAGCCGCCAAAATATATAGTACCGTGGACGAATGGGTTAGATGATGTCGTTAGTAAAAAATTCAGTGGTGGTAATTCGGCTGGATAACGGAAAGTCAATCCAAATTCTTGAAATTCAGTTGATTGCCAAGTAGACGTGTCGATCGGTGAACCGTGGCGTTTAAAAGGAGCGAGTTGTGATACAAACCAGCTTCCGAATCTCGCAGAGTAAAGAATATCCTCCAGTTCATTGCTCACTTTAGAGGCATACCCTGGCTCAAATAGATAAATTACATCGCCAATCTTGGCTATCATGAACGGGTAGAGAGGCGCTTGCGGGAAAATGCCACTTCCGCTTGGGGCATAAGCGTACCAAAGAATCCCATTGATGCGCCTAGTTTCGATTTCATGATAATCACCTGGGTAATTTTTCTTGAGCCACCCCAACGCATCCAATTTTCCAACATCAGCTCCAATTTTTATTCGTAACATTACGGTCCCGGGAGCAAAGTTGTTCTCCGGTTTTGTATTGAGAAATACCAAATCATCTTTAAAATCTGCCACTTTGGTTAACTTCCAGTTTGCAGGGTGGCGAAAGCTGAATTTATACTGTTCATTATGGTAAGTTTTCCAATCAGCGGTATCTTTTTTTTGTACCAGAGAAGTTGGAAGAGGGCGGGGCTGAGTGACTATACTTTGGCTCACACCAGGGCCCACATTATCTCTGCTTTGCACAACCGGCTGCCGAACACAGCCAGTCAGCGCTATTGTAAGCGCAGTCACCACGATCGCTGTGGTTTTGAGTGGATAGTCCCAAATATTTTTCATACTGACTGTTATGCCACTTTTTCTTGCCCCCGCGCCCCCCACCACAGGCTCCCGCGACTACCATAGCGCACAATAGCCGTGAGAGCCTCG
>CAYJQO010000054.1:0-2641 GCA_964372445.1 uncultured Candidatus Saccharibacteria bacterium
AAGATATTTCCTGCAGCACTTACCGCTATCGCATCCACGGCGCTTGCAACACCTACATTCACTCGCCGCCATGTGTTTCCATGGTTTGTCGAGCGGTGCAGGTAGTTCTGGGCGCCTGCGAACACATACTTACTCTTCACAGCCGTTGCGGCTATGTCTACAGGGCTTCCGAACTGGCTCCACGACGCACCGAGGTTGGTGGACTTGAAGATGCCGTCCACCATCGTGCCGGCGTAGAGATTGCCAGACCCGTCAACAGCGAGCGATCGGACCTGCAGGCCATAGGTCACATCGGTCAGAAGGCCGGTGTTTGCCGAGGTCCACGTGTCGCCGTTATCTGTTGACTTGAAGATGCCGCCGCTGTTTTCTGCCGCGGCGAAGATAGAACCGCTTGGGTGAACGACAATGGAATAGATACCATAGCTGCTCAAGCTAGTTTGTGTCCAACTCGCACCATTGTCGGTAGATTTGAATATTCCACTACCACCTGTCCCAACGATGAGATCGCCGCTGCTGTTCGCAACAAGTGACAAGGCGAAATTATTCGTGAGTCCAGTATTCACCTGGAACCACGTTGCCCCGCTATTGGTCGAGCGATAGACGCCATGGTCAGTGCCAGCGAAGAGATTGCCCGATTTCAAGATGATGCAGTAGACGCGACTGGTGTCGAGCCCCACCGACGCTTGAGATCCTAGTAGTGACCAATTAACGCCGCTGTTGGTTGAACGCCAGACACCTCCATTGGGTGTTTCTCCCGTGAAAAAGGCACACCCTGCTAAGAGATTACCACTGCCGTCAAGCCCTAGAGAAAGAATGACCTTGGGAGTCAATCCTATAACGGTGAGCGCGTTCCACGTGGCACCATCATTGGTCGAGCGGAATATCTTGCCGTCGTTGAATACACTGTAATCGGCTTCCCACATCGTTCCATCTCCCTTGCTCAAAATCGGTCGGAACTTTGAAAGATCCGATGGGAGCTGGTAGAGGGGTGGGGTGAGCAGGTAAATTTTCGTCCAGTCGGAGCCGTCGTAGCGCCACATGTACTCCCGTGTCTCGACAAAAATTTTGCCGGTCGAGTTGAATGCGATGCTCAAAATCGGGTTACCCCACGGGCCATCTGATTGGTTAAAGGTTTGGGATGAGGCGAGAGAGCTAAGGCAAAGCGTTACGAGCAGCATTGCGGAAATAATTTTCTGTTTCATGACTAACTTTCCTTTCAGAAAAAGTATATGTAATTTTGAATTATCTACGTAGAGCATACCATAAAGATCCTGAATAGTCAAATTTTGCAGGTATTGCCTAGCTTTTATTTGCCTATAGGAACACTACGGTACCGGTTCTTCCTCAAGGGAAACAAGGTGTACTGAGAGGTTGTGGCGGAGCTTTGACCGAAGAAGAATGGTCGTGGCGCTGAAAATGGTGGTGATGTATAATGTCCCTCATGGTAGCGGCACGCGCGCCAGGGAAACATCGCTCTGGATTCACACTCATTGAACTCGTGATCTACTTTGGCATCTTTGCGGTGATGGTGGCGCTGGGGGGAGTTGTCCTCTCCTACGCCTTGAAGAGCAAGAACTCAACCGGGCGCGCGAGCGAGGTGTTCCTGGGAACCGAGCGAGCGCTCCTCCAGATCATCGATGAGGTGCACAGCGCCTCGGCGGTGACGAGCGCCTCTGGGAACACGCTCCAGCTCAAGATGGTGGATCCCGCGAGCGATCCCGCCATCATCTCGCTCGTCTCGGGCGGCGTGACTCTCAAGGAGGGCACGAACGCCACGACGACCATTACGCCCTCGACGATCATCGTGAGCTCGCTCTCGTTCACCAAGATCAACAACGCGTCCTCGTCGGTCCAGGTGAAAATAACTGCAGGCTACAACGATAATGGCACGGTCGATCCAAACACGCTCTATAGTCTCCAGACCGCTGCGTTCCCCCTCTAGGGCGAGCGGGAGGGCCGGGGTGGTGGCGCTCATCACCGTCATCGTCCTTGCGCTCTTCCTCTTCAGCACCGCGGCCCTCCTCACCATTCGGAGCGGCACGTCGGTTTCCACGGGCAGGCTCAGCAGGCAGGCAGATCGGGCGCAGTTCCTCGCGGAGAGCGGCCTCCAGGACGCCCTGGTTCGTGTGGTTCGGGACAAGAACTACAGTGGCATCTCGACGATCACCGAGGCCGACGGCACCGTGAACATCGAGGTTACCATCGTGAGCGCCACCTCGACGACGATTGTCGCGACCTCGACGGTGATCCAGGGGGCGGACAGCGTACAGCGGGCCATTCGGGCGGACGTTGAGTTCGTGGACGCCGATGGTAAGGTAAAAAAAGTTACTAAGACTAATACCATCGCGTCGCCGAGCGCCCCGACACTTTCCTCGCCTGCAAACGGCGCGACGAACCAGGCGACCACCCTCACCTTCTCCTGGAACGCCCCCGGTGAGGCAACGAGCTACCGCCTCCAGGTTTCGACCGCCTCGGACTTCACCTCGACCTACTACGACAATAGCTTGATCACGGATACCTCCCAGCAAGTCTCAGACCTCTCGAACAACGTCACCTACTACTGGCGCGTGAGTGCTACGAACGCCGCGGGGACCAGTGGCTGGTCCGCCACCTGGAGCCTCACCACGATTGTGGCGGCACC
>CAYJQO010000055.1:0-2568 GCA_964372445.1 uncultured Candidatus Saccharibacteria bacterium
TCCCTCGTGCTGACGCACTCGGGACGATGAAAATCCGAACTGCATATTACGCAGTGGGATTTTCTATCGGCTGCGGGGCTTGGATTCGAACCAAGATACTGGGCTTCAAAGGCCCATGTCCTACCGTTAGACGACCCCGCAAGTTTGTTCAAGTGCAACCGCACCTCTGTTATAATACACTCGGTGCTCAACATCAAATCGGTTAAAACGGCGATCGAGAAAATCCTCACCGGGCCACCGGAGAACCTCTCCATTATCGAGCTCGTTGACCTCTTGGTGGAGTACGCGTTCATCTCGCGCGCCTCAGATCTCCACATCGAACCGTCCGCCGATAGGGTCAATGTCCGCCTCCGGGTGGACGGTATCCTCCAGGATGTGTTCTCGCTCCCGCCGCGCATCCAATCGGAGGTGGTGAGCCGCATCAAGGTGCTCTCGGGGCTCAAGACCGACATCCACCACGTGCCCCAGGACGGCCGTTTCAAGGCGAAAATCGAAGGTGCCAAGGACATCGATATTCGAGTCTCGATCGCCCCGACCTACTACGGTGAGAATACGGTGATGCGGCTCCTGGCCGAGTCCGTCCAGATTTTTGCGCTCGAAGACCTTGGGCTCTCTCCCGAGCAGCTCAAGATGGTGAACCAGGCGATTCGGAAACCGTACGGCATGATTCTCGCCAACGGTCCGACCGGTTCAGGGAAAACCACCACGCTCTACACGCTCATCAAGAAGCTGAATAGCCGGGAGGTGTCCATTATGACGATTGAGGATCCGATCGAGTACTCCATCCCCGGCATCACGCAGATTCCCGTGAACATTCAAGGTGGGCTCACCTTTGCAGCGGGTTTGCGCTCGATTCTCCGGCAAGACCCGAACGTGATCATGGTAGGGGAGATCCGAGATTCGGAAGCCGTCAACATCGCGATCAACGCATCCTTGACGGGGCACCTCGTGCTCTCAACCCTGCATACGAACGATGCGGCGACCACCTTCCCGCGCCTCGTAGACATGGGTGCGCCGCCCTTTCTCGTTGCCTCGACCGTGAACGTCGCGATCGCCCAGCGGCTGGTGCGTATTGTCTGCGCCGCGTGCCGCAAGGAACGTGCCCTCTCGCTCGCAGAGCTCAAGAACCTCGGGAAGATCGCCAAAGGGTACCCGGTGGAGAAGGTTTTCACCGTGGGGCCCGGGTGCAAGGATTGCGACGGCGCCGGGTACAAGGGGCGGATTGGCATCTTCGAGGTTTTGGAGATAGACGACGATATCCGGTCGCTCATCGTGGGCGGCGCCGATGCCGCGCAGATCAAGCAGGCGGCGGTGCAGGCTGGTATGAAGAGCATGATCGAGGACGGCCTTGCCAAGGCCTCGAAGGGCATCACCACGATCGAGGAGGTGCTCCGCATCATCTATGACTGACACGCCACGCTGGGGAACCGTACACCATCCCAGCCCCTCCTTCTTCCAAAGGTTGTTCCATCCGGTCTCGCTCCAAGAACGGATCAACTTCGCTCGTCACCTCTCGGTGGGGATCAAGAGCGGGTTGCCGCTCCTCGAGAGCCTCCGCCTGATCCAGCGGCAGACCGGGTCAGGACGCTTTGCCAGGATCATTGAGTCGATCGCGCAGCATGTGCACAGCGGCCAGTCGCTCGCGGAGAGCCTCGACCGGTTCAACTATGTGTTCGGTGACTTGTTCGTGAACATGGTGCGCGTGGGGGAGACGAGCGGGAACCAGAAGGTGATCAAGGCAGCTGCTACGGTGCGGAGCCGCAGCGCCGCCTTAGCTCACCGTGGACGCGGTCTCACTGAGCACCGTTTCCCTCGAGGATGTGAGTCCCTTCTAGGGTGTGGATAAATCAGGTCGCGTGGTACCTGGGGACTACTATACTATGAGCACACGCAAGGTCGATGCTATTGCATGAAACGAACTATGAATGCCATTAACAAGTTTCTCCGCCAGAGTGAGGGATTTACCCTGATCGAGCTCCTGGTCGTAATCGGCATCATTGCGGTCCTGGCGGGTGTGGTGATCGTGGCGCTAAACCCCGCGCGGCAGTTCGCGCAGGCCCGAAACGCTCAGCGCTCCTCGAACGTGAACGCCATCCTGAACGCCGTTGGCCAGCGCATGACTGATAACCGTGGGATATTCCAAGCGTCTACAGGTACTTGCACGACTACGTTACCGACCACGTTTGCAACCATGACGAGTGCTAGTAGCTCCGGTAACTATGATATCGCGCCGTGTCTTGTGCCAACCTACATCACGCAGTTGCCGTTCGATCCGAACGCAAGTGGCACAACCGCCTACTACACTAATACGTCAAGCTATGACACCCAGTACCGAATTATGTGGGATTCAGCTACCGGCCGCATCACCGTTGAGGCACCCTGGGCAGAGCTCGGGGCAACGACCTCCGTCTCTCGCTAGAACGTACAGGCTTCGTACAGAAAGATGTTTGTAGAAAAAACGCTGGAGTGAGGCCAGCGTTTTTTCATTGCTCTTTCATTTCTCTTGGAAGTGCCCGATGATGGCGACCTCGAGGGGAATGATGGGGAACTGGCTGTAGCGCATCTGCC